>CAZGDV010000213.1:0-1507 GCA_964524995.1 uncultured Dehalococcoidia bacterium | reverse complement strand
TATCCTTCGAGTGTGGACAGTTTACTCGAACTCAGATGAAAGGACACGCCACATGGAAGACGGTACCGTATCGAACCACATTGTGTCAATCGGTTCCAAGGATGCTTTGAACGAAATCTTGCGGCAAGGAGCTCAGCAGATGCTGGCGCAGGCCATTGAGAACGAGGTTGTCGAGTATCTCCAACGTCACGCCGACCAGCGGGACGAAAACGGCCGGCGTCTGGTGGTCCGCAATGGTTACCTGCCGGCCCGCGATCTGCAGACAGGTGTGGGCCTGGTGGAGGTTCGTCAGCCGCGTGTCAACGACAAACGCCGCGATGAGCAAGGTCAGTGTCAGCGGTTCACCAGCAAGATCCTACCGCCGTATCTGCGGCGGACCAAGAGCCTCGACGAGCTGATCCCCTGGCTCTACCTTCGCGGGATCAGCACCGGTGATTTTACCGAGGCGTTGGAGGCCTTGTTGGGGCCCCAGGCCAAAGGATTCTCGGCCACCAATATCGTTCGGCTCAAAGAAGCGTGGCAGCAGGAGTGGCAGACCTGGAGCCAACGTTCCCTGGATGAGAAGCGCTATGTTTATGTATGGGCCGATGGCATTCACTTCAACATCCGCCTGGAAGATCCCGGCAACAATAAGCAATGCATTCTGGTGTTGATGGGCGCGACCGAAGACGGCCGCAAGGAGTTGATTGCGATTTCAGACGGCTATCGAGAATCCACCCAATCGTGGCGAGAATTGCTCCTGGCGGCCAAACAGCGGGGTTTAGCGATGGATCCGAAACTGGCCACGGGCGACGGGGCTCTGGGCTTCTGGGCGGCGTTGCGTGAGGTCTACCCGGCCACGCGGGAGCAACGCTGCTGGGTTCATAAGACCGCCAACGTGTTGAACAAGTTGCCCAAGTCGATTCAAGCCAAGGCCAAGTCGATGCTGCAGGAGATCTGGATGGCCGAGACGCATCAGCAGGCCGACGTCGCGTTTGACCTGTTCGTCGAGAGCTTTGCGGCCAAGTATCCCAAGGCCGTGGCATGCTTGACGAAAGATCGTGACGTGTTGTTGACCTTCTACGACTTTCCCGCCGAGCACTGGGTGCATCTTCGCACGACCAACCCGATCGAGTCGACGTTCGCGACGGTGCGTTTACGCACGGCTCGGACCAAGGGCTGCGGCAGCCGGATGGCATGCCTGACGATGGTTTTCAAGTTGGCTCAGTGTGCTGAGAAACATTGGCGTCGTCTCAACGGTGCCGCGTTGTTGCCCCAAGTGATTCAGGGGGTGACATTTGTCGATGGGCTCAGGAAGGAAGCCGCTTGATCATGCACTGTTTCGTAAGGTCATTGGGAAGGGAAGTGGAATCGCCTTCGGCGATGGGACCGGGCTTTTCAAACACCCCCCAACCGAAGCCAGATAGGGGCTCAGGCCCGGTCGCAGGCCATGGGACATCCCTGAACCGCCTGCCTTCCTCTGGCATGGAAACCGGCCGGGATCAAACGCCAGTTCCTCTCGCCAACC
>CAZGDV010000212.1:0-1595 GCA_964524995.1 uncultured Dehalococcoidia bacterium | reverse complement strand
GTCGCCATCCGAGATAGTCGCTCCTATCCTGATCTCCCTGGGTGCAACAGCTTTGCTGCTAGTGCTGTCCTGGGTCGTCTTCAAGAGGCTAACGAAGCCAGCGATCGCCATCACGGTGTTCCTGGCGCTGTTCTTCTCATACGGCCACGCTCTCACCATTCTCGTTGGATCCACCCTAGAAGGCAGGGTCTGGATTCTGCTCGCAGTGGTATGGCTAGCGCTCTTGGCCTGGGGTATCTACTCATTGGCCAAGACGAGAAGAGACTTGTCCAAGGCATCCGGCGTACTGAACGTCGTGGGATTGGCACTCATCTTCATTCCCATGGTCACGATCGTGGCGCACGAGACAGGAGCAACCGCCAATCCGCATGAGACCGGTATCGGAGCGGGAGCACAGACCCTGGAGGGCGGCAATGCTACCGCTCTCCCCGACGTCTACTACATCGTCCCCGACAGATACGCGAGCGAGGACATATTGGACGAGTTCTACTCATTCGACAACAGCGAGTTCATCGACTACCTGAAGGACACCGGCTTCCATGTTCAGCCCGACGCCTTCTCCAACTACCCGCGCACACCGTCCTCCCTTGCATCGTCCTTGAACATGAGTTATGTCAATTACCTGACAGAGGTAGTGCCGGACGACTCGATGGACCTTCGCCCGTTCTACAGCATGATCGAGGACAACTACGTATGCAGCCTCCTCAAGTCACAGGGATACACGTATGTTCACATAGGGCCATGGTGGGAGGGTACAAGGGAGAACAGATTCGCTGATGTGAGCTTCAGCTACTGTCAGTTGCCCGAGTTCTCGATGCTCACCCTCAAGACCACCCTTGCCTATCCGTTCTGCGCGAAGGCCGGCCTGCTTGACGACGAGCGTGCAAGGCACCGCAACTGCGCGGTCTACGCATTCGAGAAGCTGGCCGAGATTCCGGAGATGGAAGAGCCTACCTTCACGTTCGCCCACATCCTGCTCCCACACCCGCCGTTCGTCTTCGATGAAGACGGCGGGTACGTGACAGCACAGGAAGAGAACGAGAGAAGCCGTGAAGAGAACTACCTGAGTCAACTCAGATACGCCAACAGCCAGTTCAAGGCGCTGATCGACAGTATTCTGTCCCAATCCGAGGTGCCGCCGATAATCATCATACAGGCTGATGAGGGTCCGCTACCACAGGGCGATCTCAGATGGAGGGCCCAGGGTAACGCCTTGCATATCAAGTATGATGAGGCAACCGATGACCAGATCAGACAGAAGATGGGCATACTCAACGCATACTATCTGCCCAATGTGGACATCCCTGCATCGTGCGAACCGGTGTCCCCGGTCAACACGTTCCGACTGGTCTTCAATCTGTTCTTCGATGCCGACCTGGAGATACTCCCCGACAGGTACTATGCCTATGCCGAGGGCTACCCCTATCGGTTCTTCGAAGTAACCGACGTGGTCGTACCAGACACACACCAGCAGCCGTAGACACCACTGCGCACGGCAGAAGCTCAAGGCGCGTTGTGGACGTTCCGTGAGGATTCTGCATGCGTATTGCGTCAATAGAAACTGTTACCGAACGGGTGTTGTTGCCTCAAAAGCG
>CAZGDV010000211.1:0-1613 GCA_964524995.1 uncultured Dehalococcoidia bacterium | reverse complement strand
GCTACGAGGCCTGTGATCCCGATCGACTACACAGAGGCAGGCACAGAGCCAGGTGATACGCGGTTCCTGCGCGACGCCCGGCGTGCGGCGATGGTGCACGGGAGGACAGTTGCAACAACCAGTCCACCCTCAGACGACGGAAGCGACATCAAACCCCAGGCTGCTCTGGTGGTTCCATTGCAGTTGCGGGGACAGATCATCGGCACTATCGCTCTACATGAGACAGGCCATCCCCGACCGTGGACGGTCGAGGAGATCGCACTGGCCGAAACCGTCGCCGAGCAGGTCACGCTGACCGTTGAGAACTTGCGCCTGATGGAGGAGACACAGCGCCGCGCTGCTTACCAGGAGAAGATCAGCGACGTCACGACCAGCATCCGCGAGACGCTGGATACGGAGACCGTGCTCAAGACCGCCGTGCAGAAGGTGCGGCAGACGATGGGGTTGTCGGAAGTAGAGATTCGCCTGGCCGTGGAAGACACAGAGAGCACAACTCCTACTGGCTAGGCTGCTGAGGCCGCCGACGCCGACGCCGACCGCGGACGGTGCCGACCGCGGACGGTGCCGACCGCGGACGGTCGGGGGACGATGGAAGGTACTATGCGATTTCAAGATCTGAACAGCTCAGAAATTGCCGCAATTGTTCGCGAGCAGGGGCCCAAGACGGCTGTGTTCGCCGCGGGAGGAACAACCCGGTGGCTGATCCTGAACCATCTCAAGGGTTGGCCAAAGGACATGTCTTATTGGCAGGAATATCTCGAATACGGCGGCCGACGATTCGTGGATATTGCACGGCTGTTCTTCGAGCACGGCGTGGACACACTTTTCACCCACGCTATCGTCCCCGGTCAGCTCAAGGGGAAGGGCGAAGGATACCCGCCTCTGGCCCTGACCAGCGGTATGGAGAGGGTAGCGGGAACCCCTGAGTTCCTGCAATTCTACGAGGAATATGGGGTTAGAGTCCGCTTCTTCGGCAATTACCGGGAGGTGCTGGAAGGCACGGAATACGCAGGCACGATCGAGCATTTTGACACGGTGGCAAAGGAGACAAGGACGAACGACCAACATCGTCTCTATTGGGGCTTCAACACGGATAAGGATCAGATCACACCAGCTTTGGAGTTGGCTGTGAAATTCTACCAAGACCAGGGACGAGCTCCCACGAGGGAGGAAGTCGTCGAAGTGTATTACGGCGAGCCTGTGGCGCCTGTGGACATCTTCGTTGGCTTCAACCGGACGAGAACTGCAACCCTGATGCCTCCTTTTCTTGGTGGCCAGGCGGACCTGTACTTCACGGTTGGCCTATCCTTTGACTTCTCCCAGTCACAGCTGCGCAGCATATTGTACGATCACCTGTATGCGCGGAGGGGGTGGCATCGAGAGTACAGTGAATTGCCCGATTGCGCTTTTTCGGAGATGCAGGCGTTCTATCGTCTAAATCAGGAGGCAGTGACCGGCATTGGCCGGCGTTACAAGCCGGGTGCTATCTGGCACCCTTCACCCCAGGTCCGTTTGCCACCTGGTTGGGGTGAGGAGGACACATGATTCAGCCCAGCGAGGAGGTGAAGGTACTGGCCCAGCGTTGGGGCCAACCGCGTTTCATCGAAAAGCAA
>CAZGDV010000210.1:0-1629 GCA_964524995.1 uncultured Dehalococcoidia bacterium | reverse complement strand
GCCATATAGCATTGCCAGGTAGTAGCTGACCCAGTCACCGAACAGCAGCAGGCTCATCATCTGATCCAGGTAACCCGACCCATTGCCGTCAACCACCTCATGAGCGACCCCGGCGCGCGATAGCAGATCGCCCGTGACCTCATATCGCCTCAGCATCCTTTCGTGCAACAGCGGAGAGCGCAAGAAGACGACTTGCACCTCTCGGGCGGTGTCCTCAGGGAGGCGATACCCCACCACGGAGTTGTGATTCAGCTCGGGCAACTCCTCGGCGAATGCCCACGCCTTGCTGTTCTCATTGATCTGGGTCTTCCACCGCTGGGCCACGGGTGCCAGGAACTCCCCCGCATACACGCAGGCGAGACGACCGCGCAGTCTGACGGCCATTTGCTTCGCGGGGTTAGACTCCAGGGGATATGCAGGATCGATGATGGTCTGCAGTTCCTCCATAGTGCTCACAGCCTGTTCCACATCCGCAGTCGTACACGCGGTGAGCCCCAGGCCCCTGCACATGCCCACGAGCGCGAAGAGGCTGTGGGCAATAGCCGCTCGGGGAGCGGCTTCATAGCGGATGTGGTATACGGGAATGCCTTTCCGTTTCCCGAGGGAGGCCAACTCGCCTCCGGTCGTGAGGATGACTTTCTTCGCATCTGAGGCCATCCCGCATTCGAATGCCGACACCGTCTCTTCGGTCGAGCCGGAGTAGCTGGAGGCAACAAGCAGAGCCTGATGGTCGAGAAAGGCCGGAATATCGTAGCCCCTGTGGACAGACACGCTCGCGCCACCCTCGACTGCATTCAGGGCACCCAGCAAGTCCCCACCGATCGCCGACCCCCCCATGCCAAGTACGATCACACGGTTGACCTCGCGATAGTCAGCCGGCAACTCGAACTCGCTGGCTTGCTTCCATGCAGCAAGGCACTGCTGGGGCAGTTCGCGTATGCGCCTTCCCATAGCCGAGGGATCGAGTGTGTCGTAGGTCTTCGGATCGTCGAGGTCCATAGCAGAGGAGGTCATCTTACTGCCAGGGGGATCATACTCCGGCCAGACTCCTGCCCTCGGCAAGAAGCGCCCGGACTCGATCCATCGAATTGCACTCAACGTATATGCGGAGCAGAGGCTCGGTCCCCGACAGGCGAATCAACAGCCAACCCCCATCAGCAAGCTTGTAGCGGAACCCGTCCACTGTATCGACGCTGACTACCTCAGCATCGTGAATCCTGTCCGGCTTCAATCCCTTCAGCCGTTCGACCACTTCTCCACGCCTCTCAGAAGAGAAGTGGATGTCCAGGCGGTCGTAGTAGTGAGGACCGACCTTGTCATAGAGATAGGCCAACAACTCAGACGGACGTTTGCCGGTAGCAACCATGAAGTCCAGCAGGTACAGCCCTGCCAGTATGCCATCGCGTTCCGGGATGTGCCCCCTGAACCCGAATCCGCCGCTCTCCTCACCACCAATGAGAGCATCCTCGTCCATCATCTTGGGCCCGAGGTACTTGAAGCCGACCGCCGTCTCGAACACAGGCACCGAGAACAGCTCCCCGAGGCTGTACACCATATTGGTTGTAGTCACCGACTTGACTATCGGGCCCCGCTCGCCCCGCACCTCGAGCAAGTACAGAGAAAGCAGAG
>CAZGDV010000209.1:0-1636 GCA_964524995.1 uncultured Dehalococcoidia bacterium | reverse complement strand
AGGCGCGGAAGACCCACGGCCGGTCCAGCGTGGTGTTGGGGTTGGTGGACCAGGGACTGACCATCGGCGTCTCGTTCTCGTTCGCCACCTCGCCCGTGGGCACGGCCTGCTTGCTGGCCTGTGGGCCCACGATCGCGATGACCCTGTCCTGCGTGATCAGTTTGGTCGCCGCCGCCGTAGCCGACTCGGCCTTGGATTCGTTGTCCTCGACGATCAGTTCAATGGTGTACTTCTTCCCGCCGACGTCCAGGCCGCCGGCACCGTTGACGTCCTCAGCGATCATCTCACCTGCGCGCTGGGACTGGGTGCCTACGTAGGCGATGTCGCCCGTCATGGGTACGTCGAGCCCGATCTTGATCGTGTCTCCTGCCCCGCCACAACTGGCGAGCAAGGGGACCACTGCGACCAGGGCCAACATCAGAAGCGTGGATTTCCTGAGCATGTTTTTCTCCTCCTGACATGACTAGATGGAACACTTTTGCAACCGGTAACTGGAAGTCCGCACCACGTCGTTTCTTCCCGCCTGGCACCTCCTTTCCTGATACTCCCGCTTTTGGGCCACAGCGCGGCACACCAGGCTCTATATTGTTGCCAGTTGTGCCGAACCGATCAACCGGTTGTTTTTCACCAACTTCCCGCTGCTCTCCGCCGACCTGCTGGCGAGAGCTGAGCGGGCTTGTCGTCGGATAGGTTCCCGTTTGCTGTAAGGAAGAAACCGCATCGCAGCCTCATTGGAAGAGGCAAGCATGCGGTCTGCGGTCTCAAGTACGTTCTGGTGTGGATTCCGAAATACCGTAGTGGAGCCCTGGAGACGGATGTGGCCGAACGTGCCAGGCCGGTGTCCCGGATGGTTTCCGGGAAGTGTGACATAATCATCGACACGACGCAGGCCTTGGAGAATTGTGTACACATATTCCTCGAAGCGTTCTCTCGGCCTTCTCGCCCTTGCGTTGTACATATGCGATCAGAGCAAGTCAGCCGGGCGACTCTGTCTTCAGTCGAGCGGCGATGGAGCAATGACTACTTGCTGTGAGTAGAAGAAGATGAAGTCGAGGATGAAGTAATGGTAGATGTTGTAGGTGTACCGATGGGCTCTTGAAAACCTCAATACAGTGTGGAAAGTGCATACACGCGATAGTGGAAACTAGCGCATATTATATCATCCAGTCGCCCAAAGCGCAAATGCGGACTGGCCTTCGAAGCAGATCAATCATGCAGTGGTATACGTCTAGCACAGCTCGCACGATGACTCCAGCCTGAGCCCTGCCCAAGAGCCCAGGCCGGAGAGACGGCCATTCATTGCGAACAGTCTGCCCTTGCTAGCACACCAGGATGAACGAGCCGCTTCGCTTCCCTTAATATGGGAAAGGGTGCCGCCCTATGTGTGCGTTGGGGTCCTACCCGTGTCTTCTAACAAACCGGTGCAGCCGCTCCAGTGCTTCCTCGATCTTCTCGTAGGCGGTGGCGTAGGAGCAGCGCACGAAACCCTCGCCTGCCTCTCCGAAGGCGCTGCCGGGTACCACGGCCACTTTCTCCTCGTTCAGCAGCGTCTCCGCGAACGTGTTCCCGTCCATCCCCGTAATCTCAATGGAGGGGAAGGCGTAGAACGCCCCCTGCGGCTCGAAGCATTTCAGAC
>CAZGDV010000208.1:0-1733 GCA_964524995.1 uncultured Dehalococcoidia bacterium | reverse complement strand
AGGAGATAGCAGCCGACGGCACGACGATAGTGCACATCAACTACTCACGCAACAGCTATACGCTGACATTCGATGACAATGGCGGACAGGGCGGGACCTCAGGGAACGTGAAGTACGGTGCGAACATCTCCGCTCCGACCGTTACCCGTACCGGGTATGCTCTTGACGGTTGGGACAGTGCAGTCGCTGCGACCATGCCAGCCTCACCCACAACGTATACGGCACAATGGACTGCAAATGCGTACACGATCACGTTTGACAAGAACTCGGACGACGCGACCGGCACGATGTCCGACCAAGACTTCACCTACGATGAAGAACAGGCCATTGCCACCAATGCGTTCGCGCGGACAGGATACGAGTTTGCAGGTTGGAATACGGATGACGAAGGTGACGGCACATCCTACGACGACGGAGAGACCGTCAGCAACCTGACTGCCGTTGACGATGGGGTAGTCACCCTCTATGCGCAGTGGGTTTCGGCTTCGGGCTGCGGTGCCTTCGAGGCGAAGTACAGTGCCGAATACCAGGTCTTCGATTTCATCATCGGAAGTTCAACGATCAACGGAAATGCCTATGATTCGTCGTGGGGCTCGGCCTCATGGTCAGGCGGACATCAATTCACGGATACCATGCTGGCCGATCGCTATTTCACGATATGCAAGACTGGTGACGATGGTAGCCCGTTCGCGCTCTACATGTATGAGAGTGATGGCACACCGGTTGTGTCGGGAACCTCTGGGGATCTCTATGCAAGCTCATTAATCGGGTCCGAAAGCAACGTAAATCTAACGCAGGCGTGCAAGGACTCCCTGCTTGACCTGTACGGTGCAGACTGGGCCGAAGGATTGGCCGCCACGGGAGACATCAATGACCTCTGGGATGAGGGTTTCATGTTCAGCAGCCAGAACGGGTTCGGGTACTTCGTCAGTGGGAAGCAGGCCCATACGGTAATGGGCTCCATTACGCTGACGAATCACATTTCGAACCCAACCATGACTCAGCTCGATGCTGTCTCAGATTATGAGGCAGGCCCGTTGACGGGTGCCTGATTCCCGAACCATGCCGACAAGAGTAGGAGGTAGCCTCAGCGGGAAGGCAGGCTGAGATCCCGGGGGAAGGAGAACGAGGCCAGCGGGCGTCAGGCGAGCGGCGCCTCTCTCCTGTCGGGTTTCGAAGGCGGAGAGTCCGCCGGTGGACATGAACCGCGACGGCACCGTGCGGTCGGCGCCGCGGGCACAGATCAGGTAGGGCTCAATGCTCACGAGTCGAACCGGGCTCATCCAGGAAGCGCTGCATGAAGACGAGGTCGAGCCAGCGGCCGAACTTGCGTCCTACCTCGGGCATGTTGCCGACCTGCTGGAAGCCCAGGCGCTCGTGCATGCGTATCGAGCCCTGGTTCGACGCGTCTATGGCGCCAACCATTACGTGCTTGCCCATTGCGCGCGCCAGCGGCAGCAGTTCCTGCACGAGGCGCGTGCCGATGCCCTTTCCTCGCTGGTCGCTGCGGACGTGCACCGAGTGCTCCACAGAGTAGCGGTAGCCCACCCAGGCTCCGCGGAACTCGCCGAACGTGGAGAAGCCCACCACACCATCGTCCCCCACGGCCACCAGCCCCGGGTAGCCCGAGCGCTCGTGCGCCTGCAACCACTCCCGCCTGTTGTCGAGTGTCACAGGCTCGACCGAGTACACCGCCGTGGAGTTGGCGATGACCTCGTTGTAGATGTCCAGGA
>CAZGDV010000207.1:0-1753 GCA_964524995.1 uncultured Dehalococcoidia bacterium | reverse complement strand
AGGCGTTGGGCGAGAAGGAAGCGTACGCACTCCTCGACCGGTATCATGCCCTGCTGGCAGCGGGCAATAAGAAGCAAATACATGCCCTGGTAATGAAACTTCTCAGGGAAGATAAATCGTTTGATGAACTGCTGCCGACGGCGGGGGAGTCCAAGGCGGACAATTAACCATCGGGACAACAGGTTGAAAAATCGATGGAAGAGGCTCGATGGAATTTTCAGAAGCAAGAGCCGTGGTTCAGAACGAGCTTGGCAGGGTACTGAAGGCGGAACGGAGCATAGTGTAAAGTCTTCCGTGTAATTTCATGGATGAGAGGTTTTCGGGTTGGAACGGAGGGAGGGCGCAGCCCGACCGAGGTTCCAACCCGAATGTCGAGTAGGTCTGTGGGTCGATCCGACTGGACAAAACGGGCCTGACCTCGTAAGAGAAGAAACTTGTCACCAGATCAATGGAAAGGTTTCTTCGGAGGACAGACCCGTGAGGAGGATGGTAACGCATCGAGATCGTAAGATTCAAGAGGAGCTCTGGCAGAGGCTGCGTGACGAGGGGAGGCGTCATATGGAACGCGTGCTGAATGCGACGATGGAGGGAGAGCGCATGGCCTTTCTGGGATGCGTGCCCTACGAGCGGACGTCCCTCCGTCGGGGCCGCCGCAACGGCTACGAGACACGCCGGATCGACTCGCAAGGCGGTTGCCTGACGCTGCGAGTCCCCCGGGTGCGCGAGGCGGCGAAGCCGTTTCGTCCGACCGCGCTGAGCGCATGGCAGCGACGCGAGAGGAAGCTGGAGAGGTGCGTGGCCGAATGGGTGGCTGCGGGCATGTCCACGCGTGCCGTGAGCCGGGAGATGCATCGGGCGTTTGGGGCGATCCTGTCGGCCGGGACCGTCAGCAACATCATCGCACAGGTGGACACCGAGATGGCCGCATTCCGAGCCCGTCCCCTTCAGCGCGGCTATCGTTACGTATATCTCGATGGCAAGCACGGCAAGGTTTCCCAACCCCGAAGACGCGGTCGGGGGCGAGGATATGCGAAGAAATCGGTCCTGCTCCTGGCGTGGGGAATCGGCCATGACGGCGTCGAGGAGTTGATCGACTTCCGGGTCGCCCCCGACGAATCGGAAGCCTCCTGGGATCGCTTTCTGCGGTCTCTTCGGGAGCGAGGGCTCGTCGAACAGACCCCATGGAGCCAACGGCTCGAACGCATCATTACCGATGGAGCGGGAGGGATCGAGGCGGCCCTGGCGCTCAACTATCCCGAAACGCCCCACCAGGTCTGCGTCTTCCACAAGGTCAAGAACCTCTTGGGCGACTTGGCCGACAAGACATGCAAAGGCCGCATCCAGAGCGAGGCCGGGCGCATCTTCGAGGCGCGGACACGCGCCGAAGCCACGGCGCGACTGGAACGGTGGAAACAACGATGGGAGAGGACCGAACCGGCAGCTGTGGCGCACTTCGTGCGCGATATTGACCGGATGCTGCTCTTCTACGAATCGCCGCCGTCACTGAGGCGCAGGCTCAAGACCAGCAACCCCATCGAGCGATTCATACGCGAGCTGAACCGCAAATTCAAGCGGATAGGCGTCTTTCCCAGCCCAAGGAGCTGGGAGCGCATGACATACCTGGTGTACAGGCAGCTTCTCGAACGCGGATACAGGCCCACTCAGCCCCATTCCAATTTTACACGGACTTCTTGACACGATCCTGCGGCAGCGTGGCTTGCAAGCCGGAATCGGCGTCGACTATAATCCATAC
>CAZGDV010000206.1:0-1890 GCA_964524995.1 uncultured Dehalococcoidia bacterium | reverse complement strand
ACTCGAACCGCTCCACCAGGCGCGGGTCGTCCGGCTTCGACTTGGCCAGAGGAGATATCTCGATCGGATAGTCAACGATGAATGTCGGCTGGATCAGCGCAGGCTCGACAAACGTTGAGAAGAGCTTGTCCACGAGCCGTCCCCAACTCATGTCCTGCTCCAGCGGAACCCCCAGTCGGGCCGCCACCTGTCCCAAAGTGTCGACATCGCGGTACCTCTCGTCCAGGAAGTCGACGCCGCATCTCTCCAGGAGCACCTCCCTCAACTGAACCCTTTGCCACGGCGGAGTGAGGTCGATCGTCCCCTCGCCATGGGGAATCTGCAGCGAACCCGAGACCTCGTTGGCCACGTGACACACCATTTGTTCGAGCATCTCCATCACATCATTGTAGTCTGCATAGGCTTCGTAGCTCTCCATCATGGTGAACTCGGGATTATGCTTGATGGAGATACCCTCGTTCCTGAATATACGACCGATCTCGTAGACCTTGTCCAGTCCACCCACGATCAGGCGCTTCAGGTATAGCTCGAGCGCGATGCGCAGGTAGAGTTCCTGCTCCAGCGTATTGTGGTAAGTGGAGAAGGGTCGTGCCATCGCTCCCGCGGCGACAGGCAGCAGAACAGGCGTCTCCACCTCGACGAACCCGCGACCATCCATGAACCGGCGCAACGAAGCGATCAGCCGGCTGCGCGTGGTGAATATGTCCTTGACCTGCGGACTCGAAATGAGATCGAGGTATCTCTGCCGGTAGCGCTTGTCGGTGTCTGTCAGTCCGTGCCATTTCTCGGGAAGAGGCTGAAGCGACTTACACAGTATCTCGAACTCTGACGCCTGCACCGTTATCTCGCCGGTACGTGTTCTGAACAGCCTCCCTGTGACGCCGATGAAATCGCCGATGTCCAGATCGTGGAGCAGATCGTAGGCTTCTTCGCCCAGCATGTCCTTGCGGAGGTGTACCTGAACCTTGCCCGACCCATCCCTGATGTCGAGGAACGTCGCCTTGCCCATGCCGCGCTCCGCCATTATGCGGCCTGCAACGCGCACTACGGCCCCTCCTTCGTTCTTTCTCTCCAGGTCTTCGAAGAGGGCCGCGGCTTCCTGAGCAGTGTGTGTGCGCTGGTAGCGGGGGGGATAGGGATTGATGTTGCGGTCGAGAATCCTGTTCAGCTTGTCCAGCCGACCTCTGGTAAGCGATTCTTTTCTGCTCGCCATCTCGTGAGCCTAGGCAAGTAGGCCAGACCTACTTCGCATACCTGTCTACTTGACCTCAACTACCTTCAGCTCGACCACGCCGGCTGGTGTCTCGACCTTGACCTTGTCACCCTTGCGCTTGCCCATGAGGGCGCTGCCCACAGGGGACTCATTGGAGATACGCTGCTGGCTGGGGTCCGCCTCCGCGCTGCCCACCACGGTGTAGTAGTCCTTCTCACCGTCCTGGCCCTGAACGACCACGGTCGAACCGAGTTGAACCCTTCCCGAGGAGGAGCGCTCCTCCTGGATTATGACCGCGTTCTGGATCATTTTCTCAATCGTGAGTATGCGGCCTTCGACGAAGGCTTGCTCGTTTTTGGCATCATCGTACTCAGCGTTATCGACAGTGCCCCCGAGTTCCTTGGCTCTGGAGATCTGCTCGGCGACCTGCGGACGGCGCACCTGCTGCAGATGCTCCAGCTCAGTCTTCAGCTTCTCCAGACCTTCAGGTGTGAGAAAGACATCTTTCTGCGGCATCTTCCCATCCTCCACCAACTAAAAAAGACCGAGAGCCGGACATAGTTCACCCGCTCTCGCCTCGGAGAAACGTATTATAACCAAATCCCCTCGCCTTGTAAAGACCTCGTATTCACTCACCTAAAATGTTACCGGGAGGGTATGGTTCACTCAACTAAGAA
>CAZGDV010000205.1:0-1953 GCA_964524995.1 uncultured Dehalococcoidia bacterium | reverse complement strand
TCGTGTGCATGAAGCCCGTGCGCACGCTGCAGACCAACCCGCTCGCCACCTGCGCCGGCGACAACTCGGTGGTCAGGTTCAACAGTGTGCTGGTCGCGCCACACGGCTCCACACTGGACACCGGATCGAGAGTGGTCCTTCAGGGCAGGGGCTCGCGGGCCGAGGTCATATCCCGTGCTATCACCACCGGCGGCGACATCATCGCGAGGGGCTACATCCAGGGGAGCGCTCCCGAGGTCAAGGGCCACCTGGAGTGCCGTGGTCTGATCCTCTCCGAGGAGCTCGGCGGCGTGATACACGCCATCCCGGAGCTTCGGGGCGAGCTGGCGGGAGTGGACCTCTCGCATGAGGCGGCTGTGGGCAAGATAGCCGAGGAGGAGGTCGAGTACCTCATGGCCAGGGGGCTGACGCGCGACGAGGCGACGGCCACGATTGTCAGGGGTTTCCTGCGTGTCGACATCGAGGGGCTGCCGCCCGAGCTGGCCGCCGAGCTGAAGCAGGCGATAGAGACCAGCGAGCAGGATATGCTGTAGGGGTAAGCTTGAAGATAGTCCGCTTCGCCGCTCAAGGCAGGACCAGGTACGGCATAGTGGCGGGTGGTGGTCTGATCGAGGGGCTGCGTCGCAGCCCCTTCGTTGGCTTCGGCGGAAGGGAGTATGAGACCGATCTTGGCGGGGCTACGTTCAATCTCGATGAGGTCAGGCTGCTTGCCCCGTGCAGGCCGTCCAAGATCGTGTGCCTGGGGCTGAACTACCGGAGCCACGCCGAGGAGACCGGGCTCCCCATACCAGAGACCCCGCTCATCTTCCTGAAGCCCTCCACGGCCGTTGTAGGGCCGGAGAACAGCGTTGTGCTGCCCCGCGACACCAGGCGGGTGGACTATGAGGGCGAGCTGGGCGTTGTCATCGGCAGGAAGGCCAGGGCTGTGCCGCAGGACCGGGCATTTGACTACGTGCTCGGCTATACCTGCTTCAACGACGTGTCGGAGCGCTACGCGCAGAAGCATGACGGCCAGTGGACGAGAGCCAAGGGCTACGACACCTTCGCTCCCACAGGCCCTTGCATCGAGACCGAACTCAACCCAGGCGACGTTCAGGTCGAGACGCGGTTGAACGGGGAGCTGCGCCAGTACGCCAGCACACGTGACCTCATCTTCGGCGTGCCGGAGCTGGTCAGCTTCATCTCAGGCGTGATGACATTGTTGCCGGGGGACGTCATCGCCACCGGCACGCCCTCCGGCATCGGCCGCATGAACACCGGCGATGTGGTCGAGGTGACGATAGAGGGAATTGGCACTCTGCGCAACGTCGTTGTGGATCACGGCACGGCGGTTGGCGGGAAGGCCAGCCGCTAGACCAGCATGGGGGAGAGCATGGAAGAGAAGTACCTGCAGCCGACACCAGTTTTCGACTCCGATAGCGAGGCCATCAGGCAGAAGGCCGGGGAGGTCACGAAGGGTTTGGACGACCCGGTTGAGAAGGCGAAGGCGCTGTTCTACTTTGTGCGAGACCAGATAACCTACAACCTGTACACGAAGAAGCACATGCCGGAGCACTTCAAGGCAAGCGCCACGCTGGAGAGGGGCAACGGCTACTGTGTGCAGAAGGCTGTCTTGCTGACCACGCTTGCGCGTGCCGCAGGCATCCCGGCCCGGCTGGGGTGCGCCAAGATCAGGAACCGCCTGGTGCCGCCAAGGGTGCTGGAGAGGCTGGGGACCGACATCTTCCCCTGGCACGGGTACACAGAACTCTATCTCGATGGTAAGTGGGTGAAGGCGACGCCCGCCTTCGACATCGCGATGTGTGAGAAGCACGGGTTCGTCCCGGTGGAGTTCGATGGCCGCAACGACGCCCGCTTCCCCACCCATAGCCAGGATGGCAGGCCCCACGTTGAGTACCTGCTGGACCGCGGCATCTTCGACGACGTCCCCCTCGACCAGATACGCGAGGCCCT
>CAZGDV010000204.1:0-1958 GCA_964524995.1 uncultured Dehalococcoidia bacterium | reverse complement strand
TTGAGTGAACCATACCCGCCCGGTAACATTTTAGATGAGTGAATACGCCCCCTTGACGCTCCCCTATGGGGAGTAGTATACTTTTATCTCCAACTGTCTCAACTCACCAAGGCCAATGACCGACTGAAATCCCCGCCTGCCGTAGCGACAATTGTCTCACCACGTAGCAGTCAGCCCAGCGGACCGGCTGGCCCAGCAGGCGTGTGTCGGATTGCGCAAGACTCACTACCCATCGCAACTTACCCAATAGGACTCCCCGCCGAGAGCATTCCGGCACGACATACTCTGAGGAGGTCACACCGCCATGAACAAGCCTACACTACTTTCCGGACTGGCTCTCCTGCCCGCCATCATGGTCGGTTTACCCACAGGCGTTTCGGCAGACCCCTATCTCGATCTTGGAACGGGTAGTATAGCCATTCAGATGCTCATAGCCGGTTTCGTAGGCGGGCTCTTCGCAGCCAAGCTGTACTGGGGAAGGATCAAGAAGTGGTTTAGGAACCTGACATCAAACGGGAGAGGGCGTGAAGACACTAGAGACTGAGAGCCGCGTTCCGAGCTCTTTCAGGGATCCAAGCGGCTTCGTGTACAGCCGGGACGGGAATCTCTACCGTCAGGTCAATCTACGATACAGAAACGAGTACGACCAACTGATGCAGTCAGGTCTTTATGCAGAACTCGTGCGTGACAGACTGCTGATTCCCCACGAGGAGATCGATGTTGAACCGGCGAAACCCGAACTCGCGTACAAGATCATAAGGCCGGAGTCTTTGGGTTTCATATCCTATCCATATGAATGGTGCTTCAGCCAACTGAAGGACGCCGCCCTGAGTACTCTGAGCATCCAGAAGAAGGCCCTCGAATTCGGCATGTCACTCAAGGATTCAAGCGCGTTCAACATACAGTTCAGCGACGGACAGCCGCTGCTCATCGACACGCTCTCGTTCGAGAAGTACCAGGAGGGGTTGCCCTGGATCGCCTACAGGCAGTTCTGCCAGCATTTCCTGGCACCACTGGTGCTGATGAGCCGTCGAGACGTCAGGCTGATACAGCTCTTCCGGACCTACATAGACGGAATACCGCTGGACCTCGCGAGCAGCCTGCTGCCTCGCCGGACCTACCTGTCTTTCCCCCTGCTGACGCACGTGCACTTGCACGCGAGAAGCCAGAGGCACTTCAGCAGCGGGCAATCAAGACTAACGCAGCGGAGGATGGGGCATCTGTCCTTCCTTGGCCTTATCGACAACCTCGAGTCCGCCATCAAGGGACTCAAATGGCAACCTTCCGGCACGGAGTGGGCCGAGTACTACGAGGACACAAACTACAGCCACAGAGCCCTCGATCATAAGAAGGCGCTTATCAGCGAGTTCATCGCCCGGATAAGGCCAGGAACCGTTTGGGACCTGGGAGCCAATCTGGGCATGTTCAGCCGCCTTGCCAGCTCAAACGGCGCGCAGACGGTGTCCTTTGACATCGACCCTGCGGCAGTCGAGAGGAACTACCTCGAATGTAAGGCGAATGGGGAGACGAAGTTACTGCCTCTGCTGCTCGACCTGACCAACCCCAGTCCGGCCATCGGCTGGGGCAACGAGGAGAGAATGTCCCTGATTGAACGTGGGCCAGCGGACATGGTTCTCGGGTTGGCACTCCTCCATCATCTCGCCATCTCCAACAACCTGCCCTTCGACCGAATTGCCCGGTTCCTCAGCGAACTCTGCCGATGGCTTGTCATCGAGTTCGTGCCGAAAAGCGACTCACAGGTCCAGCGCCTGCTGTCTACCAGAGAGGACATTTTCACTGACTACGATCGATCCGCCTTTGAGGCCGAGTTCGGCCGCTACTTCGCCACGGTAGCCTCCGCAAGTATCGACGATTCCGAGAGGGTACTGTACCTAATGGAGAACCTGCGCTCCACATGAAGAAGCTATCGATCCCCATCCACCCGATTCTGTTCGCCA
>CAZGDV010000203.1:0-1962 GCA_964524995.1 uncultured Dehalococcoidia bacterium | reverse complement strand
TCCTGGGCGCGCTTCCTCTCTGTAATGTCTCGGATCACCACCAGGTCAGCGGGGTTCCCCTCGTACGTGACCACGCCTCCATTGAGCTCTACATCGACCGCCCTACCCTCCTTGTCCACCAGGACGGTCTCATAGACCGATTCGGTCTCTTCGCCAGCCATCCGCCTCTGATAGCGCTCGACCACCTCCGGCAGTTCGTCATGGTGTATGTAGAGTGTCATCGAGGTATTGACAACCTCGTCGGGAGCATAGCCCAGTATCTCCGAGCAGCGGAGGTTGGCGTACTTGATCACGGCGTCTTGAACAATCGCTATGCCATCGTTGGCCCGCTCAACGACGCTGCGGTACTTCTCCTCGCTCTCCTTCAACGCCTGCTCGGCCTTCTTGCGCTCCGTTATGTCGCGCCCCACAACAAGGTCGGCAGGCCGTCCCTGGTAGGTGACAACTCCACCGCTGAGCTCCGCATCGACCGGATGTCCATCTTTGTGAATGAGTACCGTCTCATAGACAGGGTTCACGAGATCACCTGACATCACCCGCTGGAAACGATCGGCCAGCATCGGTGCCTCGCTGGGATGAATGAAGTATCGCAGGGGCTTGCCGATCATCTCCTCAGGCGAATAGCCCACCATCTCTAAGGCCCGCGGGTTGGCATACTTGATGACGGCGTCCTGCACAATCGTGATACCATCGTTCGCCCGTTCAACCAGACTCCGGTATTTCTCCTCACTCTCGCGAAGCGCCTGCTCAGCGCGCTCTCGGTCCGTGACGTCGCGACAGTTCACGACGATCCCAGCTACGATAGGGTTCTCAATAAGATTTGTAGCGTCCGCTTCGAAGGTGAGTCTGGACCCATCTTTGTGACGCATGTGAACGCGCACGCCGTGGACCACAGCACCTGGGGTCTGCATCAACTCCTCGAACATCTTCTGCAGCTGGTGAATATCGTCGGGCTCGATGAACTTGAAGGGGTTCTGTCCAGTACGTTCGCCGGGCTGGTAGCCCATCACGCGCTCCAGGTATGGGCTCTGGTAGCGTATCGTGCCGTCTTGGTCCAGCACGACGATGCCATCCCGGGCCTTCTCGATGAGCGCGCGGAAGTACTCCTCGCTGCGCCGCAGCGCTTCCCTGGCCTCCACACGCTCGGTTATGTCGCGGAAGTTGACCACAATGCCCGCAACCGCTGGGTCATCGACGAAACTCGTAGCCACTGCCTCGACAACCCGCGAAGACCCATCCTTGTGCCGCAACCTCATTTCCGTGTGGATTCGACCTGTCTCCCCGCCGAGCAAGCCAGCCAGCAGCCCCATGGCACTCGGCAGATCATCCGGGTGAATGAGTTCAAGGACGCCCTCGCCCCGGCGCTCTTCAGGGGTGTACCCGGTCACTCGCTCGATCGAGGGGCTCTCGTACCGGATTGTGCCATCAGGGTTGATAACCAGGACGACGTCCATGGAGCCCTCTATCAGCGAGCGGAAGTACCTTTCTTGCTGCCGCAGCTCTTCCTCGGCCAGCCTCCGCTCAGTAACATCGCGGTAGTTGGCGACAACGCCGTTGACTGAGGGGTCATCAAGCAGATTCTTGGCGCTACCCTGCAGTATTCGCCACGAACCATCCTTGTGCAAGTAACGGGCCTCGCTGGAGGAGGTCCCACCCGGATTGCTGAGCAGGGATTCGAACTCCCTGGTGATCCTCTCGATGTCGTCGGGGTGAACCAACTCGAAGGCATTCTTGTCTATACCTTTGCCGATCAGTTCCTCGGGCTTGTAGCCGAGTATGCGTTCGGCAGATGGACTCTGATATAGTGCCCTACCCTCTTCGTCAATGACTACGACCGCATCCAGGCTATTCTCGATCATAGCTCGGAAGTATCTCTCCTGCTTGCGCAGTGCTTCCTCCGCCTCGGCGCTCTCAGTGACGTCACGGTAGTTGACAACGATGCCCTGCACACAAGGATCATCG
>CAZGDV010000202.1:0-1971 GCA_964524995.1 uncultured Dehalococcoidia bacterium | reverse complement strand
CAGCGAATCCCAAGGAGCTTTTGCAGCCGACCGGCGTCAGCTATGACCTGGCCAGCACCATCAGCGACATAAACGAGTTCATGGGCGATGTAGTCCAGAAGCGGCGGAAGCGGACGCCAACGCCAGAGGAATTGACCGGTGAGGGTGCAACCTTCGACCTGGAAGAAGACTTTGAGCCCTTCACCCTGTCGGCGGAGAAGGCCAAGCAGTACGGGGTCGATTTGGCCGAGGGCTGGCAGATGGAAGTGGCACCAGACCCGGGTACAGCCAGCGGCGTCCAAACGACTCTGCTTTCACCGGACGGCTGGCGCGTCACACAGAGTGGCGACTATGTCTCGCCGGAGGGCGAAACATTCAGCGAGGAGGAGATCGAGGAGAATCTGAGCTTCGGTGAGTCCGTGGAGCGGCTGTTCCCCCAGCAGACGCAGGAAGACGTCTTGTCGATGGCCGAGCAAGAGCCCGAGGCATTCTTTGAATCCATCAAGGAGATAGGCCGCAACGAGGACACCGAGAAGCTGCTCAAGGGGTTTGGTTTCACCGACACACAGATGGCACAACTGTGGGGCGAAATGCGACCCTGGCATGTTCTGGAAGAGGCACGATGGCACATAGGGGATTGGGCGATACCGCTTTGGTTACAGGCGGGGGCACAGACAACGATGCGCGGGTTCGACATCGTGCAGCAGTACACGTGGCAGCCAGTCGAAATCAACATGGCTTACATGGACATTCGAGCTCGGGCCGGCCTGGAGCTCACACCGTTCGAAAAGGTCTTCTGGCAGGGCCGTCCCTCACGCGGCGAGCTCACCGAGTCGGACGTTCGCTTCCTTGAGCGCATGGTCGAGGCCGAGAAGAAGTATGGGGTGTGGGGCGCGCCGTTCACGAACGAGGCAGCGGAGGCGTGGGAGGAATGGAACTCGATGCCTTCCTGGGCGAAGCTGCTCCTGGAGAACATGAATCCCGTCTTTATCGCGCCGCTCGGCCCCATGGCCGGGATGGTTGCCAGCCCGATGAGGGGAGTGCCGTATCTCGGCAAGGTCGCCCAGGCCTCAGCCAAAGCGGTACAGATGACCGAGTCAGGCCTAGCGCTGCCGATCACTGGCCCGATCAAGGTCGTCGGCTACGGCGGCAAACAGGTCTTGAGAGCCGTCGAGCGATTCAGGCCCAACATGAAGTACATCCGATTCGACCTCCCCACCGCCGAAGTCCTGGCGAAAGACCTGGTGCAGGAGGACTGGGCCTACCGCGTCGCCAACCGGCTTTCGGACGTGCCCTACGCCGGCAAGGTGATCAATGCCTTCACGAAGGGCTGGGACCCGGCGCTTGTCGCTAAGACGACTCCAGCTCGAGCGATGCTGGTCGGGCACGCCGTTCAAGCCACGGGGCGGGAGACCAGGAACATCATCGCAGCGAATCTGAGGGCGATCAGCCAGGACCCGGTCAAGCTATTCCGGTTCGACGCCAACACGGTGTCACATGCCTCCTGGATCAAGGGGATCAAGGGGAAAGGGGCGACACGGACACTCGACGACATATTCACCAACCCGCTGAAGTACAAGTTCTCCGGCAAGCAAGGGAAGCTGGCGAAGGAATACATCATCGCGTCACACCAGATAATCGACGACGTGGTGAAGTTGATGGAGCATCATGGCATCACAGTACCCAAGCGATACTTCCCCGAAGGCAGTCACTGGTTCCGTCGGCATGTCATAGCGACAAACTTCGGTAAGGAGCCGCTCCAGACGACGGGCAGGGCGAAGGCGCTCGGTTCCACGCCGTCCATGTTCAAGCACCGCACGGTTGAGGACACATTCCAGGCCATCTCTGAGGGTATACAGTACATGAACAACCCTGAGATCCTGGTCGGCGAGGTCTACGAGCAGTCATTCAACCTCCTCGCGCAGCAGTATGTCCAGAAGCTGATGATGCCGAAGTCGGTCCGCCGAATCGCCCTGGCCCGCAGGGAGCTCA
>CAZGDV010000201.1:0-2009 GCA_964524995.1 uncultured Dehalococcoidia bacterium | reverse complement strand
CCCCCACGTCCAGCTCCGATGGTTCATCGTCCGGGTCTCCTATCGTTTCTGACGGAGTCGGTCGCCTCTGTCGCTTCTTCGTTCGACAAACGAACCTGTTCCCGTTGTCCTGTCTTCTTCAAGCGAGCTACCCTATCCCGGTCCCCCCCCAAAACACCTGTCAACACAACGGAGTTGCCGGCTGTCTCCTTCTGCTCAATTCCCTTTTCGCGTGGAGGGGGCCCACGGAAACGTCGTGACTTGTTTCATTGACGACGTGTCCACGGTCAGTTTGGCCCAACGACTCGTGATTCCCCTGGGCAGCACGAACATCCTTGGGCGACGGTTTCGTACGAACGCTTGATGTGATGGGTCCCACACCAGCGAAGACCTGTTCTCGGCAAACCACGTCTTCATCTCTCGGTAGATGACCTCTCGCCCTGGCTTTGGAGGAGGCAACCGCGACGATCGTCGGGGGTGCCCGACGCGAGCGGCGAAGGCGATCTTCTCCTGGATTACGTTCAGCGCGGGCAGGCAGTAGTCGGTCTGGAGCAGTTCGACAGTCTGATCCAGCCCTTTCAGATAGACCTCTGTCACTGGCCTGTCACCAAATGTCTTCAATAGCCTCCGATACCTTCCGGTTACTTCTGCTGCCCTGCGGACCAGCTGATCACTGGGAATGTCTGCAAACTCGCAATGCCCAGTCAAGTCCCAGAGCTCGTAGAGCCCGTCCCGAATGGTATAGGGAAGTGACCAGCATTTCCCTAGAGCCTCCGTACGAGCGTTTCTGACTATGGAGACAATCTCCTCCTCCGTCAGCTGGTCCTTGACCCCGATAGCCACGCAGGCCTTTCGCCATTCTGAAGAACGCGAGTCGATAGCACTGAGCTTGCTGTTGACAAGAGATACCCATGCCCTTCGAGATGTTGTTGGACTCTCACCGCATGCTTGACCAACCAGGACTCCCAGCGCCGTGACTACTGGCGCTGTGCGCGGCAGGCGCAGCGTCCCAACACCGCCAGAGCCCTCTCTCCCCATCCGCCGAACGCGCACCCCACTGCTTCGTAGCATCTGATTGCCTTTCGAGAGGTGGATCACCGATTCACAACCCCACCTCAGCAAGCTCCTTGAATATCTCCGCTACCTGCGCCCACACCTGTTTGTAATCGTTTATGTCATATCTCAACGTTCGAAACCTGTAGCTAATGTGTTTCAGCCGAACTTCGTGGTGGAACGCTTCCTTCGCGGCCTCATCAGCCATATGCTGTGCTTCGTTCTGTGAGATGCAAGAGGCGCCTATTCCGGTACAATCAAACGCCGTGTAGACCTCCTTCATCAGCCTGATGTGTCCAAGCTCATGCTGCAGCAACAGGAAGTTGACCTTGGCGAGCGCAGTTGCAAGTGTTGCACTATTCTTAGTCTTTTCAGTTGGCACAATACGCCACAACCCGATATCCGCATACAGCTTCGGCTTGCAGGAATACAGCAAGATCGCTATGTGGAGCGGCCTATTGCCGCACACGCACGGGATCTCGCGGAACTTGACGTCACGATCACACTCGTACTGGTACTTTTCATTCATTATCCGCCCGTATTCCAACCCCGCACCCTCATTGAGTTCCTCGAGAAGTTGTAGGAAGCTTATCTGCCCGAGTTCGAAGGTATTTGGCTCCCAGCTTTCCAGGCCGTACGGGTCCAGCAAGACAGTAGGCCAGGAGCGCACGTACTCGTATGGGTTCATCCCTTCGCCATAGCCGACTCGGTCCCGCTGCAGAAAGCGACCCACCGCCGGGTCCATCGTTCGGACGCGATAGTGGTACAGCGGCAAGCGCGCGGTATCGTCAGTGAAGTGGTTGGGGGTGTTGGCGTCGTCGATGTCTAGCAGGTCGAGGCGGCGGCCGGTGAAGAAGTAGGGGTTGGCCACGCGGCTGGCCGGCATCGGACCGGACAACAGCATCCGATCGCCACGCGGATCCACGCCCGCGCCGCCGTAGGCGTGGGCGAAGACGATGTAGTCCACCCCGTCCACG
>CAZGDV010000200.1:0-2043 GCA_964524995.1 uncultured Dehalococcoidia bacterium | reverse complement strand
GCGAGGTCAGGCTGCGGTTGCCCTCAGATTGTGGAGACGGGCGGATCGGTGTCCGTCTTGACCTGGAGACGGGCGAGCGTCGAGAGTGGTCGACGGACCTGTCGGCATGTCGCTTGTCGCGCCGCACGGCTGTTGAGGGAGTGAGCTACCTTGTCAAGCGCCTGCCTCTACCCGACGATCTGCCGATCGGCTACCATAGTCTGGCTCTGAAGCTCCCGCATGCCGAGGCCCAAGCCCTTGTCATTGCAGCTCCTCGCAGGGCCTTCGGAATGACAGGAGAACAGGATATCTCGGCTTGGGGTGTCTTCATCCCTCTCTACGCGCTCCGGTCGTGCTCGAGCGGAGGTGGCAGCAGCTACACGGACCTTGGCCGGCTGATAGACTGGGTGTCTGACATGGGCGGCCAGGTCGTGGCCACATTGCCGTTGTTGCCGACCTTTGCACGGGAGCCTTTCGAGATGAGCCCCTATCTGCCGTTGACCCGGCTCCTCTGGAACGAGTTCTACGTCGACGTCGCCGGTTCACCAGAGCTCGCGTCGTGTCCTGCGGCAGCGGCCATCCTCGGGTCGACCCACTCCACGCGAGAGGCTGAGAGTCTGGATGCCTTGCCCCTGGTCGACTACCAGCGACAGATGGCGCTGAAGCGCGAGGTCGTCGAAGAGCTGTCGCGGTGCTGCGGCGATGGCACTGTGGCGGGGGAGCAGCTGCAGGATTTCATGCGGCGAAACCCGGTTGTGGAGGACTATGCGCGGTTCCGTGCTCTCTGTGAGGAGCATAGCTCCACCTGGCAGGACTGGCCTGAGCGACTGAGAGATGGGAGAGTAGCGGACGGCGACTACGACGATGCCGTCGTTCGGTATTACGCCTACGCTCAGTGGCTGGCCCACAGGCAGGTGTCCGCGCTGTCGGACGAGGCCTCGTCGAACGGCTTGGGCCTGTACCTGGACCTGCCATTGGGGATTCATCCGGGCGGATACGACATGTGGCGGAACCAGGACCTGTACGTGA
The DNA here is from genome assembly GCA_964524995.1 of uncultured Dehalococcoidia bacterium. Taxonomy (GTDB): domain Bacteria; phylum Chloroflexota; class Dehalococcoidia; order SZUA-161; family SZUA-161; genus CAZGDV01. The sequence continues at coordinate 1,035 of CAZGDV010000200.1, read as the reverse complement.
TCGATGCCTCCGTTGGGGCGCCTCCTGATGCGGCCTTCACCTCGGGACAGTACTGGGCGTTCCCGCCGATGCACCCGGATCGGCTGCGACAAGAAGGCTACCGACATTGGATCGCGGTGCTGCGACACCATATGGAGCACGCTGGTGTCCTCAGAATCGATCACGTCATGGGGCTTCACAGGCTGTTCTGGGTACCCGGCGGTGGGCAGCCGAAGGACGGTGCATATGTCAGGTATCCGGCGGACGAGCTGTATGCCATACTGAGCCTGGAGTCCACCAGGACTCATACGCTGCTGGTAGGTGAGGACCTCGGCACGGTGCCGCCTGAAGTCAGGCCCGCGATGCGGGAGCATGGGGTGTTGAGAATGTATGTGGTGCAGTACGCGTTGCTGGACGATGCCGACGTACCGCTCAGCAATGCGCCGGAGGATTCGGTGGCATCGCTCAACACGCACGATATGTTTCCTTTCGCTGCGTTTCTGAAAGGGACAGACATCGTGGAACGCGAGCGTTCTGGGGTGTTGGACAGTGAACGGGCTGACAGGGAGCGGAAGGAGCGTGTAGCTGCCGTGCGGGTCCTGGCGCACAGCCTCGGTGAATGCGACGTGCCGGATGGAATTGAGCCGCGAGCCTTGCTCGCTGCGGCGTTGAGATTCCTCGGGGCCGGTCCGGCGCAGGTCGTTCTGGTCAACCTCGAGGACCTTTGGCTCGAGATGGAAGCCCAGAACTTGCCGGGTACCCGTCTCGAGTATCCGAACTGGCGGCGGAAGGCCCGGTTCAGGTTCGAGGAGTTCCGGAATCTGCCTGATGTTGTGAACATCCTGGCCGAGATGAATGGCGTCAGGCATACCAGCAAGAAACATGCTAAGCTCCGCTAGATGATAGCGAGGTGGTCAAACAGTATGGAGAGATACGTTTGCTTCCATGGGCACTTCTACCAGCCGCCGCGTGAGAACCCTTGGCTTGAAGCCATAGAGCTCCAAGACTCGGCGTACCCTCACCACGACTGGAATGAACGCGTCACTGAGGAATGCT
>CAZGDV010000199.1:0-2150 GCA_964524995.1 uncultured Dehalococcoidia bacterium | reverse complement strand
AGTTATTAAAAAGAAACGCCTTACAAACAGAAATGACTTGGCTTCATGCCATTCAAGCCTGACCCCCTTTTCTGCGGCGTCGGAGATGTTCTTGTTGCTCGGCCTGCCGGGACTGGGTCTGCTCCGCGCTGGGGGCAGACGCCTGACCTGAGACGAAAGGAGTGAATCATGCGCGCAAGCGTGTGGGTCTTGTTGCTGTTGGCGCCGGGGGCGGATGCGACCGCCCCGCCCAAGTGGACGGAGAGCGATTTCAAGGCGTTGGTCGATACGTGCATTGGAAGCAGCGGCAGCGGGTATTTGGCTGCGGCGGCCAAGCTCGATGACTCCCGGGAATCTGGCAGGGCGATCACAGACCTTACGCTCAACGGCAAGACGTGGGAGGAACGAATGACAGCTCGGATTCTACGGGCCCGCAGGGCCTACCCATGGCATGTTCCCGGGCGACCGCGACCATACACGACAGGCATTGCGGCCATCAAACGTGCCAAGCCCCCGGAGCGCAGACCAGGTGAGGGGGAGGTGCCTGCTCTCAACGCGAGCCATCAGCTGCCCTACCCGCGTCCCCACTGCATCGAGAGCCACAAGAGGCAATTGGGCCGCAGACTGTTCGGGGGCGTAGTCGTATGCGTCGAGTTTCTGTGGAAGCACAAGGAGACTACACAAGCCCAACGTCTTTACGCAGTGAAGTGCCTTGTCAGGGGAAGCAGCCTTCAGTACTGGCAAGCGATGGGGTATGACCTGAAGAACACACACCCGTATATCAAGTATGACCGGTGGTACTTCCACGACCTCGGCGAGGTGCTCATGCATGTGTTGAAGCAAGAGGAAGACGCCTATGTCGCGCGGGAATTGCAGCGCGTGCTTGTCATGATCCCGGACGAGCGGGTGTTGGAGAGAGTCCGCCAGCAGGCTGCATCCAAGGACCTGGCCGAGTCGGTTCGCCAACGATTCGCCGAGGTCGTGCCCCTCATGGAGCAATACCTGAATCGCCTGAAGGCCAAGTCCTCCGGCACGACCCAGCCGACCCGGTGACCGCCATGCTCGATCCCCCGGGGATCGGGGAGGTTGACGTCGACATCCACTACGACAAGAGTGCCTTCTGGCTTCACTTCACGTGCGAGTACGAGAGCAACGAGCAGGAAAAGGCGCTTCAGGACTTGATCATCAAGTTCGCAGACGGCGAGGACATTATCGATCACACCCCGTTGTGAGACGAGCAGGCCGCCCTTGACCAGATTGAACGCTACAGAAGAGAAATGGGGCTCGACATCCTCGGGGACCACGTGCAGGTAAGACAACCCGTTCGCCTACTGCAACAGGGACACCCAAGCAACCACGTTCGACCGAGGAGACAGCGATGGCGATCCGAGACATGCATGATGCCATCTTGTGGGAGAGCCTGGAGAAGAAGGGCGTAGACCGGAGGGATGAGGAAGCGCTGATACGCTTGGTTGACGAGGCAAGGGACTTGCACGCGGTCTGGTGCGCAACGATTCTCCTTCGTACCTGTGGGACGGAGCGCTGCATTCCGTGCCTCAAGCGGGCGATGTACTACCCGAAGCCGGACGTCAAGATCACGTCTCTCTACACGATTGCAATGATAGCTGGGGATTCAGAGGCCGACTTCTACCTCGCTGCGCTTGGCGACACGAAGTACACTGAGAAATCCACAGCGGTTGAGTGTGTCGTCCAGCATTGCGGCGAACGGGGGATCGAGCCGATCTGCGACCGAGTCAAGAAGATCCTACGAGGCGAGAGGATGCGTGTGGCCTACAACCGGGGCCACAGCGAGTTGACCACCGCTTTGTGCTACCTGGACGGCTGGCGCGAGGGCAACCCGGTGATCCAGGATCTGTTCGCGAGTGTCCTTGATCGGTGGGACAGGTTGGAGATGCAGGAAGAGAGGAAGCTCACGGCGGAGCTGAGCTTTTTTCGGGAGAACGCGCCGCGCAAGGAGGAGGAAGATGACCGTATTCGACTGTGAATGAGTTCGCATACTGGCGTCGCCGAAAACGAACCGTTCCTGTTTAGGGCGTTCACGCTCAATCCTCCGGGGATCGGAGAAGTGGACGTCAACATCAACTACGACAAGGGGGCCTTCTGGCTCCACTTCACGTGCGTATACGAGAGCAACGAGCAGGAAAAGGCGC
>CAZGDV010000198.1:0-2178 GCA_964524995.1 uncultured Dehalococcoidia bacterium | reverse complement strand
TGGACACAGGGTTGAGGTTCGTCTGATTGTCGGTTTCGAGGTAATTCAACCACTCATCCACAGCCAGCAGTTCTTCCTGCCATTCGTTGACCGTGCTCCGATGCTTATCCCGCTGGCGTTGCAGCTTTTTGAGATCGCGCCAGGCGCGTTGTTCGCGCTTTTGGGCCGATGTCAGCTTGCGGCGGGCCTTGGCCAGTCTACAATGAGACCTTTCTTCACGTCCCTGAGCCTGATACTCGGTTTCCCAATCAGTTACCGTGTTTTGGAGACCTTCGATCTCGACCTTGGCTTCTCGAATCCGCTGCCACAACACGTTTTCCGCTCGTTGGGTGCGCTCCAAGTTCTCTTCCAGTTCCTGTATCCGCGTCACCACTTCAAACCGACGCTCTCGAACCAACTCGACCCGGCGTCGCGGGCGAACACCCAACAATTCTTCCACAGCTTGAACCGCTGCTTGCAAGCATTCCGCCGACAGGGTGCGTCCTGTGTAACGTTGCAAGGTCAACATCAAGCGCTTCCAGCGCTCACACACCAGCGAGGTCACGGCAGCCTGGTATCCTTTGCTGATGCCATCCTCCATCCAGCCAAAACTGGCCTCAGGATAGTCCGTGCTGGTCGAACTGACTTCGCGTCCGGTCAGATCGACGTCGATCACCAAGCGTCCCTCTTGCCGCATCGTTTCCATCACGGCGGCGTCGATGAAAGGACGCGACAGAGTCTGCAACACTTCCACTACAGCTGTCAGTGTCTCTTCATCCGCAGCATCCAAGGTCCGACTTACCCCCGAATAATGCACAAATGTCTCCTGGTCCCAGGCTTCGACCACCGTGGGGTCCTTGGCAATAGGATGGTCGGACAGATTCAAGTCCTGCAGGTACTCGATGCCACTCAAGATCCCCACCAGGAATTCGATCAATTTCGTCTGAGGCCCACACTCGGGACCTTTTCGTTGCTCGAGCGGCACCGCTTCCAGTCCCGCCACCAGACCCAGTGCTTGAGCAAAGTATCCCAGCACAACCGACCAGGCGTGATCGGTCGTCGCGTCAATCTCGTCGCCAATAACCTGGTCTCCGATCAGTTCGGCGATCCGGCGGGCTTCGGAACTGGTTCCGTTTGGCTTCGTTGTGGCTTCATACACGCTCTCTCGACGGATCACTGGGATGACGCGCAGAGGAATCTCGGCCAGTACTTGCTCCAATACATTGTCCATCGTGTCATCACTTTGCTGTTTTCTCTGACGTGGTATAATCATTGTGAACTCTCCTGTGCTAGTTGTTTTGTGAGGCGTATCATACCAGCATAGTGAGAGTTTGTCTTGTTTTGTTGTCAAAGTTCAATTTTCGCGCCCCGGGAAACATCTTGCTCCTGGTTGCGCAACCGTTACGCTATAGGAGGCGATGGCGGTGGACTGTACCTCTTCTGGGACGACAACGCCGCGCTGACTGGCAACATCGTGCAGGGCAACACGGCTGGCACAGTCGGAACCAGTTCTGGCGGCGGGCTGTACATAGACGGGTGCCCTGGCGTCACACTGATCGGCAATACCGTGCAGAACAACACAGCCGGCGGCGGGACACATAGCAAGGACGGGGGAGTATACCTAAAGCGGAGTCCAGCTACGTTGAACGGCAACGTCGTGCGGGGCAACACCGCCAGCGCAGTGGAGCGAGGAAATGGTGGGGGAATGTATCTAGCCTGGAGCCCCACTACGTTGAACGGCAACATCATCGTCAGCAACACGGCCGCTTTGTCGACGGATGGCTATGGCGGTGGGCTGTTTTACATGGGTTATGGTGGTACGTATACGCTGACCAACAACCTGGTGGTGGATAATCACGCCAGCGGGTCGGGGAGTGGGTTGATGTTTCGAGGCTCTAGCTCTTCGTTGGGGCTGACCGGCTTTTTGCTCCACAACACCATCGCCGATAACCACGGGGGTGTGGAAGGGATATTCGCGTACAAGTATGCTACGCTGGCCTTTACCAATACCATCATCGCCGGTCACCACAGCGTGGGTATCAACGTCGCCGCGGGCTGCACGGTCACTGTGGAGGCTACCCTGTGGCACGAAAACGGGGCGGCCACCAGCGGCGCGGGTTCCATCTCTACCGGCACAGTTAACGTCACCGGCGACCCGGCCTTTGCGGATCCTTATGCCTGGGACTATCACCTCACCGC
>CAZGDV010000197.1:0-2245 GCA_964524995.1 uncultured Dehalococcoidia bacterium | reverse complement strand
CGTGGGCTCTCCAAGAGTGCGACCAAGGCTCTTCTCGCACTTGCAGACGAGGCGAATGAATGGCAAGCAGAGATCACCGCTTCTGAAGTAGCTTGGCGCATAGGCGTCTCGAGATCCCAAGCTTGCCGCGCACTCGCTGAATTGACGGAGTTGGGACTCCTGACTAGAGACTCCAGACTAGGTCGGCCGACCATATTTAGACTGGTTGATCCCAGTACCCCACGATCCAGCAAAGGCGCCCCCGCCGCATTGAGTGCGACGGGTAGCGGCACCGAAGAGTGCGCACTGGATGCAACAGTCGAGGCCTCGCCTGGCGCGTCCACTGCGCCGGGACCCAGTGCATCCAGTGCGACAGACAATATAGAAAGAGACAGAAAGAACAACAACAGGCCGTGTGTCGCTGCTGGGTCCACGGGAGAGGGACTCAACTGCTCTGTTGGGAAACCGTCCGGCGTTACCAGCGGGCAGTCTGACGATGAGAGAGCCGACACCTCGATCGGGATGCTGAAAAACGAGGGGTTCTCTCACACCGCCGCAGCCAGAGTGGCAGCGGCCGCGGACCATAACCCAGAGATCGTCAGAACTGCCATCCGCAACGCAGATCACGCCGAGACCAATGGCACGCTGCGCAGTCGCAAGGGATTCATCACCAAAGCGGTTGAAGAGCGATGGGAACTCCATGAGGAGCTCTCCAGGGCCGATAGCGAAAAACGCTACGCATCAGACAGGAACCCGAGTGAAAGCGCGCCCAGGGGGCCTGAAGGCACGCTTACGATCGGCCAGGACATGCCTGGCAGCTTTGCTCCTGAAAGGTGGGCGTGGGCACAGGGTGAGCTGGTGCGCCTGGAAACACAGGACAGGACGCGGTTCGAGGAATTGAGGGACCATGCCCTGGGCCGACTAATACCTGCATGGCGAGAAACTGTCGTTGAAAAGTACGGCAACAAGCCTGATCCAGAGCAGTGCATACCCCTCAAGGCCCAGATGACCGCCATCCTCTTGGATGAAGCCCCGTCGGCGCCACCGAACGGGTATGCACCTGAGGCCAACGAGGGAGAAACCCAAGAGTGTGACCCAGAACGAACTGCGACACGAGTCGAAACGCAATTGGGGGGTAACGATGGGGGGAGCGCAAGCCTCAAAGGACCAGCCGAGGCGCCGAGGCAAGGACAGACGACCGCGCAGGAACTCCGGAGTGCGTACCGGTGACCAGAAGCCGCCGGCACTCAAGAGCAAGCATCTGCGTGGGCGGGGAAGAAGAATGCCAGTTCGTTACGCCGAAGAGGCGATCACCTTGTTCAAGGCCCGTCGGGCAACTGATGGAAAGGGCAGCAGCTTCAGGGCGATTCAGGACGAAATCGAGAAGCGGTTTGGAGCGAAGCCGTCCCTGTCCACGCTTGAGCGATGGAGCATCAGATTCGACCCCGAGATCCGAAGTCTCAGGCGAGCTCTCGAGGCCGAACGGGAGCGGCTCATTCTCGAGGGAGAACGCACCCGGCTGGAGTTCCTGTCCACGCTGGCGACGGAGGCGATGCACAGACTGCCGGAGGTCCTGGAACAGATACCAATCCAGGTGCGCGATGGAAGAATGTGCCCCGTTGCGTTCCTGGAAGTGCTCATCAGCATCGCCCGAGAGGCGCGGCGGGAGCAGAAAGGAGAGCGGTGGACGAGACAGAAAGGGGAAACGAGCAGTCCGGTGGGCAGCGTTGGCGCCGAAGCCGTGATTGCAGTTGTAGAGCGTATCCAGAACAGCGTCGACGTGCCTGGAGTGTCAAGGCACACGAGTGAACCAACATCTCCACACAGGGGCTGAGGGCGCGTCGCTGGCGGTCCCGAGGGGCAAAGTGAAGGGGTGCCATGGAAGAGCTTCTGACAGTCAAGGAACTGGCTAAGCTTCTCAAGGTTCGAGATTCATGGGTTTACGATCGCACCCGGCGCGGGGGACCCGAATTGATCCCCCACATCAAGATCGGGCGGTACATCAGATTCAGGACGAGTGAGGCCCTGGAGTTTCTCGATCAGCACCGCAGGGTGGAGCGGGGCTAGCTCGCCAGCCGAATCGAGGCCGAATCAGGGAAAGAACTGGACAATCCCGTGGACCAACGTGGTATCCTCGACCGCGTTTGGGCCTCTGGCGGAGAGAAAGGAGGTAATCGATGGCCAGGGGTTGTGTAACAAAGCGAGGCAACAACTGGTATATCAAGTTCCGACTCCGTGGGAAGCAAGTCATGAGGGTTATCGGACC
>CAZGDV010000196.1:0-2246 GCA_964524995.1 uncultured Dehalococcoidia bacterium | reverse complement strand
CTACGGTGAATCCCTTAACCAGCCCCGCCTTGGAAAGAAGAAAGCTGATTCCAAAGCCGATAAGCACACCGATAATGCCTCCCGGCTTTTCCGCCTCCGCTACCTTGCGGGATTTTTCAACGGCCCGGAAGGTCGCGTCCTCGTCGCTCGTCGGGCTCATGAGACGTCTCCTAGCGATACAGTGCCTTGACCGAAGACCAGGTCAGTTGCTCCGTGGCCATCGGCGGCTCGCATCCCACCGGCCAAGCCCCGATTAGTCCACAGTCCGGGTTGTATCCTGGCGCGCAGGGGGAGTCGCTGCGGATTGTGAAAGGACACCCCGGATTGGCGTCGCCGCAGAAAAGCGGGTCTCGATCGAAGTTGCCGTTGAGCCCGTATTGACTCCCGATGCAGCCGACCCAATCGCCGCCCGCGTTGGCGTAGACATCGCAGCATGTGAGGAGAACGCTACTACTCAGGTCGCACATTACGGAGGTCCCTTGGGAGCTAAAGGCGATGATCGTATTCGCGACGGAAGGTGAGGCACCGCCCACGCTATGGATGCCAGCGCCACCGTCGCCAGCCGAGTTGTCCGAAAGAGTACAGTTCGTGACCGTGGGAGCAGCGTTGGCACAGTATAACCCGCCGCCATCATCGGTGGCCGAGTTTGTCACAAAGGTGCAATTCGCGAGGATTGGGGAACTGTTGGCGCAGTACACCCCACCCCCGTCACCAGAGGCCGAATTGTCGGAAAAAACACAATTGATGAGTGTGGGGGTCGCGGAGCTGACCAACATTCCAGCTCCCCCAAAGGCCGAATTCCCTGTAAACATGCAGTTTTCGATTGTCGGGGACGACTCCCAGTCAAGAAACATGCCCCCGCCACAGTTGTTTGGTTCCGGCCCCCCCGATGCTTGCCCTCCGGCAAAAGTCAACCCAGTGATGCGTGCTGCCCCCGTGACCCCGCTGCACAACATGACTCTTCCCAGCTGTTGAGCGTCGATCATCACACAGTCAGCCTCGCCAGTCTCGCTTTGAAGACAGATCCCCGATTTCATGACCAAGTCGTGCTCGTAGTACATGCCGCAGGCCACGACTACGGTGTCACCGTAGGTTGCCGAGTCAATCCCCGCCTGGATCGTTGGACATTCGGACGGGACGTTCCAGGTCTTGGCCTGGGCGATGGGGGGAAGTGCGAGAACAGCGACGGATACGACAACAGTACCAAAAGATCTCATTATCTGCCTCCAGGGTCGAAGGACAACGGCCAACATACGACCTCACAATTATGGATCATAGCATATGAGGTCTGATGGGCAACGTTTTTTTGCAGGAAGCGACGCCGTTGGTAACTCGGCTGCCGATATTATGAGAATCTTTCGGCTGGAGCGCCGGGGGATCAGAAAACCCCTTGACAAGCTTCCACAAGCTTGCTATACTAATTGTGGAAGGTGGTTGCCATGGCACGTTCAGAGAAGCTCACAGACCATACGCTTCAGGTGTCCCTGCCAGACAGCCTCTACCGGCTGCTCAAAGCCGCTGCTAGCAGAGGCGACCAGTCGCTTGCCGAGATAGTGCGCAGGGCGATTACATATTACCTCGATCGCCTACTGTACGATGACCGTGATCTGAGGACACACGCTCACGAGGTTCTCCACATAGTCAATGTACACATGGATAATGTCGAGGAACTACGGGAGGATCTTGTCAAGCGGCACGATAGCGAGGGCACACATAGCCCAGCGGCTGAAGAAGTTCTCCGCGTTTCTGAAGATTACAGGCGTGCCGTTGCCCGCCTTACCAATGAGGTAGAGAAGCGTTTTGAGATTGGGGGTGTTTGGGACCCAGACGCAGCTGCATGGCTCCGCCAACAAGTTGAGATCGAGAAGAATCGAGAGAAGCAGATCCAGAAGCAACTCCAGAATGAAGCCGAGCAAAAGAAGGCCGAGCGTTACGCCGCGTGCAAACCAGCAATAGACAAGCATGAAGAATTGGTGCGTGAGTTCCCCCAAGACCGAGATGCGCAGAACAGGGAATGGGCTAAGTGGCTTTCAAGTCGAGAAGGTGAGGCGGTTCAGAAACGCATGGCATCTGCGGGAATGGCCCCATTGGACAAGACCTTGCCCGATAAGGAACCAGTACGTCCCGCTCGGAAACGTGGTAGCGAGAAAGAGTAGAACCGCTCTGACACCGCAGGAACACTCCTAAACAAAGACGGGCGAGTCTCCCGCTAGAGATACCTCGCCCGCCCATCGGAAGCAGGCAGA
>CAZGDV010000195.1:0-2341 GCA_964524995.1 uncultured Dehalococcoidia bacterium | reverse complement strand
AGCGGCTCAAGCTGCTCGGCCCGGACCCGCGTGGCATCCGTGGCGTGGCGCCCGGTCATTTGCCCGATGATCACCCAATCGACAACGCCGTCCATTGCCTCGACGAGCTCCGCGTCCTTCCACATGTCGCCGAGCATCGGCTCGATCGACAGGTACCGGACATCGGCATAGACACGCCGCAGCTCGTCGCACGCCCTCACCACTTCGCCCGGCCTCGTGGCAGTCGCGCCCACCCATGCGTTGTGTGGCCAGGGGTTAGACGCGGGCAGCCTCTCAGGGTACTTCGTCAGGAATTGCAGGACGTGGCGCGGATTCTGTTTGCACATGATGGACACGATGTTTCGGACTAGGGTGTCCGAAAGCCAGGGTCCGAAGAGATCGCCCATGTCGACCACGAACACCATGGCGCTGCCTTGGGGCAGATAGGAATTGCGACTCCGGAAGTTGCGCGAGACCCGCAGCGGTCCAGCACGCTCCCTCCACAGTCTTGGGTAGAACGGGTCGTCGTGGCTTCGCTGCCACAGGGTCTCCCACGCCTCGCTAGTCCTCAGCGGGTCGGGTTGGATGGCGATGCTGTTGGCCAGATACCTCTTCCCCAGGCGGGTCTCAGCCAAGTCCCTCGCATAGCAGTACGGGCAGCCTCGAAGGCAGCCCGTGATTGGACTGATCGTGAAGTCAGTCGTCTGGATATTGGTTCGATTCAATCCCTTTGCGTAGTCCATCGCTCAGTCTCCGTGGTGGATCTTGACGTGTACTAGGTTCTTGTCGCCGGCTTTCTCCCATCCGTCATTCCAGGCCTCGTGATACTTTTCCATGATCCCTGTGCCCTTGTACGGGTTCTGGTTCTTTGGCACATTCATGCGACGGGCTGCCGCGCCTTTGCTCCAGGCAGTCCGGCAGCCCGAGTCCTTCGGGAGAATACTCTCGTCAGCCGATACCTCAAATCGCACACCCAATGTCTAACCTCCGTCTCGTAGTCTGCTGGAGGGCGGCCCAGGCAGCGTAGCCGCCCGCCAGCGATTCAGGCTCCGAGCCCCTCGGACCGTCAGGACTCGGACTCTCGAGGGACGTACACGACACCGACACCGTAGATCCAGGTCCGCTTTCGTCCCTGCCCATTCACATTCGTTAGCTCGCTGCCTCTACGACCTTCTCGTTCAGGATGCCGAGCCGTTCTGCCAGCCGCGTCAATGGCCCGGTGGACCCACACGCAGTACAGCAATATGTCCCGTTCTCCATGTCGGCGACCATGCTTTTCTCGCTATCCTCGTGGAACGGGCAGTCAAGGGCGTACAGGCCCTCGGCGTCGGGTGTAGCGTTCGTGTCCAGCCAAGCAAACAACGCCTTTTCTAGCTCCAAGAACCTGTCGAACTCCGCTGCTTCATCCTTGCCGTTGTCGCTGGCCGGCTCGACCGCCTCGGCCTCGGGACCGAAGAGCTCATCTGCCGCTCCTGGGACGGGGACGGCCGGCGCTTCCTCCTTAGCCTTGCCTCGAGTAGCCCGTTTCTTTGGGACCGTCACACGGCACTCGGCGATTGGCCACCCGGCCTGTTCGCAGGCTGCCTCGGGGGATACAGCGTCGCCCTCCCAAGTCTGTTTCGATGCCAGGTGTACCACCTTGTAGAACAACCCCGTGGTGGGATCTTCCACAGCGGCCGCTTGTGCCGCTTGTGCCGCTTTGGCCTTGTCCGCTTCGGACTGAGCAGTTCGCTTGTCCTTCTCCCGGACCTCCACGGTCTGCAGGTCGAAGCTCGCCTGGGCGCAGCCCAGGACGCAATACATTGCCTGTCTCTGCTTTACCAGATTCAGTATGCGAGCTGCCGACTCAATCCTGCCCGGAATCTCGAAGCTCACCTGTGTCACGAGCGCGCCCTCCTTATCAGTGCTCATGGCCAGCTTGAGCTTGCTGACGCTTTCTACCTTTACCCGTACCTCCACTTGATACCTCCTTCTCTTTTTCGTCGGCCTCCGCCTTGGCCTTCTTTATCGCCTCGCACTTCCCGGCGAAGTCGAGATCGCGCCAGTATTTCCCGTTCATGTGTGCGGGAATCCAGCCGGCAATCTCTGCTTGATTCTCTTTCGGGTCCCACCCGAACCGCGCGAGCTGCTCCATCATCAGCTTGCGGAGCTCAGCGTCCAGGGCCATCAGATCCCTGTCGGTTGGCTGCGCTTTCTCCTTGGACGCCTTGACGTACCAGGGGCAGACCGGGTTGTCTGGGCCGTCCTCATGGCTCTCGTCTATGATCACCCACTCGCTCGGCATTTTGTCGCGTCCGGTGCAGTCACCGTCCGGCGTCCGCAGCGAGCAGGCTGCTAGACAGCGGTAGAGCTCTGGCCGTTG
>CAZGDV010000194.1:0-2362 GCA_964524995.1 uncultured Dehalococcoidia bacterium | reverse complement strand
AGGCGGAGGGGGCCAGGGATGTTGGAGTGGAGTTCCATTCGCTGTCGAAGGGCTACAACATGACCGGCTGGCGTATAGGAATGGTGGTCGGAAATCAGGGCATGGTCAACGCTCTGATGAGGGTGAAATCGAACCTGGATTCCGGCATCCCTCAGGCGATCCAGCTAGCCGGCGTCGAGGCGCTGCTCGGTGACCAGAGCTGCATTGAGGAACACAACGCCGCTTACGCGCGCAGGCGTGATTTGATGGTCGACACGCTCATGAAGATGGGCATCAAGGTGAACCCGCCGAAGGCCAGCCTCTATGTTTGGGCGAGGGTGCCGGATGGGTACACCTCGGCACAGTTCTGCACCAAGCTGTTGGATGAGGCATCGGTCGTTGTGACCCCTGGAAGCGGTTACGGGAAGTATGGGGAGGGCTACGTTCGCCTCTCTCTGACGACACCGGACGAACGTGTTGAGGAAGGTCTGGCGAGAATGGAGAGGCTGGTAGGTCGCCTCTGATGCACAGCACTTAGCCTGGAGGAGCTTTCGATTTCGAAACCGACGATCACTACCCGTTCACCGATTGAGAGGGCCCTGCTGGTCGGCGTGGAGGTCAAGGGCGCGACTGACGGATGGTCCCTGGAGGGCTCGCTTGCGGAGTTGGCGCAGCTCGCACGGACTGCCGGGGCTGAGGTGGTAGGGGAGGTCACGCAGCGTCTGGCCGCGCCGACGCCGTCTCTGTATGTGGGCAAAGGCAAGCTGGAAGAGCTGGAGTCGCTTCGGGAGAGCGCTGGCTACGACCTGGTCGTTTTCGATGATGAGCTGTCGCCGGCCCAGCAGAGGAACCTGGAGAAGGCGCTCAAGGTGAAGGTGTTGGATCGGACCGCGCTGATACTGGACATCTTCGCCAGGCGTGCCAGTACTCATGAGGGCAGGCTCCAGGTGGAACTGGCGCAGCAGGAGTATCTCCTGCCCCGACTGGCTGGGATGTGGCCCCACCTGGAGAGGTTGGGAGGCGGGATAGGAACCAGGGGGCCCGGCGAGACCCAGTTGGAGACTGACCGCCGCATCATTCAGCGACGGATACAGCACCTGCGGAAGGAGATCGAGTCGGTCAGGAACCAGAGGGCCCTCCAGCGCAGACGGCGCAGTGATATCGGAATGCCGGTGATAGCATTGGTAGGCTACACCAATGCCGGCAAGAGCACACTGCTGAATGCGATCAGCAGTTCCGACGTGCTGGTCGAGGACAAGCTGTTCGCGACACTTGACCCCACGACACGTCGGGTCTTGCTTCCCGGCGGTGGGTACGCGGTGTTCACTGATACCGTAGGTTTCATCCAGAAGCTGCCGGCGACCCTGGTCGCTGCGTTCAGGGCAACCCTGGAAGGATTGGCCGAGGCGGACGTCCTGCTCCACGTTGTAGACATTGCGAGTGACACGGCATCGCAGCAATGCCATACTGTCGAGAACCTGCTTGATGAACTGCAGATCAGCGATACGCCCAGGCTTCTTGCCCTGAATAAGATCGACATGCTTGGCGGGAGCATTCGTAGTGATGACGAATCGGCGGTTCGCCGCTATGTTGAGGACTTGGGTGCCAGGGTGGGGTCTGCGGCTTTGATATCGGCGGACAGGGGCTGGGGTCTCGGGAGACTGCTCGAGCTTGTCGAGGAGATGCTCGGAGAGCGAGCAGGAGCCGCAAGAGCCGATGGCGACAGGGCGAAGGAGGGAGCATGAAGGTTCGCAAGGCCGTGATAACCGCAGCGGGATGGGGGACGAGGTTCCTCCCGGCCACGAAGGCCCAGCCCAAGGAGATGCTTCCGCTCCTGGACAAGCCTATCATCCAGTATATAGTCGAGGAGGCCGTGGCCTCGGGCATCGAACAGATTATCATAATCACGGCTCTCGGCAAGCATGCCATCGAGAACCATTTCGACCGGACATTCGAGCTAGAGAATTTCCTCGAAAAGAAGCACGACGACAAATCACTGGAGGAGGTTCGGAGGATATCCGACCTCGCGAGCATTTGCTACATCCGCCAGAAAGAGCAGTTGGGTCTGGGCCACGCAGTTCTCATAGCGGAGGATCTGGTGGGGAATGAACCGTTTGCCCTATTCCTGCCCGACGACATAATAGAGGCGGATGTGCCCGCGATGAAGCAGATGCTTCAGATCTACGATCGCTACGGGTCCAGTGTGGTGGCCGTCGAGGAAGTAGCACCCGAGAGCACAGGTGCCTATGGGATTGTCGAACCCAGGCAACTGGAGGAGAGGGTGTATGAGGCATTACGCCTCGTGGAGAAGCCCGCCCCGGAGGAGGCTCCGTCCAACCTCGGGATCGTGGGAAGATACATCATCAATCCAGAGATATTCGGG
>CAZGDV010000193.1:0-2363 GCA_964524995.1 uncultured Dehalococcoidia bacterium | reverse complement strand
GAACTATCGGCCAGAAACCCCCGACCACCAAAATCAATTGTGGTCGGGTACTAGATGCGTGACGAGAGTCTCTCGGAATCTCTCTGCTCCCCCGGCAGTGTCCGCGTCCATACCTGAACGGCTCTCCGGTGAGTAGCCAAGAAGGCCGTCACAGCGATAGAACCTGTCAACCGCCAGTCCGTTCGGCAATCCAATAAGCGGAGGACTTGCTTTTGCCCGCTTCCGTCTCTTCGCGCCTAGCTTTGGGAGAAACCTGCAGACGTCACTCTCGAGACCGCTTCTAAGAGCAGAGATGAATGTGCTAGCGACGATGCCGCGCAAGGTGTCATAATTCAGTCTGGAATGGAAGCGTCCGCTGTAGACGGATTCGCCAGTGGAGGTGTCGCGGATCTTGTCCTCCTCAAACAGCCCTGTCTTCTTGACGTACCGCAGCGCGAGATCCCTGCTGCCTTCCCAAGCAGCACTTGGGACTGAAATCGATTTGCGAGCCGTGAGGATCTGGTCGAACACCTTCCAGAGAAACGTCGTAGCTCTAGCGCTCCGTGCGCTCCGGTCGGCGGTTTGATGAACTGATGACCACCAGCCCAATCCGGGGGTGGGAAGGCCCAGCCAATACCATTTGTCGCCACCCTCCAGAAACACACAAACTGGGACTTGCGGGGGATCGGTGTAGGAGACGACGGCATTCTCCGAGAGCAGGAGCAGCTCCTTTGGCACATTGATGTGCACGATCGGAGGAGACAGCCCCGCTTCGGAGAGAATAGCACTTCTTGTCTTCTCAAGGAATCGACTGGCTTCGTGCTCCCCCCAGGGCAGTTCAGCCCAATCAAGTACTGCGACGGACACCCCGGGAGGTGGGTCGTCCATGACCTCTCGAACCTGCGACACGAGTGCATCCGTCTCGGCCATTGACGAAGGTCGCACGAGATTCACCAGAGACTCCGAGTTGCCTTGCTCCTGGTGGACGGTCGGCTCTGCTTGGTGGGGCTCCTTACTTGCATGTGGGGTTACCTTCGTGCAGGTCTCCCACAACTCCCGGAGGCCGATGAGAAGCCACGGTCGTGGCAGGCGGTTGAATTCAGCCAGAGGGGCACCCGTCAAGGCACGAGCACTCGCCAGCGATGCACGCTTAGGCCTCCCATAGAGGGGGACCTCCGTCAATGGGAGCACGATTCGAATCACAGTTCCTCTATCTACTGCACGGTCCACCTGAAACCATGCTGGTTTCGCATTTGGCTCGTGAACGACTCGGTAGTTCGCACACGTTACGGCAAGCACTCCCCCGTCACGGGTCGCTAGCTCTCCTATTCTGCCCAGGCCTGAATCCTCCAATGATCTCAGCTCGTGTGGTTTCCGTGATACCCTCTTGTCGAGGGCAAACTCAATGAGCTTCGCGTCGCGCGGCCAATCGGGCCCCGCGAGGTGGTCGACGCGTTGCCAGGGGTCGGATCGCTGGAGCGCATGCTGGCCCCATGTGGCTTCGATCGTGTGAGGGATTCCACAGCCGTTGTCGATCACCGTCATGTCCAAGACGGGACAATCCTCCGGAACACCAGAGAGCAATCTGATTAGTGGTCCGGGCATGTACGTCTGCAAATCCTTGAACCGAATGCTCCAATCCGCTTCAAGATCGCATTTCCGAACCACCCTGGCTATTGAAAGTGCGCTTGTGAATGGACTTGCATGCTCTATGGTATTCTTTCGGCACTGGCGGATTATCAGCTGCCCGAATTCGCCGTTGGCAATCAGGTGACGCTGTCGCATTTCGGGTCTGTTCTGGCGAGCGAAGATGTAGATTGCCGCGTCTTCCTCGTATCGCCTAAGCGTTCCGTCCTCTGGGCTTCCAGGGGCGAGAGCATGGCTTGTCCGGCACGACGTTATCGGCAGGATGTCATCGTGACGGGTAAGGGGTGGGAGTCTTCGCAAGGGGTTGACTGCCGAGAGCCGATAGACTTCCTCCGCGCCGGCGCCGAAAGCCCCAGAAAGCCAGTGCCTTATGTAGCCTGTGGCCCCGAGTTGACGCAGTACTGGTTCCTGGCACGTGAAGTCTGAGGACCCAGGGCGCCCCCGTTGGACCTCACTGCGACTCCCAGCGAAATGCGTAGCACTTACTCCATGGCCAAGTATCGACTGCTGGACAAGTAGCAGTTCGAGAAGGGCAGAATCATCGAAATATACCACTTGAGACCAATCGAAGTAGATTGTCAGGCTTGTCGGATCTAGCAGTGGAAGCGACCACTTCTGTCCGTGGATCACCAACGATTCTCCGTCGCCACTGTCAGTCGCGTGAGTAAGCTTCAGGACCTGACCTAACACTACAGCGCAAAGTAGGCTCAAGAAATTGGGCGGTCAAGTTCGATAAC
>CAZGDV010000192.1:0-2440 GCA_964524995.1 uncultured Dehalococcoidia bacterium | reverse complement strand
TCTTGAACACAAGGGGGGGGAGCACGTATGTGATGAGGCGCAAGGACGCGTTTGCGAAGAAGAGTAAGGCCATGCAACATGCACAGATTCTGCGCTAATTGCGACAGAGAGACGGAGCACGAGATCGAAACATACGGCAGATCCTCGTATGAGCTGGGAGACCGCGCGCCAACCTTCGAGGAAATGGAAAAGGACGGATACGGTGAAGACGAAACGGTAACTGAGTGGGTCGATGTGTACTATACCCCGATCACCTGTAAGGTGTGTGGCGCAATGAGCTTGGAGCGATCTACTGAGTTCTGGGAAGGGCGTGTGAAGGATGGGAAATGGGTCTGGGACAAAGATGAGAGAGTGACGGCGCAGATTGTAACTGCGATCGATGAGATCTTCCCCCCGCGCATGGCTGGCGTGAGGCGAATGGCGGCAAGCCATTATCTTCCAACAAAGGTAAGGAAGATCTACGAAGAAGCGCTGGCGGCAGTCCTCAACCGGCTCCCGATCTGTGCTGTGGCCGCGATCCGCGCGACTGTGGAAGCGATATGCCTGGACAAGTCCGCTAAAGGCAGAGATCTCTATCACAAGATCGAGTGGCTGGGGGCTGAGAGGGTAATCCCAGATCCTTCGGTTGCCCAGCGAGTGCGAGATACGGCAAATTGGTTTCTGCACGAGGTGGAGGCCCCAACCGAAGACGAATTGAAGCTGGCGTTGCAGGTATTGGAAGACGTGCTGACGTCCGTTTACATCACCAAGAGGCGGGCGAATGGACTGCCGAGGAAAAGGCCAAGGAGGAACCCAAGGGATAAGGGATGATTTCTGTAACTGACTGCGTGACAGGTCAGGGTGCAGCTGTCTTGGCTACGATAACGGATTCCGCGACAACTTGGACGGCGCTGAGGCTTGGGCGAGCTTGGTGGGAGACCGCGTTGGACGTTGGACCCGCTGTGGCGATGGTCCTTCTCACTGTGGTATTAGTAATTCTGACTCTGAAACTGGTCGAGCTTACCCGCGTCCACGCGGCCTCCGTAGTACAAGCATCCCGTCTCGCCCAGGAGCAGGCTGTTCACGCACTCATGCGAGACGAGGTGCTGCCCAATTTCCAGAGACTATGGGCGCGGGACATAGCCGGAGTCAAACCCGGAACGCCAGCTCCTCTATACTTCGATCTGTCGAAGAGAGCGTGGGAGATGACCGCATGGAGACTTTCATACGCGGCTGAAAGGCTCGCACGGATGTGCGAGAACGGCTCTGTCGACACAGATTTCGTGATCAGTTTCTACGCTGGTACGATCACCGATGTCTGGAATCTCCTGCGTCCCGGAGTCATGGCATGTCGAAAGGCTGGATCCCCAGAAGACAGCAAGAGTCTCGAATGGCTGGCTAAGAGATGTGAGGAGTATCGGAAGGAGTTCATAAAGAGCCCGCCGCGCCAAGAGCCACGGTTGCCGACTGACGAAAGCAAAACAAAGGGAAAGGATGAGGTGGAACAGGAGGACGAGTGACGGATTCGGTTTGGGTCAGAACGGGAAAGCTCAAGAGGTTCTGTCGTCCCGATAGGAGGACCGTGTGGCGGCGCATCGTCGTCGGCCTGGTGATAGGGCTCACCTTCCCGGCGGGGCTCGTGGTCTACCTGCTTGTCAGCGGGAAGGTCGAGCGCTGGTGCAATGCCGGACACCCCGCGGGAATCTGGGTGAGGAAGGGGGACTAACGATGACCGAGACGGCCGAGGAGGAGCGAGAATGGGGACGCGAAAGCAGAAATGGAACCGTGTACAACACGATAATGCCGGGGCCGCACGGGGAGGAGTGGGCGGGGCAATCGGAAAATCAGGGGGCTGCGTGGTCCGGGCCAGTGGCGGAGACGCTGCGCGAAGTGGCAAGGATGGTGCTCACGGCGGAAACAGGAGCGCAGCCGCGGCGAATGAGCGGGGGTTGACGTCAAGAAAGAGGAGCAACGATGGGTAACGGTTATTTTGCGAGGGTGAAGAGGGAGACGAAAACGCGGCTGTGGGTGAATAATCCGACGGTGGCGGAGACGGACCTGGCGCTCAAGCACGGGGCGGTGTGCTGCACGACGAACCCGACGTACGGGTCGAACATGCTGAGGCGAGACCGCGAGTTTGCGTTAAGCGTTATCGACGACTGCCTTGGGGAGAGCGAGAACGATTCGGTGGTTGCGGAGCTTGTGCAGCAGCGACTGGCGGCGCGCATCCTCAAGCGCTTCCGGCCGGTGTACGAGGAGACGGAGGGGGCGCTCGGGTACTTGTCGATTCAGGGGGACCCGTTTGCGGATATCGACGCGCATCACATTGTGGAAGAGGCGCGGCGGTCGAGGGCGGTCGCGCCGAACGTCATCGCGAAGATTCCAGTGACAGCGGCGGGGCGACGCGCAATTTGCGCAGCACGTTTCTCTAAGTCTTGTACACGGGTTGATAACGAACGAG
>CAZGDV010000191.1:0-2475 GCA_964524995.1 uncultured Dehalococcoidia bacterium | reverse complement strand
CCTCACTGACCCCGCAGCGCCCTCGGCCAAAGCCGCCAAGGCGGCGTTCGACGAATTGTTCGAGCTTGAGGCCGACTTCCTGCCGCAGTTTGCGTGAGCTGAGCACGCCGTAGCGTGCTGCCAGACATGCCTGTTGCCAACTACCTTCCTCGGGCAACAGGTGCCCCGGCACGAACGTGCTCGATCGTGGAGACTTCGCGGGCAACCCTTTCGTGCATGTTTTCCGTGTACCCCTCTTGGGAGACTGCTGTTGGTTGTCTCCAGATCATGTTTCGTTCAGCCCCGTCCGCTCCGGCCTTGACTTCCGTCAAAGAGAAACCATGCACGAGCGGCGCAAGCTCGGCCGCCGTTGCGTACACCTCGCTTACGATATCAGATGCGAACCGCTCTTCATCCTCCGACTTCGGGATGCCGATGGTGAGCCTGAAGGTCTTTCGGACTTCCAACTCTTCCTCTTTGAGCCTCTCCTCCAGTTGGTTGGCGGCGCTGATGTTGACGTCAACGTCGCATGTTTCCGCATCGGCCGGAACGTCGCTTCCCGGAACGACAAGATACCAATCCACCTGCAGGCCGTCGTGTTTCATTCGCGCTAGAAGCAAAATGCGATCACAATATCCGGTCGTGGCAGCATCTTGCCACCTCGCCATCACGTTCGACTGACCGTAAAAGGTCCAGGGATGCCCCGTCCCAATGGCACGTCTGTTTTCATCAGTAATGCGGGTTGAGCAGACAAGATACGCAAGTCCGCCCTCACACTGCCTGAGGTCGTGGACGGCAAAGACCATCCCGACGGCCTCTTTCGTGAAGAGCGCACCCTCTAACGGGAATCGCGCCTGCAGGAATTCGAGCGGGTCAACGATTCTCGCTCCGGCAGAGAATTCAGGTGAAAAGCGTTTTTGGTCTATGGGAACATCGTACTCGACCGTGGCCTTCAGATGCACTCTCTCCCCGAACATCTCAGAGTCCGCTTCGAATCGACGAATCCGGTTCTTCTCGTCCACCCAGATGCGTGTTCTTTCGGGGCCCTCTTCCGGTAGTGCATACGCGCGCAGCTTCTCGCCGTCGGCCGTCATATCCGTTGCCGGGTCCCTGATCGGTTCGAACTTGACCCATTCCAAGAGATCGCTCACCCAGTTCTCGTGAGGACGAAAGCTCCGGCGTTTGGCAACAATCTTGCCTCCCTCCGCGTACCTCCACTCGTATTCACCGTCGTCTATCCTCATATACGTGCGATCTTTATGTCGGGTTTTCTCGAGCCCTCCCAATTCGCGGTCGTACCAGAGCTCGAAGTCGCTGTACCACCCGCCGCCGCGCGACTCATGCTGAAGCACATGGAAGCTTCTGGCCTTTCCAACCGCCTCTGCAATCTGTGCGTAGAGAGGCTTCTGGGCGCCCATGACCATGAGCACTGCTGCAGCGCAGACGAAAGCAGCGAGAAGCGCCGCACTTGCCAACTTGGCTGATAATCTCATCCCTCCTATCCTTTCCGCGATACGCAGTCTTCGTCTCGTCTGGGGACATCGTGCCGTTTCCCTCATCCTGGAGAGCGTGGACGCGAGACAGTTCACCGTTTCCTGGGGCGGCCCATCGGGCACAGGCATCTCCCGAAGAGCGCGAAGGGCCTCACCCAATGTGTCCCCGTTCCCTTTGAACTCATCGTCAGGCATAGTGTGCTCTCACCTCTCTTCTCTAAATGCGGCAGCCTCAAGCAGGCCGCGCAATCGCTTGCAGGCCCTGTGAAGGGAAATGCGCACAGCATTGGGCTTGAGGCCCAACTGGTCCGCTATCTCTTGATTGCTGAGAGACTCAAGATGCCGCAAACAGAAGACCTCGGCCTGTCGTTTTGGCAACCGCGCTATCGCTTGGCGCAATCGTGTCCTCAACTCTGCCGTTTCGGCTTGCTGCGGAGGGCTGGGATTGCCGCCCGGCAGATCTGCGAGCTCGTGAAGTCTCCGCCGCCTCCCCGACTCCCGAAAGCGTCGTCGCAGTCGCTCTATCGCCCGCGCGGCAGCCAGTCTTCTCAACAGGGCAGGCCAATGGTTGATCTCCTTGCGTTGAGACACCCTGAACGCCGAAACAAAGGTCTCCTGAAAGCAGTCGGAGGCCTCCTCGGGGTTGCCCAGGATGCGGTAGGCTGTGCGCCATACATACGGACCGTACGTGACCACAATCGACTCCCAATCAATGTCTCGTAAAGCGGGCAATCCGAGGCACCTCCTGCCGCAATAGTAGTCGATCAAAGGCCCGAATGTGTTACGGCAAGAACGCGAGAATTTTCCCGATGTGCGAGCGTCTTCCAGATGGACTGCCACGAATCGCCGCCTGTCCCCCAGTGTGGCCGGGGTATGGCGAGTCGTGCGTTGACGCGGATGGAGCGGATGATAGAATCACTGGTGCGGGTGCGGAACGAGTGAAAGGCTCCTGAGCGATCGGGGGCGGGCACGCGTCGTTGGATCGAGTCCAATGGGTTCCGCA
>CAZGDV010000190.1:0-2534 GCA_964524995.1 uncultured Dehalococcoidia bacterium | reverse complement strand
CCACACCATCGTCTACACCGTCTTCGTGGTGCGAGCCGCCGGTGAGAGTGAACGCGGCGGGCGAGGCTTACGTTGACAGTGAAGAGAACTCATGGGAGCCCGGTCAGGCCTATCTTGAGGGGACGTGGGGGTACTACGGGGACGACAATATCCGCGACCGCGGTGTCGATCGAGAGATCAGCGGGACTTCCGACGACCGCATCTACCAGACTTTGAGGTTCGACTTCGACGGCTATCGTTTCAATCTGCACAGCGGTACCTACGACGTGTCGCTCCACTTCGCCGAGACGTGGGCCACAGACCACGGCGTGAGAGTCTTCGACGTCACCATGGAAGGGCAGCTCGTTGAAGACGACCTCGACATATTCGCAGAGGCGGGCTACGACGCTGCGCTTGTGAAGACCTATCCCGGCATCAGTGTCGAAGATGGGGTGCTCGACATCGCCTTCTCCGCTTCAGCGAACTACGCGATGATCAACGGTATAGAGATTCTCGATTCGTCCACACCAGGTCCAACGCCGACCTTTTCCCCCCCTCCGACATCTACTCCCTCCCCTACTCCTACTACTTCTGCTGGCCCTACTCCTACACCTGCGCAATCGCCGGCGCCAACGCCAACGCCCGCATTGACTCCAACGCCTCCACCCAACCCAACTCCCCCACCAGGAGGTGGCACCGGAGGCGGCAGTATCTACGAGCCCCCTCCAACCGGCACGCCGTATCCAACTCCATCCTCTACAGCCACGCCCGAGCCTACTCCGACACCTGCGCCCACCCCAACCCCGACACTCACGAGAACCAGCATCAGCCTGGAGCCCGGGTGGAATCTGTTCTCGTTCAATGTCTCACCAGCGAACTCGGACGTGAGGATAGTGTTTGCCTCCATTTATGGCAAGTACCGCATAGTAGAGTCTTACGATGGGACAACAACGCTGTACGATCCCGACATGCCTATCGAAGACTGCACCCTGCGCGAAGTGAACGCGTATCACGGCTACTGGATCGACATGACGGAAGCTGCAACCCTAACCGTGAGCGGCAGTCCGATTAGCCCGACGACACCTATGCCCCTCGTGGAAGGATGGAATCTGGTAAGCTATCTGAGCACCGACACGCTGCCCGTCGCCGAGGCGCTAGCCTCCATCGAGGGCCAATATACGGCGGTCCTTGGATTCGACGAGCGAGCTCTCTCATACTACCCGTCGCTGCCAGACGACATGAATACATTAGTGGCGCTCGAACCCGGACACGGATACTGGGTGAAGATGAGTGCTGCGGCAACGCTTGTATACGCAGGCTGACCAAGGAGACAGCGAGATGGGGATATTCAAACGCAGCAATCGAGATGAATTCGACGAACCAGAGGAGCAGTTCGAAGAACTCGAATTCGAGACGGTCGAGGACTTTGCCCCTCCGAGCGGCCTCAGCTCGCTGATCGGGTTCACGAAGGGGCCCCTAACCTGGAAGAAGCTGGCTGCGCCAGTACTCACCCTCGCCCTGATCCTAGCAGTGTTGGGTGTCACCGGCACGTTGACACCGGGCGGAGATGGCGATGGGCTGGGCTCAGATGCTCAGAGAACCCAATACATCGAAGATCAGGCGAGCGTAATCGCCACCAATCAGTGGGTGAACTTCTATGGGCTGGAGAGCACCATCGACGGTGCTCCACTCCCCGCCGGTACCGTGGTAACGGCGTATGATCCGCAGGGCGTCCCCTGCGGAGAGTTCACAGTGACGACGGGGGGCCGCTACGGGCTCATGCCGGTGTACGCCGATGATCCCACGACCGATGTCGATGAAGGTGCACAGCCAGGTGACACTATTGCACTTCGTGTTGATGGCTTCCTATGCAGCCCCTCCGGGCCGGACGCGCCCGTTTGGGGCGAGATGGGAGAACTGATACATGTGGAGCTGACTGCCTCCACCACACCATAGTCCCCCGAAGGCAATCCCCCATACCACCAATTACCAGCTCCGTACACGTCTTACACTCCCGGTCAGTTAAGTATGTGCTCTTATACCGCCGGCCGCCGTCGCGCCGTGCAGTGAACCGTACACCAGTACCTTCTATCCACCCCTTTGGTACCCCCTGTCCCTTGCTGTTTCCACTCATGTTGCCGCATGGTCCCGCCCGCACTTCAGCCTAGCTTCAGCAGACACCGTCCCGCCCAACCTCAGAGCCCATCGCGCCAAGCCCCTGAAAAACCCGCCAAGCCGGACCGGTGTGCCTGGTACCGAAAGCAGATGCCCGGCCGTTACGATGTTGCGCCGCCGAACGTACGATAAGCCCATTGATGGCACCTCAGGCCGGTGGCAAGAATTAGTATAGAGCTCAATTCACAAGGGGGGCCGTGAAATGAGTACAAGAAAGACGTTTCTGCGCGTTCTGGGATTCTATCTAATAGTCGCATTACTTCTTACAGCCGGGCTGCCTTCTGCGGCTTATGCTCAGGGTGATTCGACTGTCGTGGGGACACTAGGTCTGTTCCCCGGCTTCGAGAACATGGGGGTAATCTCCAACTTCTCGGGCGACG
>CAZGDV010000189.1:0-2556 GCA_964524995.1 uncultured Dehalococcoidia bacterium | reverse complement strand
TAGACAAAAACGTGCCCCCCGATGCATCATAACCGTGGGAGCGGGCGTTGCAGGAACTTGCACCCCAGGAGAAGAAATGGCTTTCCGAGATCGCTCAGGGCAATCTCGATGCGCTGGGTGCGATCTACGACGGCTACGCCGCCATGCTCTACGGCTATGCTCGTTCGCTTGGGGCGAGGCGGCCTCTCGCCGAGGATGCGCTTCAGGAGGTCTTTCTTCGGCTCGCACGCCGTCCTGCGACGCTGAGCAATGTGAGAAACCTGCGCGCGTACCTCTTCGCATCAGTGCGGCGCGAGGTCTTTCGATGGACGAGAAGAAGGTCGCTGAGAAGAGAAACCCACGTGGCCGACCCGGACCCGCTGTTCGAGTCCGCAGCCGGCGGCATTTCCCCTGCCGAAGCGCTCCACGTCGAGGAGGCGCTTTCGAAATTGCCCATGCCACAGCGTGAGGTGGTGGTGATGAAAGTCTACGGCCTGCTGACGTTCGACGAGATCGCCCGGGTCACCCGCGTCAGCCCAAACACCGCCGCCGGCCGCTATCGCTACGCCGTCGAAAAGCTCAGGCGAATGCTCCAGGAACCTCGCTGATCTCGCGCTCGTTTCTCGAAGGGAGCGTAGAAAGTGGAAGACAGGCTGAAGAAGATGCGATTTCGCCCGCCCGATCCTGGTCTCCGTGACCGCATTCTCGACGCCGCCCACGCCGAAGCGCCTACCCCGCTCCCGGCTTATCAACGAATACTGCGTTCCGAAGCCTTCTGGCTCGCCGCCGCCGCAGCCATTCTCCTCGTCTTTGCCCTCCACCTCTTCTCCGTTCCGTACGCTGCGCCCGAGACATACACGACCGCTCTCTCTCCCGAAACCGAGGATCTCAGAAAAACCCTCTCCGGAATGCTCGACGACGGCCAGTGGCTCACGCGTCGATTTGAGGTCCGCCTTCCCGTGATGCCGCGCATCCCACCGAACGGAGGGCCTAACATGGCCGACTTGTTGAGAGAATTCAGGTGAAAAGCGACACGCGATAGCGCCGCTCGAACGCGTTCGTGGCTTCGTAGCAACATATGTTTGGAGGAGGCAAGGACATGGCCCATGAACCCCCCAAAACCCCGCGCAAGCGCCGGCTGTGCCCCAAAGTTCTCATCCCCATCATAGTCGTCGGGCTCATTCTGATCGGCGGCGCTCTCTACATCATCAGTCCCGTCCCACCGCCCACTCCCTATGGCGAAAAAACCACAAGGGGCGACTTCCTGAGGGAGTTCCTCAAGTATCAGTATGACTTCGTGCCCCCCTCTCCACCGGTGAACTCCTTTTACGACCTTCTCATTGCTGCCAGATGGCACGACGACCTTCATGGCCAGAAGGCTCTCGAGGAAGAGAGGGAGCGATTGACAAAGGGCGAACTCACGGAAGCCAGCCAAGCCCTTAGGGACTACGTCCAGCATAACGAGCGTTCCTTTGCCGTGCTTAAGCAGGCCGTGAGGGAACCATGCGTCATGCCGACGATCGAGAGCTTCGACGACGCCCTGCCGTATCTCGCCGCATTCAGGGACCTTGCCAGAGGTTTGGCCGCTCGCGGCAAAATCAGAGAGCTCGACGGCGACCTCGAGGGAGCTTACGATGACTACCTCGACGTGCTCAGGCTTGGCAATTGCTCCGCTCAGGGCGAGGTCAGCATCATTCACGGCCTCGTCGGCGTTGCCATTCACGCCATCGGCGCAGACGCGATGCAGCCCGGCATGAAGAGCCTCGACGAAAACCTCTTACAGCAGGTGGTCCTCGGCCTTCAGGAAGTCGAAGCAGGCATGCCCTCTCTGAACGATGTTCTGAAAGGTGAGTTCAACGTCTTGGAGGAAGCCGTCGAATACGTAATGAAAGGTAGAGGCAATCTCCGCTGGCTGCGGTCGGAGGCATGGGACTGGCCTGAACCGAACGCAGTTACCAATCTAGCCTGGCTGTATGTTCTCACGAACAAGGGGAAGATCAGAAGGAACTTCCAGAAGTTCAAATCAGCCCTGCTCGAATACGCCGACCAGCCCATCAGCCAAAGCCGCGGTCCGCTCGCTGAAATGGAGGTTGCCATCGAGCGCTCTGATCCCATTAATAGACTTCTTTTTCCCGCTCTCGCGAGGACCGGCACCGTCTGGGCCAACGACAGGGCCAGGCTCCGCGGCCTCCTCCTCCGCGCCGCCGTCGAACTCTACCAGCGTAGGCACGGCCACTACCCCGACACCCTCCAGCAGCTGGTCGAAACTGGAATCATTCCCGCCATCCCCGACGACCCCTTCGACGGCAAGCCCTTCAGATACATCCCCTCGCCTGATGGCGGCAGAATCTACAGCGTCGGTACGGATCTGACGGACGACAAAGCCGAAATCGAATGGTGGCCTACCAAAGACGGCGGCCGCGCGGACAAAGGCGACTGGGTCTTCTAACCGCTCGCACCCCTATGTCCAACCCCTACGCCGCGTCCCGCTTCCCTTTGGGCAGCACCCGCTCACCCCCCAATAGGGCCGAATCCGCTCCTTCTCTCCCGCCCGGGGCACTCCTTCACCACCTTCCC
>CAZGDV010000188.1:0-2568 GCA_964524995.1 uncultured Dehalococcoidia bacterium | reverse complement strand
ATTTACGAAGACGAGGTACTCGTCGGCGATGTCCTTAAGCGTAAGGGCCAGCGATTCAAGTACATCTACGACTACGGCGACAACTGGGAGCACACCCTTGTCGTAGAAGAGACCGCCCAAGTCGAGCCCGGGCAGCATTACCCTCTGTGCCTGGACGGCGAAATGGCTTGTCCGCCTGAAGACTGCGGGGGCATCTGGGGATACTATACGATGCTCGAGGCGCTTCAGGACCCCCAACATGAAGAACACGAAACCTATCTCGAGTGGTTGGGCGGAGGCTTTGACCCCGACGACTTTGACATCGACGCCACGAACGCCATCCTCAAACACTTCGACGAATACGTTTACGGTTGGGATGACGACAGGGAAGACTGGGAGAACTAAGCGCCAAACGACTCGCCGTCGTGCTGCGTAACGCCTTTTGGCCAAGAGCGTTGTGGAATCAGCATGTTTCGATTCCCATTCGCTCCGCCACAATTCCTGAGTTCAACATTGGGACACCCGATCAAGTGAAAAGGTCGTAGAGGCGCCGCTGCTCCTGGTCCATCTGCAGCAACACCCGGCGTTCTTGGGGGTCATTCGGCAGGCGGAAGGTCATCTCGTACATTGTCTGGGTCAATTCAGCGGCGCGTTGGGGGCTGAACGGGGCCCCGGCGAGGTGCAGGCGACGTTCGAGTTCCTTATAGATGGTGTAGGCGACGAAGGCCACAAGCACGTGGGCTTCGATCCGGCGACGCCGGCGGTGGTACATGGGCCGGATGCGCAAATCCGTCTTCGAGATGCGGAAGGCCTTCTCCACCTGCCAGAGTTGGCTGTAGTTCTGGATCACCGCCCTGGACGACAGAGCGGTGTTGGTCAGGTAACCTTTCAGGCCATCCCACCGGGCTGCCTGTTCGACCTTCGATTCGTCGATGTCGACCAAGACCTCGCCCGTGAGCCTCAGGAACTTGTTATACCCTCGGTTGTTCAAGTGTTCCTTGGACAATTGTCCGGAGCCGACCTTCTTGCGCAGCTTGGCCAGGCCGCGTTGGCGGTTGTGGGCGTCCTTGGCGGCCCGCTTATCCGAATAGGCGACGATGAGCCGACGGTTCTTCTCATACGGCATCTCTATGCATTGACCATCCCGCAGGCCGGTGCAGCGCTGAAGGATCTTTTCTTGGACGGCCTGGGCTTCGTTGCGCATGCGAGCGGCGACGATGAACGAGTAGTGCTCGCCGTCGAGCGCGTCCAGGTTCTCCTGGCTAAGCATTGCCGCATCGGCCACCACCACGGGCTTGCCGAAGCCGTAGCGTTGCTGGATGCCCTTGAGCACGGGCAACAGCGTCTTGCCTTCGAACGTGTTGCCTTCGAAGATGTCATAGCCGATGGGGAAGCCGCCTTCGCCCACCAACAGGCCCAGCAATATCTGTGGATTCTGGAACTTCCCGTCCTTGGAGAAGCCGATCTTGCGCAGGTCGTCCTCATCGTCGGCTTCGAAGTACAGGCTGGTCATGTCGTAGAAGACCACCTGGATGTGCTGCAAGATCGTGCGCGAGTGCCGGTAGGCCACCTCCTGCGCCTGTCGGGTGTAGCGTTCGTTGAGACGGTCCAGGAAGCGGTAGATGCGCTGCGCCGAGACGGTCTTGCCGCGGTAGCGCAAGAGGTAATCGGCCGTCTTGAGCTTGCTGGTGGGGTAAACCAGCCGGGCGATGACGATGTCGCGAAACAGGGGCTCGGGAATCACGTCAAAGCCGATCGCGTCGAACACCCTGCCGAAGATCAACTCGGGGCCTACCGTGCGGATCGAGGCGTTGCCAAGCGTCTGGACAAAATCGAGAATGGCCGCGTTGTCGCGCTCATCAGCAGGAAAAAGGGAGTATTGCCCGCTATGACGGGCGATATACAACCTGCCCAGTTCGACCAGCCGCTGCACGTCCTGCGGATCGCGCGCCGTACCGATGGTCTTGACCACGCGGTAGCCGTTGGACTTGTCGATCACCTGCACGCTGACCGACCCGGATGAGTTGGGCTTTTTGCGCACGAACATGGGGCCAGTTTACACCCGGGACACCCAAATCGGGAATGGCCTCCTTATGGAATAAGGACTTACAACGAAAAATCAGAGGGGCGTTGAAGGCGGGAAGAGAGTGTAATAAGAGGAGATAAGGGGATAGTGGCGATAGGGCAATGGAATGACGCGTCGATCCCACCAGCAGTTAGGGCCGAGTCTGATTTCCCCATCCCCACATCGCCGTTATCCCCCTATCTCCTTTGCTTACACACTTCCGACGCCTCTGACTAACATGCGGGTAGTGCCTGGTTGCCAGCGGACGTGTTTCTACCCCCCAAGGGGCTATGGAATCCTTCATGACGTACCGCTACCGTCATTGCGAGCGCAGAAAAGCAATCTCGTTTGTCCGCAACCACTTGCAGGATCGCGATTGCCGCGTCGCTCGGGGACTCGCTCCTCGCAATGACGGTTTGCGGTAACATGTCACGATACGAATCGCTCCCGCCCAAGCGAGACCAGGAACTCCCAAACCGCTTGGAACGGCATCTGTCAGACTCCAATATTGCAGACGCCCGCGG
>CAZGDV010000187.1:0-2611 GCA_964524995.1 uncultured Dehalococcoidia bacterium | reverse complement strand
TAGTCTACGGGACACAATGCCTCCTTTGTCACAACGTGCAATAGGGAAGGTTGGGATCATCCAGCCGCCAATAGCGGCGCCTTAAGTCAAGTATTACCGCCAAGGTGGGGGGGTTGTCAACTCAACTGGGTATCGCTGGCTGGGTTTGGCTCGCCGATAGTCGCGGAGGCGGCGAAGACGGGTGAGCTCCTGCGCGTCGGCCCATACTCTCCAGTGACCTCTTGGGGTTTTGTCGGCATGCAGCCAGCCAAGACGGCACCAGTGACACAAGGTGGTCCAAGGAACCTTCAACTCTTTGACCAATTGGCTCATCGACCACTGCGGGATCCCGGGAAGGTCCGTATCGTCTGAACGCGCGGCGTCGTCAGAACGGCTTATGCCACGACGGGATAGCAGGCTGCGGATGGTGTCGGCTCGGAACCGTTTGCCTCGCGGCGGACGGAATCCTTCCTCGTGCAAACGGCTGGCGATTTGCGTGGCGGATTCTCCCGCCTCACGAAGTTCCAGAATCCGCGAGCGAAGACGATCATAATCGCTAAGCTGCTCGTAGCAGCCCACCGGCCGCTCGGTCTCGTGATGACTCTCGAAACCGCCCGCCCAATGGATCGTCACTTCCACCGCTTCGCCCCTCTCGGGCACGTGCACCTCTACACACTCGACAAGACACCGAAGGATCGTCTTCCGATCAGCTGGCGTGGTGGACGGGGCCTCCCAGATCGCGGCAATGTCGGAAGAAAGAGAGAGGATTCGCTCACGTTCCTCGGCGGCCAATGTGCGCGTCTGCTCACGCTGAAAACGGGCGTAGGCCTCCTCTACTTTCAGTTGCTCACACAGGGCCTCTTCCCATTGCTTCTCCAACTCGCGGGCCACCAGGCGGTTTTCCGGCTCCACGGCATGGTACTGACGCCGTGCACGCTCCGCCTCATACGCCGCACGCTCCAATCGCTTTTGCCAGTGTTCGTCAAGACGCTGATACTCGCGGTCCAACTCCTCGGCGGCCTTCAAGCTCAGCTCCAACGCTGCGGGTTCCAACGCTCGAAGCACTTGGCCGCCCACCAACTGGTCTACCACCTTCGACTGCACACTCTGACAAGCCAACCCAGGTAGGGGATCGCTTGCTCGACAGACATAACGGCCCTGATGCGCCTTCTCGTTGTAGACAACGATCATTCGATAGCCACAACGTCCACAAGTCACCAAGCCTCCCAACAGCGCCTCTCCCTCACGCACGGCGCCCTTGGTGGTGAACCGAGATGCGTTTTCCGCCAGGCGACGAAGGTTCGACAAATACTGCTCCCAGCTGATGTAAGCCGGCAGATGATCCTTTTTGAGCACCTGCCACCGTTCCATCGGGGCTGTGGTTTTGCCCGTGCCAGGACGGCCAGGGATCTTGCGACGAGGATCGGTCGGGTACCGACCATAGCTGTATGCCCCGGCATACATCGGATGGTGCAAGACCCTGTACAAGGCACCGGGTGTGGCACGACGCCACTGAAGCTCTCCCCGATCAGGCCCACAACTCGGACGCACCGGCAGACGGACCTCGTTGTCCAACAACCAGCGAAGCAACTTCCGGCCGCTGCCCAATGCCTCGAACTTTTCGAAAAACAACCGCATCACGGCTTGCACCTGCTCGTCTGGGTCCATGGCCACGCCGCCCGAAGCCGTACGCACAAACCCGCGGGGCAGATGCGAGAACAGTTCGCCCCGCTCGGCCTTGTTCCGTTTACCTTGCATCATGCGGTTGCGAAGGATGTGCAGCTCCGCTTCGCTCATGATCCCGGTCAATCCCAAGAGCAACCGATCGCTGTAGTCGGCCGGATCATAGAGCCTGTCCTGATCCGCCAGCAAGGTGTCGAAGATGGCGCAGAGCTCCAATAGTTGATGCCAATCCTTGTTCGAACGCGCCAAGCGGTTCATCTCGATACCGAACACGATCCCCACGTGGTTCAGGCTGACTTCGGCCATCAACCATTGGAAGCCCAAGCGGTTCTCCGCCGTGGCGGCGGTTTGGCCCAGGTCCCCGTCGATGACTATCACGCGGTCCGAAGGCCAACCCAACCGCTCGGCCCGACAGCTCAACTTGTACTGCAGGTCGGTCGATTCCCGGTTCTTGACTACCTGCTGGGGCGTCGACTGGCGTACATAAACGATCGCCAGACGCTCCATATGACATGGCTGGAGCTTGGACCAATGAGAATCGCCGGATAGGCCGTGCCGTTCCCGTTGACGATCACAGGGCCCAAGAACGTCACATTCCGCCTGGGTGGTCCTTTCAAGCACTCTCATGCGGAGCCTCCCTTCGTTCTTCGAGGCTCCGCAGTGGCCGAGCCAGCAGCTCGCTCAATGCTAGCAGTGCTTGCTGCCGGTTGCACGCCGGGATCGCCGTCCAAAGCTGATCTAGGCGAATTCGTTGCCCTTCGGGGCACGGGTGCAGGGGGGAACTCGTTCTGCCTTGGCTGTTGACATGGGTCACCTCCTTGGACCATTTGCCGGCGCTGGTGGCACCAATCGGCCAACTCCAACAACGCCAAAAGCGACACTATAGGCGGTCTTTCCACCTTGTTGCAAGGTGTTACATCACCGGCAGTCTGTTTCGTACGTTTTCAGG
>CAZGDV010000186.1:0-2635 GCA_964524995.1 uncultured Dehalococcoidia bacterium | reverse complement strand
TGAAGAAGGAATGCCGCCGCTCCGGAATCGGTCGGTCCCTTCTGGAAGCCGCCGAACAGTGGGCCCGCGACAAAGGCGCGAAATCAGCCGAACTGACCGTCATGGAGTTCAACGAGCCCGCCCTCGCCTTCTACAAACGCTTCGGCTACAAGCCCGCAAGCCGCAAGTTGCGCAAGCCTCTCACGTGACCACGGCCCTGGACTTCCCCGACCCACTGCGCTAACCTCGCTTTGACCGAACCTTTCATTCCGCTCGTGCAACTACACTACGAGAGGCCCAAAGCGACCGAGGCGACAAGTTGGAACCTGACGGCGAACTTGTCCGGCAAACTCTTGCAGGAGAGACGGAATGTTTCCGCACGCTCGTGGAGCGCTACAAGGACGCCGTCTACGGCGTCGCACTCAGCAAGGCCGGCAGCTTCGCCGACGCCGAAGACCTCGCCCAGGAGATATTCCTCGCCGCCTACGAATCCCTTCCGAAGCTGAAGCTCCATGCGAAGTTCGGTTCGTGGCTCTACGGCATCGCCCTCAACAAGACGAGAATGCATCTTCGCTCGCAATCGCTCGACGCGAGACGCGCACAACCGGAGACCCCAAACCCGCCTCCCGCCGACGAGATAGCCGCCCGCAGGGAAACCCAGGCCGCCATCATCTCCGCGTTGAAGAGTCTCCCCGACGCCAGCCGCGAGGCCGCCACCCTCTACTACATCAACGGCTATTCCCAGAAAGACATCAGCACATTCACCAATCGCCCTCTCGGCACCATAAAGCGGCGCCTCCACGACGCCCGCAAACAATTGCGAAAGGAGCTCGTCACCATGGTCGAAACTGAACTGAAAAGTTCCCGGCCCGAACGCGAATTCACGGATCGTGTTCTGAGAAAGATCAGTCAAGTCCGCGTCTACGCGCGTGACCAAACCGTACAAGACGTGCTGCTTACCGACTCGCAGGAGAGGTCTTTCGTGATATGCATTGGCACCTTCGAGGGAGACGCCATCGCCCCCTGGCTCTCCGGGAAAGCCCCCTCCAAGCCCACGGACCTTCACTCTGCTCTCATCGCCACCCTCGGCCGCTTCGGACGGCAAATCGAGGGAGTGGTTGTCGGCGAGCTGAAGAAGTCCACGTTCTACGCCACCATTAAGATCAGGTCGGGAAAGGCGATTACTGAGATCGACTCGCGCCCCAGCGACGCCATCAACTTCGCCGTCCGTGCTGGCGCTTCCATCCTCGTGGACAAGGATGTCGCCGAGCAGTGCCTCATAAGGCGCAAGGACGGCAAGCCTGCCGCCCCACGAACGGCCCGGCAGCGAGTCAAGCTCGGTCGGTGGCCCGCCCCATTCACAACACTCTCAGAAGTCCTGAGAGCGCTACAGAAAGACCCGGAGAACGCGACCGCTCGAAGTAATCTCCATAGGGCAACATCCAAGTTTCTTCCCAACCCACCTCGCATTGCCGGCGACTCCCGCAAGATGGAGCAACTCAAATCCTGGGTTGAGCGGGCCAAGGGCACCAAACTCGAGGGTGTGGCAATCGGCCTGCTCGGGGCAGTCTACGCACACTGGCGCGGCCCTCGCTCGCCACAAGCCCTTGATTGCCTCGAGGCAGCCCATCGGCTGCTCCCCGCAGACAACAGAATAGCTTGGGATCTAGCCACCTCCTATTCCTTCGCAGGAAGGTCGACCGACGCCATCAGAACGCTTGAGGAGATCGACCCGAAGTTCCTGCAACCCCACCGCCATCACAGCAACTTCAGAAAGCTCTGGGCCCATCCTCGGTACAGTCGCATCCTTGGCAGGCCGCCTCGGGATCCGCAGGGCACGTTCCTATGTGCCCAGTTCGGATTTCCCGTCCTCGTCGGCAAGCCGAAGGGGAAGCCCTCTCGTAAGCGCACCGCGGGCAAGCCAGCTAAGCTCTCCATCCAACTCCCAAGAACAAGCACTGCCCGCATCCGGGGACTGGCACGGGCCTTCCCTTCGCACGAGCTTCTCCCCGTCACAAGCCTGGCCAAGCCGCGGCCACAGGAGGGTGCCAATGTCGTCACATTCCTGGAAGTCAACAAGAACCACGCCGCCGCCATGCCCTTGCGCAAGATGGAACCCCACTTCATCGACTACGCTCTCAGGCCCGCCGCTTTTTGGCGCCCGCTCACGCACACAACGGTCAGCAACATCCTGCGTGCGGCCGACATCAAGCTCGAAGCCCTCGCCCTTTTGGAGCGCACTCGCTCGGGCATCGATGCGGCATTCGTCGTCAGCGCCGACGGCGAGCAAGCGGTCATTCCCGTGGATGCGGTGCCGGGCATCGCCGTTGCCGTGGTCTCGAAATCCCCCATCCTGATCACCGAGACCCTCGCCGAAAAGCTCTACGTCCGCGGCAAATCCGGACGCCCGCTCACCCTCCGCGGCGCAATGCGCAAGCTCGGCAAATGAGGACCCACTTCTCGCCGGACGTCAGCCGGCGATCCTGATCGTGATAAGCGGGAAACGAAGCAGCTCTTCGCGCAGAGGAACGAGCCGCATTTCCCCGGCTTACTCGGAAATCTCCGGCTCCGGCGTATTCGTCCAGGTAAGCCTCTCGCCCGTTCTGTCCACCCGCGTTCGCTCTTGCATCTTCGGCTCGATCTGAAGTTCGAACGG
>CAZGDV010000185.1:0-2671 GCA_964524995.1 uncultured Dehalococcoidia bacterium | reverse complement strand
ATCGCCCCGTCGAGCACAACGATCTTTCGCTCACTGAGAAGCGTCAGGAAGTCCACGACCCTCTCCCACGAGCATAGTGACCTAGATCAACGGGCAAGATGGTACGCCCGCTGTCCGGGTACTGTCAATGCGAATCAGGGCCCGCCTTCGCTTTCCTCTCCGCCCGGGCCTTCAGTCTGCTTCGTGCGGTCAGCACCTGCGCGCGCAGAAGGGAAGCCAGCAGCGAGGCGAGAAAAACCTTCGCGGCGTCCCGCTTGCCCAGGGCGGCATGAATCTCTGAGAAATGCTCCCCCGCCGTACCCTCTTGCGCTTTCTCCTTCCCGCTGATCCATGCGTCGATAGCCGACAGGTATGAGTCGATGTGGTCGGCTCGTCTTAACCCGCCCTCCACGCTCCAATGCGCCCAACCGCGCCACTCGCCCGCTCCGATCCCGCCGATGATGTCGTCGTACCTGCCGAAGGCTTTGTGGCTGCAAGGCTGAAGCCAGCCGTTGCCGTCTCCCTTCATCGTCTCGAGCATGCGCCCGTCAGGGTCCAGGTTCCTGACCTCTTCCTCCACCACCGACACTGCAGCCGCATGAGCTGTCATCTGCGCCGAACCGGGCGACAAGTAACCGGCCAGCCAGAACTCGAGGCAGAGACAGAAGCGCTCGACGTACAGCTCCTTCAGCCTGTTCCTTTCTCCGAGCATTCGCCGCACAGTCCGCCGAGTCTCCCCCTCCGGATCGCACAGCCCAAGGAGAGCAGCGTACGCGCTTGGCGCTTCCGACGGAAGCCAGTCTCGCAGCGACAGACAGTACGCCCAGACCTTCCTGGCCCTCCCGTCGGAGACCGATGGCAGATGCCCGATAGGCAGCTCGACAGGTCCTCTAGATCCGATTCCCCTGCACAAAGCCAAGATGCTTTCTTCCAGATTCCAGTTGCATATCTCCAACGCGGGGACCTTCTGGACAATGTCCCGACACCACGCACCGATCGGCTGAGCCACCTCCCAAAGCCGCTTCAGCCGTGAGTGCTCCTCAGCAGCCTTGGCGTCCCCGTGCCACCCCCAGCGATGCTGAAAGAAGATCTCCTTCTCCCACGTCTCGCGCACCTCGTTGCCTGCATCAGACGGTCCCATCGTCTACGCCCTTCCTGCATGGCAGCGAGATGAGCATTTCTCGAGGACCCGTTCCGCCAACGTGCGCCGACGGGAATCGTACTTGTCATCCTTCGGACGGCGCTTGAGGAGACGCTCGCACGACGGGGCCGCGTAGCTCATCTCGGCAATCGCGGCCCGAAGAGGAGTCTCGCTGAGAGCCAGAAGCGTGTAGTAGAAGGGGAAGTGTCCCCACCGGCTGCCGTCTCGATGCGCTTTCAGGGTCTTCAGCCCCGCCGCCAGCAGGCGCTCGGACTGATCGAGGCCCCCGACCGCAAGATGACGCCAGAGCGACGCGCTGCACGTGCCGCAGCAGTACGTGCCACTCCTCACGTTCCAATGGTGCGAGCCGCGAAGACGCCCCATCATTCCAGCGCTTGCGTCGATCAGCGCCTTTCTGACATTCGCCGCGGAGACGTTCAGAAGGATAAGAGCGCGACACGCCTCCTCGCCGAGAACGTGCCCAGTGCCGGCACCGGAGCGTATCCTCTCCCCAGTGAAGACCCTCATGCCCTGCTCGAAGTCTTTTTCCGTCGGGGCGAACATTCCCGCGTAGGAACCGCGCAGCCCCTGCCGCGAGGCGATCCATTTCGCCGCCTTCTCTCGTTCCGCTTTGGACGGCTCCTTACCGTAGAAGTACGAATCGTTCACGTTATCGACCGTTGCAGCAAGGCTGCCAGACTCAACGAGCTTCATCCTCTCTCTCCTTGTGCGTGATGCTAATGCGCAGCCAGCTTCCGGGCAAACGCTCGGCCCATTTGCCTGGCACTTTCTACCGGATCGATCCAATTGACCAGAGGGGCGACCCCAAAGCCGGGCCATGTCCTGGAGATCACCACGTCCATTTGCAGGAAACTTGCGAACTCAAGTAGGTGAACGAGAACCAAGTTGACAGGAGAACCCCCTGAGGTCGAAAAGAGCGCGGCGGGCTTTCCAGCCAGCGGGGAAACAAAGCTCTTGTCGGCTTCCATCTTTGCATACTGAACCGAGACAGCCCTCTCCATGAAAGCCGCCATCTTTGAAGGGATGGGGAAGTACAGAGGCGCTGCAACCATCAATCCGTCGGCGGCTTTCATTTTGTCGTAGATGGTTTGGAAATCATCGTCCTCAATCGCACATTGAAGGTCGGTGTCGTGGCAAGCACCACAGACTCGACACGGCTCTATCCTCACAGCCGCCAGTTGAACGATGTCCGTCTCTGTTGAGGAATCTGCCTTCGCCACCTCGTCCATGGCGGCCGCGACCATGTTGAACGATTGGCCATCCTTTCTGTGAGACGCAATGATTCCCAAGGCGAGCACGTTTGCGACCTCCTTCCCCAGCCTGGTATTAGTAGGATGTTAGTGTAGCCGCTGGGGCGCGTTCGTCAAGCCGAAACCGTCGAAAAATCGACGGAAATATCGCTGACATGAAGACCAACGCGGGCGCTCGGATCTCTCCGGCGCCCGCGCTGGTCATTGGGTTACTCTCCGATTGCTTGGAGGGCCTTCTCGATCTCGGCGACGGCGCTTGCTTCGCGGCTGCACAAGTCGG
>CAZGDV010000184.1:0-2705 GCA_964524995.1 uncultured Dehalococcoidia bacterium | reverse complement strand
AAGATGCGGGCTGGCCAGCTTGCTGGCTCTGCCTGCTTCCGATGGGCGGGCGAGGATTTCACTTTGCCGAGTGACTCGCCCGTCTTGTTCTTTCCAGGACTGTGCTTCTCAAATCCTACTCTGACTCTTCGGCTTCACCGCTGGGTGTGTCATCATCTCTCTCAGCCTCTTTCTTGCCCTTGCACCTGTCTTCAAAGTAGAGTGTCGCCGCCTTGTTGATCTCTTCTTCTGACATTCCCGTGGTGCGCCTGATCGCCGCTCGCACTCTCTCGCGGTACTCCCGCTCTTTGGCAATATACTCGTCGAAAGCCCGTCGGCAGATTTCCGATACTGTCGTCTCTTCGTTGTAGGCAATCCACCGGAGGAGTCGGTATGTCTCTTCAGGTACGTGAACGACCACGCGTTTCTTCTTCTCTCGTTCCTCAGCCATATTGACCTCCCACCGAGGGGCAATATACACGACAGTGTCATTTGTGTCAAGTGCAAAAGTGCACACTCGTATCTGCGTGGCTTCGGGTATGGATAATCATAGTATTTGTAGCGAGTTAACCGCTATCAAGGGGTTTCGGAAAGGAAATAGTCAGTCTTACCTACTGGAACCCTTCTTCGATGTTCCGCACAGAGGGAAGTTGTGTCTGCTTGTCGATCTGGTATGATCTAGCTTCGTAAGGTTCCGCTACCGTCCCGAGTACTGCATTTGGAGGTGAGTCATGAGGTTCTTGGCTGCAGCTTTGCTGTGTGCTGCGGCTGCTGGAGCGTTTGGGTCCGCTTCGGCTGCCACCTGGCACGTCCCGTCACAATGCCCCACGATTCAGGCGGGGATTGACTCGGCGGCGTATGGAGACACTGTGCTAGTGGCGTGTGGCACGTACTACGAGCACGACATCTTCAGCACGAAGGACGGTGTTTGTCTGCGAAGCGAGACCGGCAAGCCGGATTGCGTGACTATCGATGCGCTAGGCATGGGAAGGGTCTTCCATCTGCTCGGGGTCGGTAACTTCGGCATTGCGAGCATCGAGGGATTCACAGTGACGGGCGGGATAGCGCCGGGCTCGGGGTTGGATGAGCTTGGTGGCGGAATGTACTGTGATCGTTCTCCCGTGAGGATCAGGCGCTGCGTCTTCCTGGAGAATTCGGCTTGGTATCGCGGGGGTGGCGTGTACTGTGACCAAAGTGGAGCAGCCTTTACCGACTGCGTTTTCCAGAACAACTCCGCCAGCCTGGGTGGTGGTGCGTTCTTGCGTTCTTCCTCCGCGACGCTGGTACGCTGTGAGTTCTTGGGGAATGGTGAGGGCACTTCGTCTGGTGGTGGCTTGATCTTCCTAGACAGCCCCTCTCCAAGTCTGACCACTTGTGTGTTCTCGCAGAACCACGCGGGGAACTCTGGCGCGCTAGAGTGTGACAATTCGAGTCCGATTCTGACAAGCTGTAGGTTCTCTAATAACTACGCCTCGTCAAATGCGGCGATTTACCT
Organism: uncultured Dehalococcoidia bacterium; assembly: GCA_964524995.1. Taxonomy (GTDB): domain Bacteria; phylum Chloroflexota; class Dehalococcoidia; order SZUA-161; family SZUA-161; genus CAZGDV01. The sequence continues at coordinate 1,231 of CAZGDV010000184.1, read as the reverse complement.
CATCCGGCTTTCTTCTCCCACATTGGTCAATTGCACGCTGGCTGACAATGACGGCTCAACCACGGGCGGAATACGTTGCCGGGAGGGCTGCTTCCCGGTTGTGCAGAACAGCGTGATTGCCTTTAGTCCCTCGGGAGCTGGAGTTGTCTGCGATGCAAACGCGGGCATCTCGCTCACCTGCTGTGATGTATTCGGCAACGCAGGAGGCGATTGGGTTGGCTCCATAGCGGACCAGTACGGCGTCAACGGCAACATCTCCGAAGACCCGCTCTTCTGCGATCCCGACAACGGGAACTTCTACCTTGAGTGCGGTTCTCCGTGCGCGCCTTTCAGCTCGCCTAACACCGAATGCGATCTGATTGGCGCTTGGCCGGTCGGCTGCGGCGGCACACACGCAGACAGAGCCAGCTGGTCTTCCCTCAAAGCCCTCTACCGCTAGGAGGTCTCACCGATGGGAACGTTCCTCCTTGTCGTGATCATCATTACGGTCGCTCTGCTGATCGTCAGGAAGATCTACGTATCACGGGAGAAGAGGAGAAGCGAACTGGAGGAGACCTGGACTCCCAGGGCGGGCGTTTCGGCGAAACTGGGTTCTTCGGACCTCGAAAGACCAGGCACGGGACCTCTCACGAGCACAGAAGATGGGGGGTGGGTGCCGAATCCGACGAGCACATTTCCCCTCACCGTCTACGGTCTCGACCGTGCGACAGCTGAGGGATTGAAGCGGATGCTCGACGACGCATGCGTCTCAGGAACATGGCCGGAAGCTGACGCTCTCTTGCCCATCATAGGTCGATCTAGTTTCCACTGTAAGCAGATAGATGACTATGTGGCCGAATTCAAGCCACAGTACGAGCAGTATCTAGAGCGCCTGAAGCGCGATTCGTCCGACTGGGACACTGCCTCCGAGAAGGACCAAGCCGACATGCTGGCGGAGTTTGAGAAAGAAGCCACACAGTCACTTGATGTGAGACCGCCGTGTCGACTTGGGGTCATCTTTGGGTGGCACTCCTCACTCTCTGCAACCACAGACTCCATGCTCGCTAGGTATGGCTACAACAATCTGCGGTTCTATATTCAACACAGCGGCAATCTGAAGAAGGTGAAGGTTATCCCGGCCGACCACTACCACAGAAGCAGCTTCGAGAGGCTTGTCGAGTCCGGCCTTGCTTCGAGAGTGGAGTTGCCCCGTTTTCACGGACGGTTTAGGGCTTGGGATCAAGCCGCTTGA
>CAZGDV010000183.1:0-2728 GCA_964524995.1 uncultured Dehalococcoidia bacterium | reverse complement strand
CGCTGGCTTGCACTAACTATCAACGACTTAGCCCCCGAAATGTGGCAATGCAAGATCTGACCCCGGGAATTCCCTCACTACGTCCCCGAAGCTGCCTGCTCCTGCTGCAGGCAGTCATCACAGCACCGCTCCACACGCTAGGGCCGGCCCAAGATGTCCAAGCCCTGCAACATCCGCCTTTTGAGAAGATTGAGATCCTCCAACACAGCGGAGCCCTCAGGATACACACTGAAGATGGGAAGTTCATTCCCGGAAGTCATCGGTTCCCCGTCAGCGAACTCACATAGAAAACGAAACTGAACCAATACGCCCGCTATCCGGTCGCTTGCGCTGAAGTCCCACAGGTGGGAGTAGGTGTCGCCGAAGTCGAGGAACCATCCCCTCAACTCTCTCACAAGCTCTGGCGGATCAGACATTCGTAAGACTATCCCCTTCGGCCAGTAGAGTTGCCCAACGGAGAGACCAATCATGCCATAGGCGTGAAGATCCGTCTGTCGTAGGCGTCTTCGAAGCTGGTTCGCTGCTTCGTTGATGCGCTGCGGGAGTCTCTTCGGGCTCAAAGGTCGCTTGCATTCTATGAACAGTTGCATTCCGTCAAGGTGGATAACTATATCAGTTTCGGAATCAAGGTCGACGCGAAGCCCAGTCGCTGCTGCTGGTGCTGCTAGGTCGAGCTCGACAGCAACATTCCGAGCTCGGTTCGAAGATCTCTTCGCGGACTCGTCTCCTTGCGTCTCCGGACCCTTGACGACTTCTGACAATCTAGTACGCAATCCCTGACTGTCGGCATTCCGGAAGCCCTTCCAGATGCGAACAAGCTGATTCGCCTCCATCACCGGCATTGCTGCCTTCCGAGACAGTGCCCTCGCCGAATGCTGGGTCGACTGGTAGTCTTTGAGGAAAGCGTCAACTTCCTTGATGGTTCGGAGATACCTCTCGTGCCGTCTCCCAGCTGTCGTTATGCCGAGCGCGTTCACCCAGTTCAGTGCATTGCACAGTTCGTGTATCACCTGCGAGTATGGTTGTCTGGCATAGGTATGTGACACAACACACCTCACGTCGTGATCAACTTCGGCCCGTGCAAGCCCTGTCGCACTCCTTCCCAGCTCTCGGTCGCCTGCTGCCACCAATACCGATGGCCTTGCGGCCGCGTCGCAGGACAAGAGCATCTGCAAAGCACCGCATGGACGCAGGCCAACGTTGCTCTAGCGTCTACTTACCCCCCCCTCCACAATCCTGATTTCCTCATCCGTGAGCCCGTAGAGTTCATAAACGAGCTGGTCGATTTGCTTGTCGGTGGCGTCGATTTGGCGCTGGATTCTGCTCCTGCTTCCCGGGCTCCCAGCGACAGCCAGGCGGCGCTTAAGGTTCAGCATTGCCGTAGCGAGTCTAGACACCTTCGCGTCCGACCCAGCAACTGATCCCTGCGCGGGCCATCCAAAGGGCTCTACGAATTGCCTTTTGAACTTGAAGGACTTGCCCCATATCTCGCTGGTGTTAGCAACGAAAAAGGAACAAAGCCGGGAATTCAGGATACACAGCAGCATCTCCATCGTGGCGAGACCACTCTTCGTAACGAGTGAGTATATCTTCGTGGTGTGGTAGAAGAGGCCATTATAGTCTGGGTAAAGATTCGGCCGGTCTCCGAGCTCTCTCATCAGGAGCTTGGGTTGCTCGAACTCGGCCAGGTTCTTTGGATAGATGTAACCGTACCAGCCTGCACCTCGCATCTTTCCATGTTCCCGCTCCTGCAACGCTCTGCGATTTGCCACCAAGTAGGCATAGCCCTTCGGGTATGTCTCTCTGAGTTCGGCCTCTTCCAGCAACCTAGCCTTGCCGCCCTCAATCGAATAGGGAAAAACCACATAGCGCCGGATCACAGGTTCGCAGTACCTTTGGAGATCTCGTCCGAGGAGAAACGTCTTCAGCAACCCCCTCTCTATAACGACGGATCTTTGAAGAGAGTTCGAGAACAGCTGCAGTCTGGGTCCACGGACAGAAACTGCCGGGTCAGTCACTTGCAGCACGTAGATATCATCGGCGCTCGTCTGCAACCCAACGAAAACTCTTTCGGTCACATCACTCACTGTCTGCGGCATTGTCTTCAGCTTCTCCAGCAACCGGCCTGTGATGCCAACTTTGAAGCTCCACTTAGCAGGTGATGGTGGTGGCTCAGGCAGTAATCCCACTCTTGCTGCAGAATCTTCCCGCTCGTTGCAGTCGTCAATCTGCTTCATCACTTCGTCGACGGAAGACACATCGAGTATCTCCACAAGCCGGAAATTCTTGCTGGGATGACCAGTCATGAACAGAAGGCATGTGTAAGTATCGGCCTGCGAGAAAATCGTGTTGTAACCAAAGTGGACGATCTGCGAAATCGCCTGTCGCTGAGTTATCAATTGGCGCAGCGGTGCTCCAAACTCGGATGGGAAGAATTTGTGAGGAACAATGAATCCCGCTTTTCCGCGGCTATGGAGTAGAGAAAAAGACCTTTCCACAAAGAGGGCGTAGATGTCAAAACTCCCACTCGCAGCTTTGTAGCGTTCCTTCATATAGGGCACTTGTTCGGGGCAGTACTCTTGCAGTACTTGAACACGTCCATACGGCGGATTGCCGATGACCGTATCAAAGCCTCCCCGCTTCATGATGTCCGGGAACTCTCTTCTCCAATCAAAGGGATTGATGCGCTTCCATTCTTCGTCGGTGACGAGGCCAAGCTCTGCTTGCT
>CAZGDV010000182.1:0-2834 GCA_964524995.1 uncultured Dehalococcoidia bacterium | reverse complement strand
GCAGCGGGCGCGAGTCCTTCAGCTCCAACTTGCTGTCCGGCCCCAGCCGGATTCGTCCTTCTTCCACGGCGACGATCTGCGCCTTTGTGGAACTTCTAATCTTATGCGCCGAAGACGGGCGCTTGTTCTGTCCCGACAGATACCCCGTCCCTTCAGGCCAATTGATCGCCGTCGGCGCACCACCGCAACCCGACAGCGCCCATCCCAACATCACGGACAGCAACACGCACCCTGCAACCCTCACACCATCTTTACCGAAACGAACACTCAACCCGGTCTCCATCTGCGCACTCCTTTCTTCAGTTCAGAAATCCGCACCTCGCGCGCACCAGTATAACATCTCCCCCACAAAAAATCACACCTTCTCCGCCAAACCCCTCAAACCGCTCCTCGTTTCACCCCTCAAATCACCCAAACCCCCACCCCTCACCCCACATCCTACCCATTCGAATCTCCTCCTACAACTTCGGCCCGCGACCCACTCCTCTATTCCGCAGACCAGCCACCGAGGCAGGGCCATTTGCGGGAAACCATCGAGTGCAATCTATTGACGAAAGCACCAGCAGCATGTACTATCCATGGCATGTGCAGGATCCGAACAATCGACGCCGATCGGCGGTTCCCGTCATTCGCTCGTAGCGGATTTGGGACCGAGACATTTCAGCGATACGTTCTCCCACTGTTCGCCCCACGAAAGCGAGGAGGCCCGTCGTGGTTCAGACACGTTCTGCCCTCTTCACCACCGTAATTGTTTGCTGCGCGCTCGTGTTCATGTGCCCGATCCCCGGTAATGCTACTCAGATTGACTGGACTGCAAGCTACGGCGGCTCAGACGAGGAGACTGGCTCCAGTGCATCAGTTGACCCAGAAGGGAACCCCTTGGCCACAGGGTGGACAAGCTCCACAGATTTCCCCTGCCCCGGCTCCGCGTACGACACTTCCCACAACGGAAGTCGTGACGCTGTTCTCATCAAGTTCAGCAGCGACAACACTGGCGCATGGTGGGCAACATACTTCGGCGGCGGGAACATTGACCAAGGCCTCGGCGTCGCGGCAGACTCGGAAGGGAATGTCTTCATCACCGGCCGAACACAGTCCTCTGACTTTCCCACAACCGAAGGTGCCTACGACGAGTCATGGAACGGTGGGTCTGCAGACGCGTTCGTCGCAAAGTTCGACACGGACGGAGGACTCCTCTGGTCTACGTACTTGGGTGGAAGCGAGGGAGACCACGGGTTCGGCGTTGCAGCCGATTCCAATGGCAACGTGTATGTCGTTGGTGAAACCGGCTCCAGCGACTTTCCTACGACAGAAGGTGCTTACGACAGGATGTGGAACGGTGGCGTAGTCGATGTCTTCGTCGCGAAGTTCAGCGCTTCTGGTGAGCTTGATTGGTCCACGTTCCTAGGTGGAACTCAAGGGGAAGTTGGCCCAGCCATCGCCGTCTCAACCGATGGGGACGTGTGCGTAACAGGATATACGCGTTCCAGTAACTTCCCGGTAACACCGGGGGCGTACGACACAACGCTAGGTGGGAATGAAGATGTCTTTGTGACGACATTCACGTCGGACGGTGGTCTGGTCTGGTCTACGTTCCTTGGCGGAAGCTCAAACGACCGAGGAAACGGGATATCAGTTGACGAATTCGGCAACATCTACGTTTGTGGTGAGTCCGACTCGACGGACTTCCCTGGCAGCGGCACCAGCGGCTTCTGGGATGCTTTTGTGTCCAAATTCGGCGCCGACGGCAATCTACAGTGGTCGACTTGTATCGGGGGAAGCCAACCCGACCACGGGTTTGGCGTCGCCGCAGAAAGGAACGGGAATGTCTGGGTGGCAGGGCTGACAGGCTCGAATGATTTCCCTGTCGTTCCCAGTAGTCCAACGCCGGCACCGGCGTTGGGTTTCGCCTCCAAGTTGAGCCCGACGGGAGCGCTGCTCTGGTCCAATTATCTTCCCCACGAGTGCCAAGGCCTGGCGGCTGACTCTCTTGGAGGGGTCTATGCAACAGGCGGCCCGACCAACTTGGAGGTCTCCAAGGTCGCCTGGGAGGTCGTTCCCGAAGACCAGATCGTATCCACTGCCGAGTACATTCACTTTACGCAGGGGCTCGGAGAAAGCCCCGTCTGGTCCCTACTCCACAACCAATCAGGCGGGATCATCAATGCCGACACGGGCCTCTATCAGGCAGGCGTGATCGGAGACGTTGTTGACGCTGTACTGGCCTCCGTCACCGGTGACTCAGCGACGACAACCGTCACAGTAACGTCAGCAGAACGTGATGCAGACATTGTTGGCCCGCCCACCTCGATGGACTTGGATGGGGGCGGCGTCGGCATTACCGACGTGATAGGACTGCTTAGGATCGTGGTCGGCCTGGACATACCCACCAGTGAAGAATTTGCAGCTAGCGACTTCGACTGCGACGGCAACGTTACCATCTCCGACGTCATCAACTGCCTCCGCGTCGTCGTCGGCCTCCCGCCCGTACTGTGACACTATGCGCAATCATTACCTTCCCAAATACTACCTCAAGGGTTTTTCGGGGAACTCAGGGGACTACGTCTGCGTCTATGACAAGTGCCGACGCTCAAGCTTCATCACTCACCGCAACAATGTCGCGATCGAAGCGGGGTTCTATCCTCCAGAAGTAGACCAGCGCTTGGCCAACGAAATCGAGGGCCCGGCCAATGAAGTACTTGTCAAAGTCCGCCAGCGCAATGAAATCACTGACGACGACAAGTCTGTCCTCGCCAAGTACCTTCTCACTATGTTCAAGCGTGTTCCCCGCGGAAAGCAGCGAGTAAGAGAGCAGATCCTAGAAACCATTCACA
>CAZGDV010000181.1:0-2836 GCA_964524995.1 uncultured Dehalococcoidia bacterium | reverse complement strand
GATAGAAGCTGCGACGACCTGATGCGGGATGGCGATATCGATGCCGTGGTCAGGAAGGCGATCGGCCTGGGGCTGGACCCGGTGGCGGCCATTCAGTTGGCCACCATCAACCCCGCCGAGTATCTCGGCCTTCGTGACCGTGGTGCTGTTGCCCCTGGTCATCTCGCCAACCTTGTGGTGCTGAACGAACTGCGCACGTTCGATGTAGCAATGGTCATCCACCGTGGAAAGGTAGTTGCCCGCGATGGCAAGCCCCTGTTCTCCACTTCTATTCCGCATGATGACCGCATGATGCGCACGGTCAACATCAAGCCCTTTGGTATCGAGGGACTGGAGCTTGTCGCGCTCGATGGCCCTTCGCTGGTCATTGGGGTCGTGCCTGACCAGACCATTACCAGGAAGGTCGGGCTGAGGGCCAGGACACAGAACGGACACGTCGTCGCTGACACGCAACGCGACGTTCTCAAGCTAGCAGTCGTGGAGCGCCATCGAGCCACCGGCAACATCGGGCTTGGCCTGGTCAAGGGATTCGGTCTCAAAAAAGGGGCGCTCGCCTCGTCTGTAGCGCACGACTCGCACAACATCGTCGTCGTTGGTACCAACGACGACGATATCTACCAGGCCGTGAAGACGATCGAGAAGCTGCAGGGTGGCCTCGTTGCTGTCGCCGACGGGGGTGTTGTGGCCTCGCTGCCACTCCCGGTGGCGGGTCTATTGTCCGACGAGCCGCTTGCAGCCGTCGTGGCGAGGATGGAGAACCTCGAGAAGGCCGCCGCGGAGCTGGGGTGCGCATTGCCCCGCCCATTCGCGACGTTATCCCTGCTCGCGCTACCGGTCATCCCGGAAGTGCGGCTCAGCGACTTCGGCCTCATAGACGTAGCGAAGCTGCGAGTGATACACGAGGACCCTGACGTCGGGCCTGGCCGTACAACGCGTTCGCCCTGAATCTGCTATAATCTGCGGGGGGTTCCGCTCAAGAGTGTATCCGCCAACATGAATCTTTGGAGGCTTCGCTATGGACCTCAAGGGAAAGATCCGTGATGTGCAGGACTTCCCGAGGAAGGGCGTTCTTTTCAGGGACATCACGCCGTTGCTTCTCGACCCCGCAGCCTTCAGGTATGTCATCGACCTCCTGACGGAGACGTATCGTAAAAAGGGGATTGACGTCATAGTGGCTGCGGAAGCGAGGGGGTTCATACTTGGTGCGCCGCTCGCCTACAATCTGGGCGTCGGGTTCGTGCCTGTGCGGAAGCGGGCCAAGCTGCCCTCAGCTGTCATTAGTGCAGAGTACGAGCTGGAATACGGCGTGGATACGCTTCACATGCACGAGGATGCCATCCAACCCGGACAGAAGGTCCTCATCATCGACGACCTGCTGGCTACAGGTGGGACCGTAGCGGCGAAGGCGGAGCTGGTAAAGCAGCTCGGCGGCGAGGTTGTCGGTATGGCCTTCCTCATAGAGCTCACTGCCCTGAACGGCAGAGACAAGCTCCAGGGCTACGAAGTAATGTCCATTCTGCAGTTCTGATCCAATGACTGAACTGAAGATAATCGAATGGCTCGGGAACAGGATCAGGATTATTGATCAGACGAAGCTGCCCCACCAAGAGGTGTTCCCCGAGTTGCATGGCTACGAGGACGTGGCCGAAGCCATCAGGACGCTGCGCATCCGGGGTGCTCCTGATATAGGCGTCGCCGCCGCCTACGGCTACGCCCTGGGGGCCCGGAAGCTGGAAGCTAGCTCCATGGGCGATTTCATTACCAAGCTGCGGACGGTCCACGATACACTTGCGTCGTCGAGGCCTACGGCGGTGAACCTCTTCTGGGCACTGGAGAGGATGGAGAAAGTCACGCACGGGGGCGAAGACGTCGGCCAAACCAAAGAGCAACTGCTCGAAGAGGCTCGCCGGATCGAGGCGGAGAACGAAGAGGCGAATCGTCGCCTCAGCGAGTACGGCGCTGATCTGATCAAGGATGGTTGGACGGTACTCACACACTGCAACGCGGGCTCGCTGGCGACCGCTGCCTATGGTACCGCGCTGGGCGTGATCAAGATGGCCAAAGAGCAGGGTAAGGATGTGAAGGTCTTCGCCGACGAGACCAGGCCGCTGCTGCAGGGCGCGCGGCTCACTACCTGGGAGATGCTGAGGGACGGCATTCCGGTCACTCTGATATCCGACAACATGGCCGGACATTTCATGAAGACGGGTGAAATAGACTGCGTCGTTGTCGGGGCTGACCGCATCGCTGCGAACGGCGACGTCGCGAACAAGATCGGCACGTACAGCGTGGCGGTGCTGGCGACGGAGAACGCCATACCGTTCTATGTAGCTGCGCCTGTGAGTACGCTCGACCTGTCCCTCTCCTCGGGTGAGGACATACCGATCGAGGAGCGCAACCCGGACGAGGTGACTCACATCCAGGGCGTGAGGATAGCCCCTGAGGGAGTGAATGTTGCCAACCCGGCGTTCGATGTCACTCCCCACTGCTACGTCACGGCGATAATCACGGAGAAGGGCGTATTCAGGGAGCCCTACGTCGAGCGGCTGAAGGGTGTCGCTTGAGGCGGACTCTTGCGGCCAGTGGTCTGGTGCACTTGATAAGTTTACTTCGGATGACTTGTGAGGTGACAGGGTTATGTCGGAAGCGAAGCTGGCGGTAATCGGCGGGAGCGGCCTGTACGAAATCGACGGGCTGGCGGATGTCGAGGAAGTGAAGGTGAAGACGCCGTTCGGCGATCCCAGCGACGCGATTGTGCTGGGAACGCTGGAGGGCACGAGAGTGGCCTTCCTGCCCAGGCATGGCCGCGGTCACCGCATCCTGCCCACGGAGATAC
>CAZGDV010000180.1:0-2909 GCA_964524995.1 uncultured Dehalococcoidia bacterium | reverse complement strand
TGCCGGTGTCGGCGTAGTGCCTGGCCCGGGCCTGGACGAACACGCCGAGCATCTCGCGGGCCGAGAGCTTGCGCAGGTCCGAACCGACGGCGACGGCCCGTCGCGATATGCCTTCGCTCTTTATGTAATCGCTGTCGCTGCCGGCGGCGAAGCCGCCTCGACCGGTGTCCGTGGCCTCGATGTTGTACACCGTTTTGCCGTCGTCGTAACGGCAGACGTAATGCGAGTTGGCGCAAGCCAAGGCAACCGCCCAGCCCAGGCGCCGCCCCATGGCCACATGGAGCGTGGGCATCGTGCCGCACGTGCCCCGCTTCGTGTCAATCAGCCCGTGAAGAAGCAGATGACCGGGTTCGGTGTACCGCACGTCCTTGCAACCGCGCTTCTGGGCTTGCTTCTGTTCCTCGACGTAGGCGATGCCTATCTGCTTGTCGAGGAACTGCGCCAGCATCCCCAGGCGGAAGAAGTTGATGTCGTTCTCGTACTTTGCCGGGGCCCGGGCAAAGGCATGCTCGACGGTAGGCAGCCATCGCCGGAACCGGTCGGTCCAAGCATCGACGGTCTTGCCGTACGCGCCGTAGTCGAGCTTCTCCAGGCCGGGAATCCCCCGGGCTACGGCGATGTTCATCTCGACGATGTCGACTCGCTCGAGTTCCTCGTCCGACAGTGCGATCAGTTGGGCAACGCTGCGCTGACCCACCTGTCCAGGCGCCGCGATGGTTGACGAACTCCGAGTGCCGCTTCGAGTGGCCAGGAAGACCCCGAAGCCGGCAAGCACGGCCCCGAGAGCAAAGGGCCGCAGGAAGACGACCACCCGGTTTGGGTTGTCCGGCTTGACCGGCTCATCGACCGGCTGGCGTGAACGTCGTTTTCGCCTCTTCTGCGACACAGCACTTCCCATTTCGCCAGCAGCAATTGAAAGGACTTCCCCGCCCCGAGGATACATCACCATCGTTCCCCACGGGACGATACAGCAGTTATAGAATGTCGGTAAGGCTGCATCAATGTTCGATTAGGACTTCTCCTCAAAAACCTGAGTATCTCTGATGGGGCTGGATAGACTGATGAAGCATGGGGACACTACCCACGTCTCTGCTTCTTCTCGCTCTGGTGTTGGGGTTTCTGCTCTCTGGGTCGCCCATCCTTCTTCGCTCATAGCACACAACCGACAAGAGCCTCCAGGTAGGGGATGAATTTCGCCTCGTTGAGCAGTTGGTCGTCGTAGTGGCATTCGTTGCCCCAGTTGCCGGCGTTGTCCATAGCCTTGGCGATCTGGCAGGGAATGCAGTATCTTCACCTTTGGCAGACGTTCTCGCAAGCGTGTCACGCCCTCTTTCGTTACTCCCGTTCTGACCACGACGAGACTCTTCAGGTTCTTCAGGCCAACCAACTCGGCGAGTCCTGCATCACTGATCTTCGTGCCCGAGAGCGAGAGCCCTTCTAGACCTTCCAGCAGGCTGAGTCCCTTCAGGTCTTCGTCTGTGATTCCACTACCTTGCAGGTCGAGCATCCGTAATCGGTCAAGCCCCCCGAGACCCGCACTAGTGATACGGGTGTATGAGAGATCCAGCTTCTCAAGTGTCTTCAGTTCACGCAGGTATCGTAGGCCTTCATCTCCAACATTACTGTGAGACAGGTCGAGTTCCCGCAGGCTCTTGGTCGCCCTGAGTCCTTTCAGCCCTTCATTAGCGATCACAGCATGTGACAAACGCAGTACGCGCAGGTGGGGCAGCCCAGAGAGTCCCCGGAGACCTGAATCGCTGACTCTCGCGAATGTCAGGCTGAGCGTCCGCAAGCTCTTGGTCTCGGCTAGCGCCTGCAATGCCGTGTCAGTGATCTCACTGTGCTTCACGTCAAGCACTTGCAGGGATCTTAGTTCTCCAAGGATCTTCAGTCCTGCATCTGTTATCCTGGTTGCCCGGGATATGTGGAGTTCATTGAGCCCCTGAAGTCCTCCCACGTCTGCCAGTCCAGCATCCGTAACGCCCTCACCACAGTACAGATGCAGCGTGCGAAGATTCCTCAATGCCCTGAGGTGTTCCATCCCGGCATCGGTGATCTCCCCACCGCCTACGGTCAGCGACTGCAGTGCCGGCATTCCCCTCAGGTTCTTCAAACCTGCATCCGTGACTTGCGTATGGGAAATATCGAGTTCGCGCAGCAGTCTGAGTTTCTTGATCTGCTCCAAGTCGGCATCCGTGATATCTCGGCAGTGCAGGTCGAGACCCACTATTGGGCTGCCCGGAAGCGCGTTGTCGCGGCGCCCGACCTTGTCGACCAAGACACCAATACTGCCGTTGAGCTTGCAGTCGTCCTCCTTCATTGGCCCGAAGGGTCCTCCCGGCACAGGCCTCGCCCTGCCCCCACGCATCTCTCTACGTAGGAACGCGTCCAGATCTGATTGTACACCCGACATATCCCAGGTACGAACGCCCCAGCCATCCATCAGTACAAGCTTGTGCCGACCTCCGCTCCAAACCTGGAAACGGTGGTCTCCAATGGTAAGATAATGCAGAGTGTCCATCGACTCGGCCGAGTCTGGCACTGCATCATCCGGGGGCTCGCTGAGTCTCTTGAGGATAGCATCGGCCAAGGGGCCCGTTACACTCACCTGATAGCCCACTTCGTGGTTTTCATATGCGATGGAAGCAGTGGGCGGGATATCGACGCCACTGTCACTGCACGAGGCCGACAAGAACATCATGAACAGCAGTAACCACACACGCTTCATATCAGAACTCCGTATGCGATGGATGCCTTCGCTTGCCAGATAGGCGCCGCATCATGACTTCACTACAACGCAGGACGCCCTACGCCGTATTCCCTGGAATAAAGGGGACGGAGCACTTTATTCGGACTTTCGTTTCTTTCGCTTGGGTTTGCGGCCGCGCTTCTTGGGGGTCAGGGGGCGG
>CAZGDV010000179.1:0-2970 GCA_964524995.1 uncultured Dehalococcoidia bacterium | reverse complement strand
CGCCAACGATAACCAACGTCAGGATCACTCCCACCACGGCCACGTCGGCCATGGTGACGTGGGAGACCGACCAGCCGGCGACCAGCGTAGTCAGATACGGGCTCACGATTCCTCCCACAACGGAGGTGGCATACACCGATCTGGTGACCATGCACAGAGTGCCAGTCACAGGGCTGGAAACAGCCACGACGTACTACCTCGAGATCGAGTCAGTAGGCGAGTTCGGCGCTGTCGGCACCGACAACAACGACGGTGCCTACTACCAGCTCCGGATATACCGGCTGACCGGCTGGGGCTGGTGCACCGATTACGAAGAGATCGCGACAACGGAGTTCCTGGCCAACGGGTCGCTAGAGCCGAGACCTAGCGCCCCCGAGAGCGCTGACATCCGGCTGACCGGCAACATCACCCTCACACTGAGTGACGAGACGGAGAGCATCCCCGTTGACATGTACGGGACGAAAGTCAGGTCCCTTTTCTACTCACATGAGGAAATAGAGGCCAAGTCAGCCAGCCTGCAGGGTGTGTGGATGGTCGGCGAAGAGGATCAGTACCTCAGCGTCGGCGGACGCGTCTTCCTGCCCGAGGGACGGATATTCAAGACCGCGAAGGTGTATTTCCTTCAGTTGAAAACACCCGGGATCAATGTGCCGGAGAGCACCGACGACGGGTTCGTGGGTGACCTCGAGTACATCCTGACCGTGATAGTGAAGTTCTTCGATGGACTTATCGACAGGCTAATGCTTACCGACTTTGCCGAGATCCTCGGCAGAGTCCTCGCCAAGCTCATGGTGCTGCTTGCAGCGATCAGGGAGCTGGGTATACCTTATATACCGTAGGTGAAATCATGGGCGACAACATGTTGATGCTACTGCTAATCGGAGGTATCGCCGGGGCGGTGATGATCGTCGGTATAGTCATCGGCAGCATACCGATGGCGGCCATTGTCTTCGTGTGGAAGAACGTCTTCCCCGTCGTGAAGAGGATGGCAAAGTGGTCGGCGCGGCCCGAGAACATGGTGTCAATGCTACTGCTGGCACTGATACCGTTCGTGCTGATCCTTATACTCACGTTCACGTTCTCCCCGATCTTCATCGTCTTCATTATCGTACCTCTGATCCTGTTCATCCCGCCGGACCTGGGGATAATGGTCTGGGTGATCCGCGCCGTCAAGGCCTTGTACAACAGGTGGAGGGTATGGTTGATAGTGATGTACCTCCGGCGGCAGGTGAACGCCAATACCAGGCAGCCGATCCGAATACGGCGGAGCAAGTAGCGGTAAGATGATGCATGTCTGTAGTGTTGCCCATATGACTGCGGTAGACCGGTTTGTAATACTTGATACCCGCGATTATAATGAAAATCGGGAAGGAGGGATCGCATAGAGGCCGAGTGCGGCCGCCTGCTAAGCGGCTAGGGGGGGAAACCTCCCTCATGGGTTCGAATCCCATTCCCTCCGCCAGCTTCGGAAGACAGGAGTCTTCCCCCGACCCCCCGTCTGATATCACCGAGTCCTTCACTCGAGACCGCCGCGTCTCCCGATTACCGGACTCTCCTCTCCTCTGTCATCATACAGGGCCCGCAGACACATCACTCTAATCTCAATTGACACTGACCGTTATGCTTATTACGATGTCCACACGGCCGAACAGGAGACACTCGCATGGACCATCTGAAAGCCGGTAGTCGGTGCCTTGCTGTTGCGTTCGCACTGCTGCTCGCGCTCGGCTGGTCAGTTGGCTTGGGCGGGATTGCGTCATCACAGGACTCCGAGGAGGACTGCGAGGAGTTCTGCCAGCGGGTTGATCCCCGGGCGCATCACGTTGAGACGGATCCCCCATGGGAATTCGGGATGAATGCTCCGTGGGACTGGCCGCGCGAGGACCCAGACTGGTTCCGGGCGTTCTTCTTCGTGAGCCGCAATGGCCAGGACTGCCTCTGTGAGTGCGAGGAGGGGTACTACTGGCCCCCATTCGACCCGCTCAACTGCAGCGGATTCGTGCAGCCCGGCGATCCGCCGCAGAAGATATTCCCTTGTGCTTCCTGCCAGAAGACCGACTGCCCCGACAACGCAACGAATATTGCCGACTGTGTCTCGTGTCCCGATGAGAGGAGGCTTAGCAGGAACTGCTGTTGTGATGAAGGCTATGTGGCGGTCGATATGGAGAAGGGCACGTATATGCCCGGTCTGTCGGCAGGCAGGACCTGCGTGAAGGCAACGTCGGCGCAGCGGGCTTATGTCACGGGCGTGGTGGAGGACGGGCACGACCACCCCCTGGAGAAGGTACTGGTGCAGCTCTTCTGGGACTTCAACGATGGGGCTGGTCCGATTGTCATCGGATCGGACTGGACGGATGGTGACGGCAGGTACACCATCGAGGGCGACCGGGTTCGTGTCCCCATGCCCGACGGCACGAGCGGGTTCCTCAGAGTCGATCTGCTGGACGAGGACGCAACGATTGAGATAAGGGATGGCTCCGTCCACCCGGACGAGGTCGTCTACTGCGAGTTCGGAGACGTACCGAGAACCACGGCGGCACGGGAGTGGCTCGAGATACGCGACGACTCCGATCTCGAGCGGGACCTCGTATTCCCCGTTGCGCCTCCGCTGCTGGTGCTGCCGGCGGGAATGGTGTATGACCCCGGACACTCGGATGACTGCGCGACATCGTATTACTACACGTACCTTGCAGTCAAGTTCTACCGTGACTACGCGGGCGTAACCTTCGGCCCTGTAGGTCAGTGCGACCACACACCATTGCCGATCATCACCTGGTCGGTGGACAACGGCGTGTACTGCGGGTGGACTCTCATCAACCATCCCGACGGCACGGTTGGCTGGGACGATCCGTACATCAACATCGATGACAACGTTGATGCGCCGGGTCTGCCGCCTAACAGCGCCTGGAACTACCCGGATGCCCCGAAGAACAGGGAGTTCCACGAGTTCTCGCACTACGTGATGCAAGA
>CAZGDV010000178.1:0-3016 GCA_964524995.1 uncultured Dehalococcoidia bacterium | reverse complement strand
TGGACTACATATTGAACAACTCGTTCGGCATGCTGGGCATCAACGCAGTTGTCATTGTGAAGAGGTTCACCGGATAGTGCCCATCAACGTCATTGCAGACGATAGAGGATTAGAAAGGTAGGTACAGATGAAGCCAGATGACATCAGGGCCATGGTCCTCGAAGTGATGAGCGAGATCGTTCCAGACGAGGACGTCAGCCAACTCAAGGGTGATGTCCGGATCCGAGACCAGATCGAGATGGACTCGATGGATTTCTTGGACATGATTATGGAACTGCGGAAGCGGTATAGTATCACCGTGCCGGAAGAGGACTACATGAGGCTCTCCACCCTGGACGGCGCAGTGGAGTATCTCGAGCCGCTCATGAAGGATATCTAAACGCTGCAGGCAGACTGGCAGACGACTGTCGCCTCACCCCGACCGGCCGCGTTGCAGGCCCGGCCTCCCTATCTCTGAATAGCAGACGGGGGTGAGGTCTACCCAAGAGAATCGGAATGGACTACGACGTCGCGATAATCGGTGCCGGAATGTCCGGCCTGGCCGCCGGGATAAGGCTGGCCTACTACGGCAAGAAGGTATGTATCCTGGAGAAGCACCATCGTGTGGGAGGCCTGAACTCATTCTACAGCCGTGATGGGCATAAGTTCGATGTCGGCTTGCACGCTATGACCAACTACGTCCCAAAGGGGGTGAAGTCCACGCCCCTGCCGAAGCTGCTGCGACAGCTCAAGCTGAAGGCGGAGGACTTCGATCTATGCCAGCAGAGGGTGTCTGCGATCAGCTTCCCGGGCAGGACGCTCCGGTTCACCAACGAGCTGGACTTCTTCGTGCAGGAGGTCAACGAGGTCTTCCCGGCGCAGAAAGACAACTTCCAGAAGCTGCTGCAGACAATCGGCGAGTATGACGCGCTTTCGCTGGACGCCAAGCCGAGGCCGGCCCGAGAGGTCGTGGGGTCAATCATCACAGACCCCGTCCTCGTGGACATGATGTTCTGCCCGCTCATGTACTACGGCAACGCCCAGGAACACGATATGGAGTTCGGGCAGTTCGTGATAATGTTCAGCAGCATTTTCTGCGAGGGGTTCGCCCGCCCTCATGCGGGCGTTCGGCAGATACTCGACGTGCTGGTCGACAAGTACAAGGAGAGCGGCGGCGAGCTCAGGCTCAAGCGCGGAATCGAGCGGATCGAGGTATCCGGAGGGCGCGTGCAGTCCCTGCGGCTGGACAGCGGAGAAGAGCTGACGGCCAGACATGTCCTGTCATCGGCCGGATATGTCGAGACCATGCGGCTTCTCTCGGACCACAATCCCAGCGGAGAGGACAGAGGCATCGGCCGACTCTCGTTCGTCGAGTTCATCTTCGTGCTGGATCGGGAGATGGCCGACAGGGGCTACGACACCACCATAACCTTCTTCAACACAACGGACAGGTTCAGCTACAGGAAGCCTGATGAGCTGGTCGATATCACCAGCGGCGTCATATGCTGTCCGAACAACTTCCAATATGATGAGCCGCTGCCGGAGGCCCTGATACGGGTCACCAACATGGCCAACTATGATAGGTGGAACGGTCTCGACAAGGACGCATACCACCGCGAGAAGGCTGCCTGGCTTGAAAGGTCTCTCGAAGTGGTTGTACAATTCGTGCCGGATTTCCGGGACTCTGTCGTCTACACTGACATGTTCACGCCGACGACGATCCACAGGTACACCAGTCATCTCAACGGTGCCGTCTACGGGACGCCGGACAAGGTCAAGGACGGCCGCACTCATTTGGACAATCTGTACATCTGTGGTACTGACCAGGGCTTTCTCGGGATAGTGGGCGCTATGCTCAGCGGCATCTCGATGGCCAACTACCATATACTTCAGAAGGACTAGCAGGCTGAGGAGTCGATAATGCGCGATAAGCTGGAGGATCTGAGGGCCGAGTACGACGCGACGGTGATAGGCAGCGGGCTGGGGGGCCTGACATGCGCCAACATGCTCGCCAGAAACGGGTACTCGGTACTGCTGCTGGAGCACCACAACCAGCTCGGCGGCCTGGCAACCTGGTTCAAGAGAAGGGGCGGACATATCTTCGACGTCTCTCTGCACGGCTTCCCGGTCGGAATGCTCAAGACATGTCGGAAGTATTGGAACCAAGAGATCGCCGACATGATCGTTCAGCTCAAAGGCATAAGATTCGACAATCCCCAGTTCTCCTTCACAACCACATTCGACAGGCAGGACTTCACCCGCCTGTTGAAAGAGTACTTCAAGGTCCCGGAGCAGAACATCGACGACTTCTTCGACACCGCGAGGGACATGAACTTCTATGACGACCAGACGATGACGGCCCGCGATTTGTTCGAGAAGTACTTCCCCGGACGCGACGACGTTGTGCGGCTCCTCATGGAGCCGATCACATACGCCAACGGGTCCACGCTCGATGACCCCGCCATTAGCTATGGGATCGTCTTCTCCAACTTCATGAGCAAGGGTGTCTACACGGTACAGGGCGGCACAGACGTGTTCATTGGCAGGATGGAGGAGGAGCTGCGTAGGAACGGTGTGGACATCCGAACCAAGGCCCTGGTCGAGAGAATCCTGACTGAGAACGGCAAAGTCGCGGGTGTGGTGGCCAACGGGACACCCATCAAGAGCAAGTCTGTCGTGTCCAACGGCAACCTGAAGAGGACGATCCATGAACTGGTTGGCGACGAGAACCTGCCTGCAGACTTCGTCGAAGCGTCACGGAAGGTGAGGATCAACAACAGCAGCTGCCAGGTGTACATGGGTATCAGGAAGGGCGAAGGTTTCGACTACTGCGGCGATCTCCTGTTCACGTCCGTCGCGCCCAAGTTCGACACAGGCATGCTGCTGAGCAAGGATGTCACGAGCCGGACCTTCTCCATCTACTATCCCACGACCCGCCCGGGGCACGACATGTACTCAATTGTCTCATCCACTAACGCCCGCTACGAGGACTGGGCCTACTTGCCGGAAGACCAGTACAAGAAGGACAAGCAGCATC
>CAZGDV010000177.1:0-3038 GCA_964524995.1 uncultured Dehalococcoidia bacterium | reverse complement strand
GGGGGGGCTTGGGGAATCAACATGTACTTCTCAACAGTGAAAAGACTCACTGGATCAGACTCATAGATCACGCTCCCCGTGACCGCAAGGAGGATGTCCGCATCGAAGTCAAGCTGCCCGCGCAGAATCGCCTTGAAGTCTGTGAACTCCTCGTCCTCAATGCGGAACCCAAACTCTAGGGAGGGGGAGTATGTGAGTCGCCCGCTGGGTATGCTGACGGTAGCCTGTACGGTCCCATATTCACCTTCAAGGGCCTCATCCAACAGAATCGCATCGTCAAACGCATAGTCGATGGGAGGTTCATCGAAAGCAAGGGTCTCGTCCACTTCAACTCCATCGAAGAGCTCCCAAAGCGACCCCGGGACAAATTGAACGACCAAGTCGCCTCGACCAATCTCAACGTCCGTAACTCGGGCCACATAGCCCCCTTCCTCGATACCGATAAGGACGTCTCCCACATTGACATCTGGGGCTTGCCCTTCATACTCAAACGTGATGGTGTCTTCGGTCCGGCTGACGTATTCCAGCCCAAGCTCCTCACTCCAGGCAACGTCTTCCTGGAAGTCTGGGCCCATGTAGACCGAGAAGCTGTTCGTACCAGGCGCCAAGGTCTCGGCCTGAATCATTGTCGAATACTCAGGATGCTCCACGATGAGGTTGATGGGGTGCGAGTTGGGAAAGCTCTCCCGCCGATCCTGGACTCGGGGACCGGTCCAGCCAGCGGCCATTGCTTCAGAAGCAGTGACGCGATTGGCTTCAATGATCCTAGTGGTGGAACTGATGCTGGTGATTCGCCGAGAGACTGCCACCGCAGGGTCCGCGCTTACACGTAGGAAGTACGCACCCGATGCCAGATCAGCAGGAATCCTCAACTCGAGGTCGCCAAGGCCTTCGGTGCCAGCGATTCGCCTCCCCGCAAGATCGAGGAGTTCCAAGCTGGCCTTTGTGGCGCCCGCTGGCAGAACGTAGTCGACCTGGAGCTTGCTGGCTCCCACCAGACCTCGCACATTGCCGAGCATGATCTGAGAAGTCTCCCCGCTCTGCGCATCGGGGTTCTCGTCCACAAACGCCACATCATAGAACACGACATACCCGTTTGCGTCGGTCCAGTCGCGCGGCTCCCATTCGTCCCACATCTCGTTGCTGTTCAGATCGAGCGCTACGGACGCCTCGGGAAGCGGCGAGTTTCCGGCTCTGACTTCGACCTCAACTACGGAATCTTCCGGGAGCCGGGAATCGGACCTCGCCGACGCTGTGACCACTAGGAACAGACACAGGACAAGAGAGAGACCTGTCAGGTAGCGCATGAACTCCTCCAGGTTTGAATCGGTTGTACTCGGACTCTGCGCTGATGGTGTCGAGGGCAGCACCCCTACTTCCGTCGCAACGTCGAATCATCACGTGACAAGACAAGCATACCAGCAACTGGCTCACTTCCCAATGGAGTTTGCTCGCAACCATCGTCTTGTCCACCCGATCCAGTCTCAAACCCTTCTAGCCAAGCCTTCGATACGCGCCTTCGTAGGATCCGTCCCGGCTGTTGTGGAGAATGGAACTGGCGTAACCTCCAAGTGGGCAAAACCAAAGCCCGCTTGGGCCATGCAAGAAGGTGTACGTCATGTCCGAGAAGCGCTCTTCCAAATCTGAGTCCCCCGTCATCCCCCTCTGCGTTTCGAGCTCCGGGATCTGCTGAGAGGCAGGATCTTGAGGACCGTCGAGGAAACCCTTGAGGAGGAACCCAAAGGCGCCTTGGGCTGCGAGCGTCATGAGCGAACCGATGAGCGCCGCGGTTGTCGGAACGGCAAGCAGGAGCGCCGGATCACCACGGAGCTGGGGTCGGTGACGATGCAAGTACCGCGCGCCCGGTTCCAACGAAGCGATGGGTCGGTGATCTCCGGTCTGAAAGGGCAGTTCTTCTGCCTTTTCAGGTCGTCATTCTCTATCTTCCCGGATTGACTCTTTAAGCGCTTTCTTTGCCCGCTAGAATGCAGGGATCCGTCCCGGTTGTTGTGGAAAATGGAAATGGCGTAACCTCCAAGTGGGAAACCACAAAGCCCACACGGGCAATGCGAGGAGGTATACGCCATGTCCAAGGAGCACTCTACCACACCTGAAGAGGCCGTCGTTCCCCTTCGTCTCGAGTTGCGGGATCTGCTGAGAGCCAAGATCGTGAAGACCGTCGAAGAGATTCTGGATGAGGAACTCAGCGTGGCACTCAGCTGCGACCGCCACGAACGGACCGACGAGCGGTGCGGTTATCGCAATGGCAAGCAAGTACGTCGGATCACGACGGAGATGGGCCCGGTGACGCTCTCGGTTCCGCGGGGACGCGTCCAGCAGGACGGCGGCGTCACCACCGAGTTCGAGAGCCGTGTCCTTCCGCGCTATGCTCGGCGTACGCGCCGCGTGGACGAAGCTATTCTGGGGATCTACCTGGCGGGAGCCAATACGCGTCGTATTCGCAAGGCTCTGCAGCCGCTGTTGGGAGAGGAGCATCTCTCGAAGAGCGCGGTCTCTCGGGTTGTGAACCGGCTGAAGGGGTACTTCCTTCAATGGCAGCAACGCGACCTGTCGCAGGAATGCTATCCGATCCTCTATCTCGATGGTCTGAACCTGAAGGTGCGGTTAGCCCGTCGCGTGATCAGCGTGCCGGTCCTGGCGGCTCTGGGAGTGGCGCCCGACGGGCAGAAGCAGCTCGTAGCGCTACGACTGGCCGTGAGCGAATCGAGCGCGTGCTGGGGTCGCCTGATCGACTCGCTGCAGAAGCGCGGCTTACCCGATCCGCTGCTGCTGGTGACCGACGGCCATGCCGGCTTGGGCAAGGCACGCAGGAGTTGGCCGTCGCCGAAGGTTCAGCGGTGCACGGTTCACAAGCTACAGAACCTGTTGGATCACTGCCCTGTGCATGCTCGAGGGGAGATGAAGCGTGACTACGCGAAGATCGTCACTGCCCGCGACGGGATCGCCGCCCGCGAAGCATATGATAGCTTCTTGGCCAAGTGGCGCACATTGTGTCCGTCGGTGGCCGAAAGCCTGGA
>CAZGDV010000176.1:0-3042 GCA_964524995.1 uncultured Dehalococcoidia bacterium | reverse complement strand
CCGCTCGGCGCGTATCTTAAGTGCTACGGGGAGGGAAAAGAAGGGACGGCGACCTGGATTCCCGCACGACGTGAGTAACGTCGGGTGTTAAGCTCCCGATTGTCGGGAGCGATCTCTCAGGATCATTCCCATCGTCGGCTTCATGCCGAAACGTTCATAGAACGGCCGCAGCTCGGCGTCGCACACGACGTCGACCGCGTAGAGTCCCTTCAGCTTCGCCGGCGTCCGGCGCATCAGCTCCCGGCCGACGCCGCGCCCTCGATACGGGGGAAGCACTTCGAGAAACGTGATGTGCGCGCTCAAGACCCCGTCGCTGAGCGCCGTGATGAAGCCCACGACGTCGCCGGTCTCGTCGTCGATGGCCGCAACGATCTCGTCGCTGCTCTCGAGCAGCTTCAGGTGCGTTTCCGCTGACGGAGGATTGGGCCGGCCGCTGAGGAAGCCCTTCAACTTCTCGGGACGTATCTGCTTCGTCGAGTCCACATACGACAGTCTTTCGCCGGCCCCCTTCATCGTAACCTCCCAGCCAATTCACGAAGGCTGTTGATGGGATCTTGGCCTGCGACTTCCAGCACCCCCCGGCGGTCGATGATCACCGCCTCCATTCCCACCCCCGCCGGCCCGACGAGGTCCCATCTCGGATCGTCCCCGACGAACAGGCACTCCTCCGCCGAGATGTCGAGCTTTTGCATGGCGAATTCGAAGATTCTTCTGTCCGGCTTGCGCCACCCGACGTCCGAGCAGAAGACCAGCGCGTCAAACAGGCCGGCGAGTCCCAGCCTCTCGATCTCCTCGCGCCACAGCGCACCGGGGCTCCCCCACGGCGTATTGGAAACGAGCCCCGTCTTCAGGCCCCTCCCCCTGAGCTCCCGAAGCGTCGGCACCGCATCCTCGCACAACTGCGCCCGCTCGAATATCGGCTTCATAAAGCAACGGCACAGTTCTACCATCATCTCGGAGGCGGCTGCCGAATCATCCAGCCGGAAGATCCGCGCGAGCCGTTCCCCCAGCGGCCTCACCTCCAGCCCTTCCGCCTCGTGGTTCTCCTTCTCCACCCTTGCCCAAATGTCCTCCACGGAAACGCTTAGCGCCCCCGCCTCGCGCAGATATTCCCGCACCTCTCGTATCGCCCTGCTCAGTATCTCCGGGAACTCCGCGCTCGTGTAATAATCCACCAGCGTCCCCCCGAGATCAAACAGCACCGCACGCTTCATCTCTCCGCCTCCCCCGTCTCGTGCTCATTTCGGAACGGAAATCTGGAATGGTCGAGGCTCCCCTCCGACGACACGCCATCCGCTAGCCGCTCCCGGAACCGCGGCACCGCGGCCACTACTGCGGAGTTGCGGAGTTCTTGAGTTGTGCGACAGGTTGTTCAAGGTTGTCGAACACCGCGCACACCTCTCTCGTCAGCCCGGAAAACAAACAGGTCTATGAGCTCGAAGACCCCTGCTCCTCTGTCCCTCTTCTCACAATATTCTCTCATCCTGGCCAGACCTTGCTCGAACTCGTCGTCCGCTATCAATAGAAGGTCCGACAGCGCTCTCAGGCTTACCTTTCCATAGTATGCTGAAAGGCTGCCGGCGAAGAGCTGACTGACCGCTCTCCGTTCCTTCAGCCTGAATCCTTCGGCCTCACAAAGACGCGTCAGCTCTTCTCTGGAAGGCAGGCGGGTCAAATTCTTCTCGCGCGCGGCGGGAAAAAACTGAAGATAGAGGCAGGACCGGACGCTTTCCAGCGTCGACGTGCGGAGGCACAGGTGCCCGCCTGGCCTGAGCACTCTCTTGAACTCGGCGGTTGCCTTGGCCGTATCTTGAATGTGGTGGTACACCATCGACAGAAAGACCAGGTCTGCCAGCCCGCCGGCGAGAGGTATGCTCTCAGCCAATCCCTGTATGAGGTGAATCCTAGCGCAGCGCGTAGTCTGCGCCTCGCCCAACATCTTCCTGGAAGGATCTACCCCATATACCTTCGCCGAAAAGTGCTCCGAGAGGGCCTCTGAGAATCTCCCTGTGCCGCATCCTATATCAACGATCCTTTCTATTGACTCCCGGGGCAGACTCTCGCGGAGCGTTCTCATCCACATAACCATGGTCTCTTGCGGAAGCTCTCTGGCTTTCTCGTAACTCAAGTGTATGTCGATCTTGTCGTAGTCTAGGCCCGTCACGCCATCACCTCTCGACTACTGTCGTTTCTGCCCCATTGTCGCCACCACGAAGAGTTCAGTTGCTAGCGAGAGCGCGCGTGGGTCTTCCGCCAAGCGCATGTGCAATCCAACATACGGTTCGGTCTTGTCTTTGGAGCCGGGAGGTTCAGCGGCTCCTACCGGATAGACGCGCTCGGCGGTCAGCCCAGCGCTTGCGCACGCTCTTTTCGCTCCATCGGCAGTGAAGAACACCCAGTCGAAGGCTCTGTGCCCTTGAGGCACAACTCTTCTTCCCAAACTCTCGCAGCCGACGGGATCCGTCAAATTCCGAACCGAGAACAAGGCGACTCCGCACTCCTTGAGCAATCTCGCGAACTCTGAAAGGGCTGCGTCCGGGTCGCCGCAATCGGAGACCACCGTCCCGCACGAGACAATCGCATCAAACGAGCTGGATTCCAATTCAGAATCGCGAATGTCATCTTCAATGATGCTGACCGTATCCTCGACGCCTGCTTTGACGGCGGAGGCGCGTGCGGCCTCCAGCATTCTCGGCGAGATGTCGGTCATCACCGCGTCTTGGCCGTCGAGAGCGAGGTTGATGCCGTGCCGGCCAGGGCCCCAGCCGGCGTCGAGTATTCGAAGCCCGCGTGCGTTTGCGAGTTCCTTCCGGATGACTGCCAGCTCGACCGCAGCCAACGCCCCTCGCTTCCCAGGACGGGCATTGTCAGCGACATACTCTTCGCACAGCCCGTCCCAGGCTCCTGCAATCGCTTCTCTGCTGTTGACCTTCAGCTTCCCCCGCATCCTTCATCTACCACCGCAATTTTTCATGGAACCTTACGTCCCCGGTGCCGGACGCTATCTGCCCGATGACGTAACTCTCGCAGCCGGTTTCGGAC
>CAZGDV010000175.1:0-3109 GCA_964524995.1 uncultured Dehalococcoidia bacterium | reverse complement strand
CTGGTGATCAAGAAGCCCTCTCGGACAACCTCCCTGCCTCTCCCGCCCATGCGCCTAGCCATCTCCGGGTTCTTGATGATCTCGGCGATCTTCTCGGCGAACGTTCTCGTGTCGTACGGGTCTACCAGGAATCCGTTCTCCGCCTGCCTCAACTGTAACGGGATGCCGCCAACAGCCGTGCCGACCACGGGCTTCCCCTTCCATAAGGCTTCCGTCACACACAGGCAGAAGCCTTCCCTTATTGACTTCTGGACGAGCACCGTGGCAAACCGTTGAATGGCGTTGACCACTCTCGGATCTGTTCCTTCGACGAATACCACTTCGCCGTTGAGTCCAATCGTCTCTGCCCTCTGGCGCGTCCTGGAGAACACCTCAGGTCCTTCCGGATCATCGATCGACGAGGAGTAACAGTAGAGCAGCCTGCAGTCGACCTCCCGCCTCACCCGATCGAACACCTCAACCAGACCCTCGGGGTCTTTCCAGGCGTCCATCCTGGAGACCTGGGCCACTATGGGCTTGTCCATCGGTATGCCCAAGCTCCGTATAGTGGCTGACACCTGCTCCGATGGCATCTCTGCGTTTTTCGGCGACAGAGGATCGATAGCGGGGTGCACTACCCTCTGGCAGACCGGCAAATCGTCTCTGACATAGCCCTTACTGGACAAAACGCACATGTCGTATTTGTGAACGAACCTGCAGAGATAGTCCCACAGTGCCATGTCAGGGCAGGACAGGTCAACGTGACATCGCCATACCCATGGCGTCTTCTTGTCGCAGAACTCAATGAGCGGAAGCGGCTGCGGATCATGGACGATCACGCAATCCGCATCGACGTCGCAGCACTCCGAGAAGGCCTGATTCGTCTCCAGGTAGAGGCGTTCCATTCCCTTATCGAAGCTCAGTTGACTACCCTGGAGACCGTTATGGAACGCCTTGGTTAACTTGAAGAACTCGGGTCGCCCATCGATGATTTCCCATTCCGTGGATATGCCCAGGTCATTCATAAGGGGCACGAGTGAACTGAGTATCTCCGCCACACCACCACCGCACCTTGTGGAGTTGATATGAAGAACGCGCGAACCCCGGAGACCCCGGGCCTTGTCGCGTATTCTAGAGATCGTCTCAGTGTCTACTATGTCCGAGTAGTCGGTAAGGGTATTCACCACCTGCGCTGACTGGTTCGATGGACCGGACGAATCAGACAGTCCCATACATTGGTATACAAGAATGGGATTACAGAATCGATTAAGAGTGCGACGAAGGCCTTACAAAACGATTACTCTGACATAACGTTTTGAGCGTTGTGCGCATTTCGTGTTGGACACCGCCCACAGAGGAGGGGCAGCCTTCAGGCGGGGGGGGCGGTTCGCAGGATAGTGTGGACGCAGCTTCCGGTCGCGAGGGGATGGGAACGGGCTACGCCAGATTCCCACCAGGTTGGGACTCAGCAGTCTGTGCGACGCTATCCGAGCCGGACTCATCGGATACGATAGGTATCTCCACTGTGAACGTGGTTCCTCGATCGACCCTACTTTTGGAGTAGAGGCGTCCGCCATGCTCACGCACTATCCCGAAGCAGATGCTGAGTCCGAGGCCGGTCCCTTTACCGACTTCCTTGGTTGTGAAGAAGGGGTCGAATATCCTCGTGACCTTGTCTTCCGGGATTCCGGGACCGTCGTCGGTGAAGGACACGCGGATCGTGTTGCCAGCTCTCTGGGTCCTTATGGTCAGCTTCCCTCGTCCATGGGCATCGGTCATTGCCTGCTCGGCGTTTGTGATCAGATTCACGAATACCTGCTGCATCTGATGGAAGTCGGCCATGGTCTCCGGCAGCTTTCTGTCCAGCTTCAAAGCGACCTCGATGTTGCTCACTCTCATTCGATAGGCATGCAGATCGAGGCTCCTCTCAACGACCTCATTGATTGATACCAGGCTCTTCTCAGGCTTGTGTCTTCGAGCAAACGAGAGCAGGTTACCCGTGATCCTGCTCGCGCGCTGCGCCTGCTCATGGATCGTCTCGACGTCTTGTCTGATCGCCTCATCCAGCCCCTGTCTCTCCGCCAGTAGCTGTGCGAATCCTTGGACGGCAGCAAGCGGGTTGTTGAGCTCATGAGCCACGCCCGCAGCCAGTTCACCCACAGCGGCCAGTCGCCCCGCCAGCAGCAGTTGCTCCTCCATGCGCTGCTTCTCTTCCTCCGCCCGTTTGCGCTCCGTAACGTCTCTGGCGACGCCTATTATCTCGATGTTGTCCCCCTCCCCTATGGGGTAGGTGGATACCTCAATAAAGACCCTGCTACCATCCTTACGGATTATCTCCCCAACAGTCGGACCAGTGGACATGCCCCGAGCGTTCAACTCCAGCAACTGAGTCATTCTCTCCACGTACTCGTCGGGGAGGAGATTGGCTTCCAGGAAGGTTCTGCCAAGTAATTCCTCCTTGGCATAGCCTACTATTCTCTCGGCGGCTCTGTTCCCGTAGAGGAATGTACCCTTCAGGTCAATAGTGTAGATGGCATCCGGACTGCTCTCCAGATAGCGTTTGAGCTTCTCCTCCGAGCGTTGGAGCGCCTTCTCCGCCTGCTTGCGTTCGCTTATGTCTCTGACGACGACCGAGACGGCTGGTTTGCCCCCGTAGTCGACCATCCTGGTGCTCAGTTCCACGGGACACGACGACCGGTCTTTCCTCCAGAGAATGGTCTCGTATTGAGCCGGCACATCCTCCCCCCGCAATCTCCTTGCGTGGATCTTCGAAAGTTCGTTCAGTATCTTCGCCGGAAGCAGCTCCTGAATCGCCTTGTCCTCCAGCTCTTCCGGAGAGTAGCCGAACATCTGAGCACTTGTCTCATTGTGGAAGATGACCCTCGAATCCTGAATCACACAATACCCGTCGTTCATATCCTCCACGAGCCGTCTGAACTTCTCCTGCGATTCGCGCAGGGCTTCCTGGGCACGCTTCCTCTCTGTGATGTCTCGGACCACCACAAGGTCTGCAGGTCTCCCCTCATACGTGACCACGGCTCCACTGAGTTCCACATGGACCGCTCTACCCTCCTTGTCCAAGAGGGCGGTCTCATAGACTGCTTCGAGCTCCTCGCCAGCTATCCGCCTT
>CAZGDV010000174.1:0-3394 GCA_964524995.1 uncultured Dehalococcoidia bacterium | reverse complement strand
TGGCGAGCGACCCGTCTACAAGCAGATCGAGGATCCGCCCACTGGGCAAGCGGACGCTGCTCTGAACGTGATGTGTATCACCAAGGGCCTCTGCTAGCGTGGCAACCCAGAATGCGTGCGCCGGGCCACCCTCATAGACAGCGGGCTGCGTGTCCGGATCAGCTTCCGTAAGGGCAGCACGTCCTCGCTCTGTTAGGGCCAGAAGCTTCATAGGGCGTCCCGGACCCGGTGTCTTCACGAAGCTTGCGCGAATCATGCCCAGCTCGGTCAGCCGAGTGACGATGCTGTAGAAGGCGGAGTTGGCGAGACCTGTTGCGACACGTCGCGCCCCGAGCGACTCGAAGGGTTCCTGGCTCACGCGGTGGAGGAGCGCCACTTCGTTCTCATCAAGAGCGTCCTGAGGGCTGGCCGGCCTGTGTTCCGCGCCCACTATGACGTCTTTGCCCAGTAGCTCGATAGTGCGTTCGACGGCTGCCTTGAGGTGTTCCGGCCCGACGTCCGCAGGATCGGTCTCGAAGCAAGGTGTACGGACCAAGGCCGGCACAGGGCAACGTCCGCCGGACAGGGATACGATGCACTCCCCCACCTCCAGAGAACGGAGCTTCTCTTTCTGCTCCCGATTCAGTCCCATGATGGAGGCCACATGACTGATCTCTTGAGCCTGACTGTTGAATGCAACCTTGAGCTCGGTGTTGTTGACGACGGCTCTTGACAGCTGGGAAACGACTTGCTCAATGAGGATGAAGCCCATGTTGAACGGACGAGAGCCTGTCAGGAGCTGATCGATGTCAAGAACGAAATGCTCCAGAGACCCTCGGCGCTCACGAAGTGTGTACCTGGCCTCGTCGAGTACAAGCACCAATGGTGGATGCCCGCACGGCGTCTCACTCCTGTAGCACCAGACATACCAGATGAGCGTAAGGAGAACGAAATCCCGCAGCTTGTCCTCCGCGCGGAAATCAAAGATCACAGCGCGTTGGCACTCTGAGAGCTTGACCAGGTCGAAACCTCTTTGGCACCCGAACATCTCGATGGTCTTCCGGCGAAGGAGTCGCAAGCGGTCGTAGATGCGACCTCTGTATTCCGTGTCAGCCCTGGTGCGGTGAGGAAGGTAGTCCTTCCGCGCGAAGCGATCGCACACGTCGATGAACGTCATCGTCTTGCCCTCTTTGACCAGAGAAGCGTGGACATCGAGTAGGACTTCCTCGAACAAGCTCCGTGATCCCGTCAACAAGTCGTAGGCATGACAGAACGTCTCGGAGACCTTCCCCAGCCACAGGGAGTCCGAGACCCCTGGCGGTGGCGCTGTCAAGTTGATCCGGAGGGACTCCCACGGAACAAGGAACGTGTCAGTCAGCGCCTCCATCAGCGCGGAGTAGTCGCGTCTTCGATCGAAGATCCAGACAGTGGCGCCACGGGCGACGAGTTGCTCGATCAGGCCTAGGGCGAGATTGGTCTTGCCTCCACCGATCGAGCCCATGATCAGGCAAGACTTGCAGTGATCCTGCCAGTAGAAGGGGCGCCCGGTGGACTGCTCGGCTCCGATCACGGTCCCTGTCTCTCCGAGCATGTCGGGCCTGATGGGGAAGCCTCTGCTTCTGGCTGCCCGAGTGTTGGCCCTTGCCGAGAGGCCATTGAACAGAGAGGGCGGAGCCTTCCCGGAAGCACGGAGAGCGGCGATCATCTGCTCCAGTGCTTCGACCTCCCCCTTCGAGTCAGCCGCGAATCGAGCGAGCCGTATGAGTTCTTCGTAGTCCATTCCAACCCCACAAAGACTGAATGCGATCGATCTCCCAGTGGTTGAGATGAGCTCGACGCCATGGGCGAAGGGCTCGGCGATCCAATCCATCGCAATTGCAACCAGAGCTCATGATCGAAGTTCCCACCGAATGATCATCAAGCCCGAGCGTGTGACCGATTTCGTGCGCAACGACTTCGATGCGATCCCCTCTGAGGACTTGCGTTAGATACGGCTCAGCGATGACGAAGACCTGCGGGTCTCTATCGCCATTCCAGGCGAATGCGCCATTCCGAAGCGGGCCCTCAAAGAAGACCCCCGCAATCGGGGTGCGGCCGCTCCCCACACGAACGAGTTCGGCAACGAGCGCGTCGTACTCCTCATAGGCACTAGCGTCTTTCCGCCCGATGATTGGGGCAGCACGGAGTCGCCAGTTGAGCAGGAAACGACACTCCTCCATGTAGAACCTCTGGCAGGCATACATGGCGCGGAAGATCGCCAGCTGAGCGTTGCGAGCGGCTCTCCTTTGTGGAACGAAGTAGACGGCTTCTATTGAGACCATTCATCCTCCTCAGGCGCTAGTGGGAGTTCTGGGGTCCAGGGAGGCGGCGCTGTCACGCGATCCATCTGATCCAACACCGTCTGAAGGTCCGTGCCGCACTCCAACGCCGCGCACTCGCGCCCGAGCATCTGCAACGATCCACCGGCGAGCTCAAACGCTCTTGAGAGCCTCTTTTCCCGAACAGAAGCGCGCATGAGCCTTCGATCGACACGGAGTTGATCAGCGGAGAACATCAGGACTTGAAGGAAGAAGCCCGCAATGCTCTCGCGGGACTGGATCTCTGCTAGCTGGATGTCCGCCAGTGCACGCACAACCTCTGGATCATGCCTTTGCGCCTCAGTCAGAGCTCGGATGACTTCCGCTTGGTTGATCTCGTGGTATTCGGTCCTAGACACCTCGTTTGGAGTCAACTCCGCCTCCTTTCGACTTCTGCAGATCCGATGAGCAGAGCCATCCCGAGCAAGAGCAGACCGGCGGACGAAACGAAGAACCACCAATGGACGGCAATGCCGAGTCCCATTGTTGCGCCCGCCCCAAGAACTGTGATGAACCAGAACACGCCAGCTAGGCAGCCATCCTCGTTTGCCGAACCAGTTCTCGCTCTGACGTCTCCGCCCGGATTGGGATGGCAGTATCTGCAGGTGGACGAC
Source organism: uncultured Dehalococcoidia bacterium (assembly GCA_964524995.1). Lineage (GTDB taxonomy): Bacteria > Chloroflexota > Dehalococcoidia > SZUA-161 > SZUA-161 > CAZGDV01. Next base: position 444 of record CAZGDV010000174.1, on the reverse strand, counting down.
ACTCTGGTTCTCCGCGAGCGCGTCACCATCTGCCGGTTGCTTCCCAAGCTGATGATCACTTGATTGCTGTTTGCCCCATCTCCGCCCGTAAAGAGCCCGATTGCCTCCAGAACTGCCTGGGTTCCCAGCAGCCGAGAGAACGTTGCATCACCAGCGTACGCTGGCATTCGGCCATCAAGCTCCGCCTGGCATGTCTGCGGGTCGAGGGCTTCCCGCAAGCACAGATGGCATTCTCGGCCAGGTATCGTGACGAGTATTCGGCCTTGCATGGACGGAGGTTGGCTTCTGTCTCTGGAGGGAGTCACACTCGTTCCGACGTCAATCATCGGAACTCCAGAAATCGAGCAAGCTGCTGCCAAGGATGCCCGAGGACTTGCTCTGTCCACTGCGCTGAATGCGAGGTCGAAATCTGCCAGCCGAGAGAAGAGCTCTCCGTCCCTCGTG
>CAZGDV010000173.1:0-3490 GCA_964524995.1 uncultured Dehalococcoidia bacterium | reverse complement strand
GGGTTTCCAAGGCACGAGCAGTTCGGCCTGACCCAGCAACTCCGCCGAGCGGCGGCCTCGTGCGCCTCCAACATCGTCGAAGGCTGTGCACGGCATTCGTTGAGCAACTACGTGCGATTCTTGGACATGGCCTACGGGTCTGTTTGCGAAGTCCAGTACCAGGTCTCGCTCGCCGTACGACTTGGCTACCTGCCGGAGGGAGACGCCGGCAGACTCACGGATGCATGCCGCGAAACGTCGCAGGTTCTCAACACCCTGATCCGCTCCCTGCGAGGCCCGTCCCTCGAGGCCTGACGCCTCGAGCCTCTCTCTGGTCGAAGCGATTTAGTGCCGAAGGCTCGATCGCCAACTATAGGGGGAGGCCCCTGGCTTCAGGCCCCAAAAATGGGTGACTGTCCCCCATTGTCCCATTGTCCCATTGTCCATCACCTATTCGTACTCACGCGTGGAGCATCGCCCGACGCTGCGCTTTGCGTTCGAGTTCCCTCACGCTTCCCGTTCGTCAAGCGAAGCCAGGGCCTTTCGTTTGTCGAAGAGCTGATCCTCGATATCCAGGAGCATCGCATCATGTGTACCGGAAGGGTCATGGGCCGGCTTCTTGGCCTTGGTTTCCTGCAAGAGCTTCTCCAGCGATGCAATTTGTTGTCGGAGTGTTTCTTTGTCCGTCATCTTGCGTCCTTATCCTCGCGTCCCGGAAGACGAGTCATCCTTTCCTATCACCGAAAACCGCCGTCCCGATCCTGACCATGTTCGAGCCTTCATCGATCGCGACCCGGTACGAGTTTGTCATTCCCATTGACAGGCAGGTCATATTCACGTTCGGCAACCCCATCTCCTTGATCCTGTCAAACAACGCCTTGGTCCTTCGAAAGTAGGGCCTCGAGTCCTCGGGGTCTCCGAATCTCGGCCCCATCGTCATGAACCCCTCCAGCCGCACGTGTTTCAGCTGGGAGATGTCGCGGACCAAGCCTTCCATATACGGCTCGAAGGGCTCGTGGGCTTCCGGGACCACGCCCGCCTTGGACTCTTCGTTGCCGATGTTGATCTGCACGAGAACGGGCACGATAGCCCTGCCGGTGGCCTCAACCCGTTTGTCGATGGCGGCGGCCTTCTCGAGAGAGTCGACCGTTTGCAGCACGTCACACGTCCGTAAGGCCTTGGTGATCTTGTTCTTCTGTAGATGGCCGATCATGTGCCAACGGACTTGGCTTGCGGCCTCACCAAGGGCGCGGTGCATCTCCACGGCCTCTTGGACGTAGTTCTCGCCGAAATCCGTAGCGCCGGCCGATATCGCTTGTCTTATCTCTTCAACCGTCCGCGTCTTGGCCGCCACGACAATAGATACCTCGCCCGGTATTTCGGCTCTAATTCGCTGATAGTTCATCCTGATGCTCATGCCAGATCGCTCGCTCATGGGTGCATCGTGGGTCGGAAGCGTTGCCTCCGCTGTGACGACAGCCGTGCAGCAAGGCACGCCCAGCGCGCGCATACTCGCTCAGCGTTTGATCCCCAACCAGCAGCACGGGCTCACCTGGTGTCTCGCGGCGGAGGCGCCTTGGGCAAACGCTACGCGCTCGACGTTGGGATCGCAAGGTGCGTCGAGGGAACCATAGGCACCGCGCGAGCCGCGCTATGAGTCGGGCCACACAATCTTGCTCGCCAAAACGCGCGACGAGTTGTACGAGACGTCAGAACCCGGTTTCGGCTCGGACGAAGTCCTAGAACGTCAGGGCGCACCGTTTCGCCGCTGCCAAGCACCTCAACACGTGCCCTGTTGTCGGGATGAGGCGGGGAGGCACGGACGAGGCCCCACCGCCGCTCTGCTCCACGATCACCGCTCAGCGTGTATTACCATCGCGCACGGTCACAGAGCCCCGGCGCCTGCAACTGTGTGGCACAAGGCCCGCGCTCCTCAGTCTTGCCGGGTAAAAGCAAAAGTACCGCATCGCCAACATCCCTGGGTCGCGAGATCACCCTTGGGATCCACACCCTTATCGCAAAGCCAGTGGTTACCGGTCTTGTCGAAGACAACTTCCATTGGCCGTGCGGGGTGGTTGGGATCCACCTCGTAGATCTCTTCCTCACCCGATTCAGCCTCGATTTCCTCTTGGATTGCGGACGCAGCCATTGGTCTGTCCTTTCGTATTCCGAGGAGCGTTCCCAGAAACCTACAGTCATGCAGTCATGCTTCCGTTCTGGGGAAGAAGCAAACATCCACCAGACTACAGCAGCAAGCAGCGTGCCAGAAGCGAGCGCAAGCGCGATAGTGCCCGCAATTCGTTGTCAACCAATACCTTGTGGCCTTGTGGAAACAAAAGGTGCTCACGCATTCCATGGTAGCACCTGCGTTTCACCTGGCAGAATGCGTCGCCTTTCTCCGTAGGACGCTCAACGAGAGGATTACGCAGCGTCTCATGTCCAGCCTGACCCAAGGCCGCGGCTCGGACGTTTTTACGCGAACTTCCGCCATTGAACGTGTCATCGAGGGAAAGCTGGCATGCTGCTTGACAGTATCACGTATCGTGAGAAGATTACCGAAGGCCCCGCAAGCGCCGACGTCTGCGGGGAGTCGCTACGCGGAGGCCACAGGCAAATTGCGTGATGCGGTGACAGGTTGTATACCGCTGTCAGCGGAGGTGATGCGCCCTCTCAAACGGAAGACACGACCGCTCAGGTGGCGCTGCGTCGGGACACGATCAGCGAGAATCCGACGTCACGAGACGCAGGCAGAGACGGTCGCGGTTGCCCTTCGCTAGGCCAAGGAGTCGAGCCATGGTCACAATAGGCGTGAACGATGTTGGATTCTGTGCGGAATTCTCGCGACAGGGCGACTGGGCGTTCGACTATGCCCTCTCGGTGGCCCGGTCGGCAGGCCGCGGGTTGAAGGTCTTCTATGTGCCCGGTCTGACCTGGGACGAGCCTGATGTACCGCGACTCGCGCCCCACGAGATCGATGCCCTTGACCGCCGGGTGCGTGAGTACTACGACCCACGGCTTGGGGACTTCACGAACGTTGGCTTTCGTATCTGCGAAGGCCTTGCAGATGTTGACTTACATCGCTGCTTGATGGATCAAGAATACCAGGTCCTCGTCCTGCCCTGCCGCGGTATTGGGGTTCACTTCGCCGGGCGGACGATTGAGGAATTTGCATACGCTTTCGGCGGCCCTGTTGTACTGGTGGGCCCAGAAAGGCCCAAGCAGTTCATGGTCAATCCCTCGGCCGCGTTGCTGTCCCTGCAGTTGGACCTGGATCAGGGGGAATGGACGGTGCTGGAGCCCGGCGAACGGCTTCCGACCAACCAATAGACTGGTACGGAAACCAACAGGAGAGGACTGTTCGGGCTTTGAGGAGAATGCGCACGATTACTGCGGTTGCTGCAACAGGTAGCTCCTTGGACGCACAGGGGGCTGAGCCGTTCGGTCGCGCCCAATCCTTCCTAGTGCTCTGTCGCTACTCAATTGATGGATACAGCTTCCGCAACTTGATCCG
>CAZGDV010000172.1:0-3786 GCA_964524995.1 uncultured Dehalococcoidia bacterium | reverse complement strand
CATCCAGGAGCAGCTGGCGGACTTCATCGAGGATGTCGTCAAACCCAGGAAGGAAGCTGCGTGACGCTACGGGGTTCATGAGGCACCAGTAACGGTCTGAAAGGAGGTCGGAGTGCCATATTTCAAGGATTCAGGCGAATGTGAAGGCGTCCTGGGCGGCTTCTTCCGCCGCATGGCGGAAGGAGTGACGCAAGGCGACGCAGACCTGCTGGAGATACAGAGAAAGCTGTCCGACATCGGGCTGATCGTCAAGTTCGTGTGGCGGGAGCCCGAACTGTCCCTGACGCTGGACTTCACCAAAGATCCCTTCGTAGTGCTGGTCAATGACGATAGCGTGGCCCCGACGGCTACGTTCACTCTGACCTCCGATGTCGCGCACAAGTTCTGGCACGGACAGGTGAACCTGGCGAAAGCACTGACTACGAAGACGATCGTTGCGAGGGGCCCTATTCCGAAGATCCTCAAGCTGCTGCCCGTAATCAAGCCTCTCTACAAGAAGTACCCCGCCTACCTCGAAGAGATCGGCAGGGCAGACCTCGTGTTGCGCTCATAGGCGATGGACCCGTTTGACCAGTATATCGCGCTGGTCCGAGAGTATGTGGACCAGCGTAGTTCGATGGGGAGACCGGTGCGGCACTGGGACGCCCGACCGGACAGTCGCGCGGTCAAACATGGCGAACGCCCGCGTGACAGCCTGGTCCTCAAGGAGAACACCGCCGTCGAGCTCGGCGGGCCTGAGACGGCGAGCTGCTGGTTCACCCTCTGGACGGGCAACACCTCACTGCTATCAGACGGGCGGACGTCACTGATCGGGCCCGACGTGCCGGATGGTTTGCAGTCTCGGCTGCCATTCGGCCAGGTCACCCTCGTGGCCAGCGAGTCGCTACAGGAACACAGCCTCATTGAGATAGAGAGGGCGTTGCACACGGCGGAGCGTATCCCGGGTTATTCCGTTCGCAGGACTGGAGGGAAAGTCTGGGCACGCGTGAGCCACGACGCCTTCGATGGCGGCTTCTCGCTGCAAGCGCTCGGGGAGAGAGTAACCCAGCATCTGCGCACAGGCTTGCCCGGTGTTGACGCAGCTGAGATACTATTTGTGACATCATGCGAGGAAGACGTTCGCGCGCTGGAGACGATCGGAGCCCAGGTACGCAAGCTATCACATGACCTGCGACGACAGCGCCTGGTGAGGGCGGCGGACGGCGCTCTCGAGTGCCAGAGCACCCTGTCCTGTGAGGAGTGTCCCGACCGGCCGGTATGTGACGACATCAGGGAGCTGATCAGCGTTCGAAAGAAGAGCACCACATAAAGGCTGACGGCTGAGGATCACCTGTCAGAAACGTAATACGAGGATGGTATGGGCCGGAGAACATCATCAGGCCAGGTTCGCGAGATCGACGTCGTGATGGCGGGCGGCGGGGCGCTGGGAATCGCGTATGTCGGCGCACTCAGAGCCCTACAGGACCACGGGCTCTGGCCCGTGCGCGTAGCGGGCACGTCGGCAGGCTCATTGGTGGGGGCACTGGTGGCGGCGGGCTACAACGCAACCGAGCTAGAGTGGCTCCTGGCCTCCCCCGATACCCACACACCCAGGCCCGACTCGCTTCCCCGTTCCATCACTCAGCCAATCAACCTTTCCACCTTTCTCGATCCGCCCCGGTCGTCGGGGGACTTGAGCCTTGCGACGATGAGAAGAACCCATTTATGGAAGGCTATCAAGCTGAACGCGGTAGATGAGCTGTTCGGCAAGGAGCTGAAGCGACTCCCAACCCGAGGGAAGCTGGCAGATGAACTGACGGACAGAGTAGTCGGGCTATCGTTAGGCAAATTCGACCCGTTCAGGCAGCGGATCAGGCGTGTACTGGATACTGCACTGCATTTCTACCCGGAGGAGACTCCAGCCATAAGGAGCTTTCTGCCTGGTACTCTGGAGCAACTGCGCACTGACATAGCCGACGCTGCGTGGAAAGCCTTCACCGATGCAGTCACCGAGTACAGGCTTCTGGTGAACTGGGCCTTCGAGGGTGGTCTCTTCGAGGGCAGAGTCCTCTACGAGACCGTCAAGGAGCTAATCGAGGCCAAGCTGGGTGATCAGACCGGAGAGCCTGTGTCTCCGGTGAGATTCAAGGACCTGCCAATGGAGCTGGCCGTGACCGCCGCGAATGTGTCGCACCCTGACAGGTCGAAGCGACTCCAGATCCATACCAGGCTGACCGCGGGCAACATGGAGGTTGCCCAGGCCGTTCGGGACTCCACCAGCGTTCCCATGTTCTTTCGGCCGAGCAAGTATACCGAGACCGACACGACCTTCGAGATCATGGACGGCGGCATAATCTGCAACTACCCATTCTGGCTGTTCACCGGCGGACATGAGGGCTACCTCCACCCCAAGGCCGTTGACCATGCCAGGCCGAAGCTGGGCCTCATCGTCGACCCGGACCTGGATGCTCCCCCCGAATGGGAATGTCCCGCCCCCAAATGGCACCGGCCCGGTTCCACAGAGGGCATTCCTCCCCACGGCACGGATGCGCTCGCCCAGAACCCCGAGTTCGAGTTCCTGTCACCCGAGGGCCCTTTGGGTGAGTTCGTCGGAATAGAACGGGCCCTTCGCGTCGTCGATATAATCGTCACGTCGGAAACGACATTGACCGAGCAATGGCGCTCGGCGGTCCGTGCCACATACCCCTACTACGAGGCCTTCATTCCCCTCCGGGGATTCCACTGGCTCGACTTCACCGCCAACGCCGACGCCACGACATGGCGCAGTATGGTTGACCGGGGATACGAAGCCACTAAGCGTGTGCTTATCGAAGCCGGTCTCATCCCGGGTTCAGCCGAGCGAGACAATCCCTATCGCGCTTGAGTAAGCCAGCATCAGTAGTGCAAGGTCAGAAGCCCCTTGGTCCCGGTGACTCTCTGCGTACCCAGCCCTTGACTCGATTCTTTCGTCTGACTAAAGTTAGGATCACCAATACCGCGACTGCAGCGTGCCTGGGGACATATGAGGAAGAAGAGCTCTATGATCACGGAGGCGGAGCGGAGTGTCCTGGTGCTTGTCGCCAGGGGCATGACGAACCAGGACATCGCGGAATACCTGGGTATCCCACTCAGCAGAGTCAAGACACTGCTCTACGGGGCGTGCAACAAGATGAATGCACGCAACAGGATCGAGGCTGTGTTCTTCGCCATGAGGCGCAGGGCCATAGGCGTCAACGAGGTCTTCTCCACGGACGAACTGGTGGAACTGACGGCCTCCCTGGGTCCCGACAGGGTCGAGTCCCTCGCCAAGCTGCTGAGGAAGAAGATCGAGGAGGAGCGCGTCAAGCCGCTTGCTGCGAAGATGCCCGTCGCCGAGGAGGGCCACGTTGACCTGACTGAAGGAGAGAAGGATGTCCTGATCCTGGTGGCCAGAGGACTCACGAACCAGGAGATCGCTGAGCGATTGAGCACGTCCACAAGCACCGTCAAGCTGCTCCTGCACCAGGCATGTGCCAAGCTCAACGTGACGAACAGGGCTCAGGCATTCATCATGGCGTTGAGGCATGGCGCGATTCAAGTCAATGAGGTCTTCACCACGGATGAACTGGTGGAGCTTCTCGGAGTAGTGGGGCCCGACAGCCTGGAGAGGATGGCAGAACTGATGAGGCGGGAGACCGCGCGCGGAAGCTGACCGCCCAGCCCCCACCGAACACCGCTTTTGCCGTAACCTTTGGACAAAAGTTGAGCTTACGCGCTTGACATGGCGTCGTCATACATGCAGTATTGATACCCCCATGTCCGGCGACT
>CAZGDV010000171.1:0-3792 GCA_964524995.1 uncultured Dehalococcoidia bacterium | reverse complement strand
GCTTGGACTTGTACTCGTCTTTCCAGGACATGGATGTACCTCCTGAAATGAGCTGTATGCCATGGAACTGTCGGCATCAACGTGAAAACGGGTCAGTGGCACGACAGGCGCTGGTTTAGCCCCTATTCTATACTGTTGTGAGGCATAGAGGAAGTACCATGCCGGGCTGTCTGCGGACGAAGTCAACCTATCTTGACATTAGTCCACCGCACCAGACGTGAGTCTCCTTTAGCTGTGCAAGCTTGACTGCCACTTACGGCTATGCTACAATCGCTGTGTTTGCCGTGATTCGTAGTTGCTTCTCTCAGTCAACAGGCCCTATTAGCCTTATGCGTTGAGAGCACAAGGCCAAGGGTCTTTTCTGTTTCATCACGATTCAGAGAATACTGTACAAGGAGTCTGTCATGCCCAACGTCGCGACGAAGCTATTCCGGGAGCCCCTCGAGGCTAAGAAGGCGGTAGAGGAGTTGAAAGCCAAGGGTTTCAAGGACGACGACATCTTGGTCGTGGCCACCGCAGAGAGGGCCAAGGCCCTGAAGGGGCTGAAGGCCGAGACCGACGCAAGCAAGCTGTCCGGGATGGGAGTATACGAGGAGACCATTGAATACTACAAGTACTCGTTGCCGTCCGGCGGCATCGTAGTGAGCGTCAAGGCCGACGAGGCCAAGCTGGAAGACGCCAAGCAGGTACTGAGAGCTGTCCCTGTTTGCTCCTGCGGCGACAGGATTTGTGGAACCAGCCCCGGCTTCCAAGCGGCCAGCCGTATGAGCGCGACCAATCCCATAGACGCCCCAATGTCTGGAGACTTTCGAAGATACTAAGGGAGGCACAGAGACATGTCCAAGTTCATTGCCACCTCAGCTATTAGGGGTGCCCACAGCGCTGTCAAGCAGGCGGACGAGATGCTGCAGGATGCCTTGCAGAAGCTCGGGCCCGATACCAAGATCGAGTTCAAGGACGCTTCCGGGGCGGGTACGGGATACTTCCTTCCCACGATATACGGTCTCCTGGGAATCAAGGTGGAAACCCTAGGCGACCTGCCGCCCGTAGTCGAGCACGCCAAGGCGCTGCTTCCGCCGGTACCATCCGAGGACCTGTGGTTGCCGTATCTCGGTGAGACCCTGGACGCCGGCGCAGCCACGCTGTACGCCTTCGAGGCCATCGAAGGCGTTCGTTTCGCTCTCGGCCAGCAGCCGGAGAAGAACAACGGCTTCGAGTTCAACGGCCCCATCAACGACGGCCAGATGAGAAGCTGGGGCATCGCCCTGGTCGACGGACGAATGCCGGGCTTCGCTGCCCTGGTCGGCGCGGCCAAGAGCAACGAGGTCGCGGTCAAGATCGTTCGTGAGCTGCAGTCCAGAGGCCAGCTCATATTCCTCTGCAGTGACTCCAACGGCAGGACCATCGCCGACCAGCTTCGCGAAGAGGGCGTCGAGATGGGCTACGACACCTACATCGTCCCCTTCGGCACCGACACCGTCTCCGCGATCTACGCGCTCGGATTCGCGACGCGCGCAGCGCTGAGCTTCGGTGGAGTCTCGCCGGGCGAGTTCCGCAAGATCCTTCTCTATAACAAGTTCCGGTGCTTCGCATTCGTACTCGCTCTCGGCCCGGTGGATGACATCAAGTACGCTGCTGCCGCAGGTGCGATCAACTACGGCTTCCCGGTCTTCGCGGATACGGTCATTCCCAACATCCTGCCCACCGGTGTCACACAGTTCGAGCACGTCGTCAGCATGCCGTTCGACGACATACCCGGCGCGGATGATATGGAGAGAGCCGAGAGACTGGTGCAGCGTTGCGTCGAGCTTCGTGGCATCAAGATCAAGATCGCCAAGGTGCCGATCCCCGTCGCCTTCGGCCCGGCCTTCGAGGGAGAGGTCGTGCGCCGAGCCGACCTGGCCTGCGAGTTCGGCGGCAAGGGCGGCATGTGCTTCGAGTGGCTCCGCATGAAGGACCTCGACGACGTCGAGGACGGCAAGGTCGAGGTCGTAGGTCCAGATATCGACTCCTTCGAGGAAGGGTCAAAGAACCCGCTCGCCATCGTGGTCGATGTCGCAGGGCGCAAGATGCAGAAGGACTTCGAGCCGGTTCTGGAGCGCCAGATTCACCACATGCTGAACGGAGCAGAGGGGATATCCCACCAAGGCCAGCGCGATATCACCTGGATACGACTGCACAAGAACGCGATAAAGAAGGGCCTGACGCTGAGGCACTTCGGCGACATCCTGCATGCCTGCATGCACAACGACTTCGGCGCTATCGTCGATAAGATACAGATGACGCTGTATACCGAGCCGGACAAAGTGGCCGAACTCATCGACCAGGCACGCGCCGTGTACAAGGAGCGCAACGCTCGACTGGCTGGCCTTACCGACGAGGCAGTGGACACCTTCTACAGCTGCACGCTCTGCCAGTCCTTCGCGCCCAACCATGTGTGTGTGATCAATCCGGAGCGTGTGGGTCTCTGCGGTGCCTATAGCTGGCTGGACTGCCGCGCATCATTCGAGATCAACCCCAACGGCCCAAACCAGCCCGTGCAGAAAGGCAAGCCGATCAGCGAGGAGCTTGGCGAGTGGGAAGGCGTGAACAAGTTCGTCTATGAGCACTCAAACAAGAACATCGACCGGTTCACGATTTACTCCCTCATGGACGCTCCTATGACCACCTGCGGTTGTTGCGAGTGCGTGATGGCCATCATCCCGGAGGCAAACGGCGTAATGATCGTCTCCCGAGACGACTACGGCATGACCCCATCCGGCATGAGCTTCACAACGCTCATGGCCACTGTTGGCGGCGGCCTGCAAACGCCTGGCATGATGGGCCACGGCAAGACCTACATCCCCAGCAAGAAGTTCATCTCGGTCGAGGGCGGCATCAAGAGGATAGTGTGGCTCTCAAAGAACCTGAAGGAGGAGTTGGCCGAGGAGATCAAGGAGGCCTGCGAGCGCGAGGGCGTTCCTGAGCTGATGGACAAGGTGGCCGACGGCACTATCTGTACCACTGTTGAAGAACTGCTGCCCTGGCTCGAGGAGAAGGGACATCCGGCTCTTACCATGGACCCAATTATGTAAACAGACGCAGCCAAGACATGGAGGAGACGTCACAATACCCGTCCAGAGCAAGGGTCGCTTTCACGACCCTTGCTTCATGTTAGACTCAGGCGAAGGAGGAGACTGGCATGCCGGAAGTAGAGATTCCTGTTGAGAAATGGACCGGACAGGTAAAGACAGTCAAGCTCGGGGGTGGTGGACGCAAGGAGGTCGTCATCGGAGGGCAAACGACGCTCCCCTTCCTCACCTTCGAGGGCACGATCCCCAATCCACCGAAGATAGCCATAGAGGTCCAGGATAAGGAGCCCTCCTGGCCCGCGCCGTTGCTCTCGGCGTGGGGCGACGCTGTCAAAGACACCGCGAACTGGGCCAAGAAGGCTGCCGAACTCGGTGCCGATTTGATCTGTCTCAAGCTGTTGAGCGCCCATCCCGAGGGCGGCAACACAGGCGCGGCCGAGGCCAAGGCTGCTGTCGAGAAGGTTCTGTCAGCCGTTGATCTGCCGCTCATCATCATCGGTCCGGGTGTGGCGGAGAAAGACAACGAGGTGCTCACAGCAGCATCCGAGGCCGCCAAGGGCCAGCGAGTAGTTCTCGGCAACTGTGAGGAGAAGAACTACCGCACCATAGGTGCCGTTTGCATCTCCGATGTTCACGTTGCCAGTGCCAAGACGCCGCTGGATATCAACCGCTGCAAGCAGCTCAACATCATGCTCTCCGACCTCGGTGTCCAGAATGACTC
>CAZGDV010000170.1:0-3861 GCA_964524995.1 uncultured Dehalococcoidia bacterium | reverse complement strand
GGGTGTTCGAGACCGGACCTAAGACAAGCCGAACAATGCCCTAACTGGTTGGCGGTGCACGTCTTTCAAGGTTAGAGGGGCTCTCGCCGCCGCTTTCCGCCATCTTTCGAGTCCCCTGGAGTCCCCTCCAGTCCCCTGGAATCCACCCCAGTCATGGAGATATTTTGGAGACCAGGACGGTCGAGTGTAAACACACTTGACCTCGAACCCCGACAACGAGTTTCTCCTCGTTCACTGGTCTTCGCGCGACTGTCTTCAGGTTTCCGGGTCCTCTCCTACGTTTCGAGAGTTGCTGGCAGACCGTGCAAGGGCATTCTCAGCTAGAAGCTCGCGTGCTCAGATACCCGCGGCGAATCAGGTCTCACTACGCCAGCGCGCCAAAGAAGACGATATGAACGCCGAACTCCCGCTTAGCTTCGACTCTCAGCGCTTCCTTAAAGCCGCCCGGTATCTCGCCCGCATACTGCACGAACACAACGCCGGGGTGGTTGGCGCTCGTGCTGATGCTGACCACTTCCCTAGTATGCTCCAGCTCGCGCCTCAGCCAGATTGCCGCCGCGTCTGCTTCGGCATCTACGGACACAGTTGTGAAGCTGAATGGAGTTTGGACAAGGTCGCTCTTTCCGAAGGCAGTGCTTCCACTCGCTGGAGAGAGTCTGTCGATCTTTTCCCGCATGGACTCCATCTGCAGGGTGAGGTATTCGAGCTGGTTCCCACTCCCGGCACCAGCTTCGTATGCGCTGGCCTTCGTGCTCATTCCAAAGTACTTCCACAGTGTGTTCTCGCCCTTGCTACGCTCGGCTGATTCTTCGATGTGTTTTGCGATGGTCTCTCTCTCTCGCTCGATGCGCCATCCTGCGAGGTCGCTCTGGTACTCCAGATGGTTGAGTATGCCAGCGTCGAAGGGCACGTCCTTCACAAGCTCGTCCTTCACAACACAGACAGGCTTGTTCAGCGACGTCCGAATCCCAAACTCAAAAAACACATTTGGATTCAGGCAGGACATGTCGCACAGTACGAGGTCCGCGGTCTCAAGATTCCTGACTATTCCAGCGTGGATCAGATCAGCTCCCTTGGCGATTGGAGGGATCGGCTTGAAGCCCGCCTTCACGACGCTTGGGATGAATAGGGCTTTCAGAACATGCTCAAAGTGTTCTGCGCCGTCGTTGTACTCGGTGACCATCGACTTGGGAGTAGAAATGGGCATGATTATGAAGCAGCTCTTCTCATCAGGCACGGAGTGTCCCTCCTGTTCAAGTGCTCGATGTGACACTACCATCGTATGCCCGCGGGAAGGGTCGGGCAAGATCATTTTTCTAGGTTTTTCTAGGTTTAGAAAACCAAGAACCTGCACCCGGCCGAGGCCGTTTTTTGAGCGTTTTCAACGTTTACAAAACGGTCCCTCCCGTGGCAGCGGGTCTGCATTTTCCCGCTTTAGGAATGCGAGAAGCTGACGGTTTTCTACGGTTTAGAAAACCGAGGTTTTCTCAGTCTAGGAAACTGGCCGATTCTCCCTAAATGCCCCAACACATAGGACAAAAACTATCCGTAAATCACCGCTAGGAACGGTTATGTTTGACTCCCGTCTGTCCCGTCAAATTGACGGCCAAGTTTGCCATTTCCGGCCTTTAAGAATGGCCATCGCTGACACGTCTCGGCCTCCGTTTTCGGCCGTTTTAAAACGGCCCGGCCAGCCCTTATCACGCTTATTTTCAGGGCACCGTTTCACCGTTGCTTGACGGTGGCAGTCTTGGGATCCGTGGTCCCGGAATAGGGGCCGATTTCCCCAAGGTTACAGGGGCAAAATCCGGCCGTGGCTGCAATCGAATGGACGATGAGTGTCTTTGGTCGGAGGACCGTGCCAGGCCCTCAGAATCTACCTTTCGCCATGACTACCTCGGGGTCAGTCTAATCGCGGGTCCCGGCCTCGGATTCTGAACCCTCCCCGACCCGCTTATGGGCGTTCTACGGGTTCGCCATTGGACACAGATGGCCTATCGAGTGTCATCATACCTGCAAGCTCGCCCGCGCCGCTTTTTCGACCCTCAAAACGCTCGTAGGACAGTTTGCCCCATGGCACACGCCGAGTCACATACAGACTGACGCAAGCGCGCCCTTGCCGCAGATCGCTCAAAGCATCCGTACAGGAAGTCCTTCACGACGTCCCCCTTTGTCAGAACACCGGTTCAGTGTTGGGAGTCTTCCTGATGGATTGTAGCGTGTCCCGCCAGAGTCCCAACGAGCAAGCCTCCCGCACAGTATCACAGGTGCTCGCATACCCTAGCGGGGGAGTCAGTTGCGCTCGGGCGACGAGCGAAAGACACCGCCGTTGTTCTCAGGGGTTTGCCCGTGACCATAGTTCGCCATCTCCCGGCCACAGTTCGAGCAGTACTTCGCGGAACCAGATGTGTATTTGCCGCAGTGCGGACACAGGACGGCCTGCGTGAATAACTGAATCTTCTCTCCCTTGGGTTTGGTCACAAGGGCAATGATGCCCAACACCACTGCTGGAAAGAACCATAGCATCCCCCAGAATCCGATGCCAATGGCCATCCCAATTCCAGCGCCAGCTTCTTCAAACTCGTTTGCTGGTTGAATCTCTGAAACGGCCGCCAGACCGGACAGCAATCCGAGAAGACAGATGACCGTCCAGACAGCCATCAGCGCCAGGCACAACCTAGATGCGACCCCGCCTTCGGTAGTGTCTTTCTCGGACCGAATGATTATCGAATGCGGCAAGGCCACGATGAAGATCAGGAATCCATACACCCACCAGCTGGTGAAGCCCCTACCCTTGTGCTTGGCAATAGCTGCCGGGATCAGCCCAAGAAATATGGCTGAAATTATCCAGACCAGGAACGTCATTGCTATGCCCCCTCGCGGTCCCCACAGTTTCTCGCTACTTGAACTCTGCCTTGACCCGGCCCCAGGTAGTCTCGTCCATCTTGCTGGGCTCGCTGCCAAAGATGTTGGCGCGGTAATGCCAGGTACTCCCATTGTCTGTCGAAACGTAGACATCACCGCAAGTGGTGACCGCTTGGACGTTGACCCCACCAGAGCCAGGGTACACGGCACTCATACTCACCACGTCGTCAGGAGATTGGCTCTGCACTGTGCTTGCCCCTAAGTGGAACGCGGCGATCAGAGCAAGAAGTCCGATTGATGCATACATGAAGCGTTTCATTGTGTGTCTCCCTTACCCGGCATAGCCAGGGCGAATGTTGGCCTTTGTTTCCTTTAGGCCAGGCGGCGAGGAGTTCGGGTCAACCACCTCAATGAAAGTGAATTCTTCATGGCCAGTGTTGAGGTTGCGACTGTATTTCGCCTTCCAGTGGAGCATCTGCTTATCGGTCATCGGGAAACCCATCGGGGTGTTACCACGATCATCGAAGAAGAAGACCTGCACAGCGTCCCTGGAACCCACGATCGAATGGAGTGCCTGGGCAATCAGGAACTTGTCCTTCAGCCCTTCTTCGGACATGTAGACCATCTTCACTGATCCGACAGTCGAGACAACTCTCCACTCTGGTTCCTGCGAAGCCAGATTCGAAGCTTGTTTCGGAACGGACCCTGCTTTAGTCGCTGAGGACTTCCGAACTTCCGGCGTCTTTGTTTCGCAGTTCAAGCAGACAACTGTAGCCATGAGCAGCACAATTAGTGCGACTACCCCAACCCCTTGTTTCCGTAGGAGTATTGTCACTGCAATCACCTCATTTCTTGATCTCTCTTCAGCGCGCCTCGCTTGGCAAGAGCTGAGAGTGTCCAGGCACACACGCACCAAATGCCCAGGTGAATGAAGAAAGAGCCTACGGTGAATCCCTTAACCAGCCCCGCCTTGGAAAGAAGAAAGCTGATTCCAAA
>CAZGDV010000169.1:0-3888 GCA_964524995.1 uncultured Dehalococcoidia bacterium | reverse complement strand
TCCAGCACGGGCTCGTCGGCCGGGACTACTTGCGGCCATGCCAGGAGCATGAGCACTGTGGCGGCCGCAAGTGCTAGACGCTGCGGTCCGCCTATAGCGATGGTCCTCATAGTGTCCTCCCTTCCAGGATTGTGAAGGCGGTCGGTACTGCTGTGAGAGTACATTTGAAACCACAATCGGATACTACCACCGTTGAGATGCGGAGGCAAGGCATGGATACTTTTACCGGCAACTTTCTACATATTCAAGAATCTTCGGACAGGCGGGCAGGAGATTCGCCGACATCGCTCGCGTGGGGTGTCTGGAGGATGCCTGGGATGCCTGGGTTACTGGCTTTTTCGGTATTCCGGGACAGACTACTCATTAGCATAACCGCTTGTTCTGTTTTCGATTAAGGCCCCGCTCTTACAAGGCGCACGCGTCGCCAACCATCCTCTCCGGGCAAGCTGGATTGTCTGACCCAGTCAAGATCTCGGCGCCCATTCGTACCCATCATCGAGCGTGTAATCTCCGCCCGGACAAGCAGTTCCAGAATTGAGTAGTCTGTCCCGAAATCCGATTTCCCTAACTGGTTGGCGGTGCACGTCTTTCGGCACTAGAGAGGCAGAGGCCGTCGTTTTCCGCCATCTATCGAGTCCCCTGGAGTCCCCCCCAGTCCCCTGGAATCCACCCCAGTCTTGGAGATATATTGGAGACGGGAGCTGGCTGCGAACAATCGAGGCAATTGACGGGAAGAACGCTGATACCCGCCAGGTCATTGAGGATGGCTTCTCAGTGGCTCTATTTGAACCAGCGACCTTTGGGTCATGAGCCCGTTCAGGCGCCCAGACAGTGGAAAGTATCGGAATGGGATTGATAGGAGAACTACCGGCACGCGCCTGGGTCGTGGGGAAATGTGGGCAAGAAACACGACGCTGTTTGCCCTCAGACAGCCTTAGAACTGGCTAGCCCCTGGACGTTTCCTGGCACCGCTGTCTCCAGTCCGCTAGACGGGCCTTCGTCCTCTTGAGAAGAAATACCACGTTGCCGACGCACCTGCGCACCTCAAAGATCACTTCCTCGACTGTGTACGTCCTACTGACTTGTCCAGACATAGAAGTCTCCCTCGCTTATGCCGGGCTTTCCCAAGTCTATCGGCTTCTTGAAATCGGGCCTGAAGCAGTTTAGGAAGGTCTTGATCGCGTCAACTCGGGCTTGCTCTTTGAAGGGTCTAGCCTCCTCGAATATCTTCCCGAGTCCCGGCCCGTCGAAGACCCCAGATGCGATGCCGATGCCTATGTAGTTGCCTACTTCTTCCGAGATGGACCAGTACAGAGGATCACGGGAGAAGAACTGCTCGTTCCTTGGGGACAGAAACAGCAAGGCACCCACTACCCTCTTCGCTAACGTTACAGGAACGCCGACCATCGACTGAAACGTCAGTAGGAGGCGACACTCGTGCGAAACTTGCTTCTCCGCATGCGAGTAATCAAAAGTCAGGCACTTCGCCTCAAGTGACGTGAACGGCCAGATCCTTTGGTACTCTAGCAGGATCCCAGCAGTGCTGGCAACGTCTCTGATCCCTTTCCTGAAGTTCCTGACCTCAGCCAGGCGGCCCATCCTCTTTCTACTCTCTAGCTCTCTAACGCGTTCGTTGTACCTTTCAGCAAAGGTATGAGGGTAGAATAAAGAAACGCTGAATTCGTATGAGCCTGGTTCGCCCCCCACTGCGCTCTTGTACAGATGGTTGTATGGGTCGCACGCGATAAGCCTCAGCCTCCTTTCATTGAAGTCTGGCAGAAACAAGGCTGCAACCTCACCCCGTGCTTTCGACCGTCCTCTCAGGAGACCTGTGTTTATTGCTCCTTTGAGTGCCGAACCGAGTAAGCTCTCCAGGCGACGAAAGTACTCCTCGGGCGTCATCTTCTCGCTCCATGCTGGAAATCGACTCCCATGATCTCAGAGCGAAAAGAGGCAGCAGGAAGCGGCCATCGCACGACTGACAGTTCAAATGCACACGCTGTCGCCCCAGCCGGGGAAGAGTCTATCACGCTCTTGATCCGGCATACCTCCTTCATCGCTTGGTGCACTGCGAACACGCCCCATGCATGTCAGTGTGTCCCTTTGTGGAGAGCCGGCAGCTAGAGCTGAACCGGCCACGACTAAGCGTAAACATGTTGCCCTCTCAATCTCGCGAGTCGCGCACCTGTCCGGAGCATGCCAACAGTAGATCCGCTGTCAGGCAAGAAGCAGGGCGGCAAGGGTCTCGCCTGTGATCCCTTTCATCTCGTGGAGTATGTTCTTCTGGAACTCAAGCTTCTTGGTTTTCAGGTTCCTCGCGTACAAGTAGAGAATGAGGATCGTCGACATTGTGAGCACGGAGATTGCACGCTGACTCGCTCCGCGGTCGGCGCCTCCCATACTCAAGACAACAAGTTGTGAGACATTGACAGCGACCACCCCGGCCACCATTAGGTATAGGAGTGCCTTCGACACCAGCGGGAGTCTTCTCTTCTGTCGTTGCCACTGGAAACTGATCTCGTCCGCATCGGCCGTGACGAATGCCCTCGCAAGGGAGAGGAGTACCATCAAGGTTCCCAGTCCACCATATGTCACCCACTTGCCATCCAAGTCTCGAAGAAGAAGCCAAACGAAGATCGCCGCCAGTAATACGGCGACCCCATAGAAGACACCTTTGATGACTCTCGGGCTCATTCTCGCTCACCTCCGACGCGAGGGTGGTGGGGGCGCTTCACCTTGGATTCGACCTGCTCTACACCGATTGTACCCGGCACTTCATCCCCGGCATCCTGCACTCTGAGATGTCCGTCCAAAGACGAACGTTTCTGCACCGGACAACGATGGCTAAACTTCCCCCATGGGATTGCCCGGTGTCAAGCTTTTTTCTGCGCCGCGCGTCATGCAGGCGGCAGGTTGGTGATTTCGCGGTTCTGATGCCATAAGAGCTTTGGCCTCCTGCCGAGCCCGTAGTAGGCGTGGCAATCGGTGTTTCGAGACGGACCACTCACTTCAGGAACTGCGTGTCCAGGTGACGACTGCACGCTTGGAGTGTGGTGCCGATCGACACCGGGATCCTAGCCGGGAGAGACAATCCAGCCAGGCCAGAGGGGATGGCTGGCGACGCGTTCACGGGAATCTGCGCTGACTCAATCATCAACAGAACCGGCGGTTACGCTGATGAGTAGTCTGTGGGGCTGTTGAGAAACCCCTGTTCGGTTGTCGACTCAGGCGGCGAGATCAAGTGGCTCGTGAATCCCGCGATGGCAACCGGAATCTCGATTAGCGGAGGCCGAGAGCCTCCCTGTGGCATACTGAGGCCTGCTTCCTCGGATCAGTAACCCCAAAAGAAGGCCTGCAAGGACCTTCAGATTCATCACGGCGGCCGTCAGATAGACCTGGATGGCCACGTTCCAGCGACCCCGGCGGACGGCTCTGCGGAGACCATGTTGAGTCTTCGCCTCACCATGCTTGCCCTCAACCTGCCACCGATGCCTTCGGTATCTCGCCTGAGCCTCTTCGTCACGCCGGATCCATTGCCGTTTCGCTCTCAGGTAAGCCCCATAATCATCGATGATGAGCACTGTCCGGGCACGACTGGTGCGGTTTTGGGGACGTAGGTAGCTTTATTAGCTTCTTGAGCGTCTTCCCGGCACCATCGATCCATATCGGATGACAGTAAGGGTGAGTCACTTCGATCCAGCGAGCGGCAGCCGAGACCGGAGAAGAGATACTGGCCGACTCAACACTAGGTCCGCAACAAGCTAATAAAGCTAACAACGTCCCCGAAGCTCGCCCAGGGCTGCCCCCTAGAGCCAACGTGGGAATCGGTGTTGTGTGGGGCTGTTGAAAAACCCGTTTCGATCCTGGTTTCACGCTGCCCTGTCGAGA
>CAZGDV010000168.1:0-4072 GCA_964524995.1 uncultured Dehalococcoidia bacterium | reverse complement strand
CTGTGGATAGAGGCGAATGCAAGGAGCCTCAGGCCGAGGAGTTCAAGGACTACGGCAGCTACGGTCCCAGCGCCTTCCCCAGGGGCATTCTCACCGAGGGAGAGTTGCCTCTCTACGAGACACGACCCCTGCTCTGGATACGGATGATGGGGCCAGCCTCTCTCATGTTGATGCTGATGGCGCTCAGCTTAATCCTGTATGCGTATGTCCAGCGCATGGAAGTGATCTTCGTTGTCCTGGCTGTCTGGGCTGCGGGCATGGCCTGGATGGGCCTGACCTGGCTCCGCTGGAAGTACACCATATACGCCGCAACAAACCGGCGCGTTATCTGTCAGACAGGCGTAGTGAGTAAGTCCTATGTGGACTGCCCTCTGAGCAAGGTGCAGACCGTGTATGTCGAGGTCTCAGTGTTCGGAAGGATGAACGATTTCGGGACCGTGAGGGTCGCTACTGCGGGTGAGGCCAAGGTGGAGATCGAGTGGAAGAACGTGAAGAGCCCGACGAAGACTCAGCGGGTGCTCAACGAAATCATAGACAAATATGCGCGCAACTCCTAACGTCCGCGCTCGTTTGATCCTCTTCGGCCAGCTCGCTCCGGCTACCACAAAAGGAAGACCCCAGCACCACCTCACCGTGTGAAGCAATCCTGGGGCTTCGAAGCGACCGTGCTACCATTTTGCACGGCTGCGCACAGGCGAGCAATCCCACGAAAGTACTGGTGCGACCAGTACTTTGGAGGCAGCATCGTGGCAGAGCCACTGGTAGGATAACATCACTTGGCTGGCATTGACAGTCAAGCGAGCCCTGCTATACTTTGATCACTGCTCCGGTTGGAGGTTCAAGATTGAACAGGCTAGCCTGCGCAAAGTCGGCTCGATGTCTGGGTCGACGAAGGGAAGCACTGGCAAGATCGGCTTCGGCAGGCAGCACGTTCTTCGGCCTTATCGCCGTCATCGGTGCTTTCTGCTTCGAGTGCCCGCCGTTCGGCATCATCGGATGGCCGGCCATCGTCCTCCTGGCCATCGGTGCCATCCTCTGTATCGCGACGGTGCTGCTTATTCCGGTTGCCTACGCCATCTACTAGCCGACGAGCGCCCCGCCTCCGTTACCAGTAGATGTCGATCTCCATCACTGTGCCCATCGGTTGCCAGAAGGCCCCCAGGCTGTCTCCGAGCGCGTCCAGCTCCTCCGCCCGGCTCTCCAGATGCGCCTGCCACTCGGTCGCCTGTCGGTGCTCATCTGATCCCTCGATGAACACTTGGCCTCCCACCCAGTCATTGTAGGCATCAACCTCGGCGTTGTACTCCTCGAGCTCTCTGACGAAGCTGTCGGCAAGCGCTTTGTGATCCTCGTAGCATTCATAGGCCGGACAGACAGCCTCCTCGAGACTGACCAGCCCGTACACCCTACCGATATCCACGTATGCTACCTTGTCCCATCCGGTGGGTATGCCGTACAGCTCCCGGCTCTCACCGGGACTGGCATCGAAGTCACTGCTATGAGTGCAGTCTACGAACACGAGGCCCCTATCCACTGTGCAGAAAGCGTTCAGGGCGTGACCTGGCGATTCGTCATGGAATGCGACCGCGACGTACGCTGCCCTCAAGCCCGCCGCCTCGGCGTTGTTGTGCAGCTCCTCCGCGAAGTCCGCGCATACGAAGCTGCCCGAGACGTACTCCCTCCTGTCTGTGCCATCAGCCAGCAGGAAGGCCACCAGCTCCTCCCAGGTCGGGTCCTCCGCGCCGGGGTTGTCGACGAGATGTACCCTTTCCATCACCGACCCTGTCCCGGAGTAGGGTGGTTGCTCTCCTCGGTGTACCGTGGCACCGGCGGCAGAACATCCCTCTGGCGCGGACCATGTGGGCGTTGGCCGGGGTGTAGGGCGCTCAATGGACGTTGGATCAGTTGCCGAGGGCTCGGCCATCGTCGGCGACGGTGCTGGCGCGCCAACCGTGTCCGGTGGGCCAGCAACGCCACAACCCACCAACAGGCACAGGAGCAAGAGCGACAGGAGCAGCAGCACAGTCCTCACAGAGCCGAGCCTATCAAAATCGAGGGAGGGCGGTCAAGGTCGTCTGCCACGAAGGGGTGGGGCGGCGAGCGCACCGCCGTGTGATATACTGAAGCCGCGCCCACCCGGGCAAGCCTGCTCGCTCTGAAGGC
The DNA here is from genome assembly GCA_964524995.1 of uncultured Dehalococcoidia bacterium. GTDB lineage: Bacteria > Chloroflexota > Dehalococcoidia > SZUA-161 > SZUA-161 > CAZGDV01. The sequence continues at coordinate 1,909 of CAZGDV010000168.1, read as the reverse complement.
AACTCTTGAGAGATGCCCCATGAAGCCCAAATACTGGTACTGTCAGCTCTGCGGCTACATGTATGTCGAGCCGAACCCGACGGTCGGCAATCCCGGCAATGGTATCTCGCCTCCGGCGATGGACTGTCCCGCCTGCGGCGCGGAGGCAACACCATGTTGGGATTGCGTAAGGATGGGCATCTTCGACCGCACTATGTGCCGCAGTTGCCCCGGCGAGAGCCTGTGTCCGGCGAATATCGGGCCGGGCGAGCGCTCGGGCTAGACCACCAGCCGTCTCGCGCCCGGAAGCCGCGTACTACCCCTTGCCTAAACCACCATTCTTGTGTCAACATATGTCAAACCCGCTCGCGAGGTGCGTAGTTGCATCAGCTGGCGCTGGTGGCCTTTGTAATCTTGATGGAAAGGCAGGACGGCATCGTCGGCAAGTCGCCGCGCGATATAGCCCTGGCGTGGCAGGCGTGCCAGAGGTGTCAGAACCTCGAGCAGTTGAAGAACCTGCTGGACCACGAGGGCAGGATCAAGCTCCAGCGATGGCAGAGCAGGTGGGCCCAGCGCCTTCGCAAGCCGTCGCAGCCCTAGCCCGCAGGGCGGTCACCGGCATTCAGCCGCGTCCCGGCGCGTGGTGTTTTCGGAGTTGAACAAGCAATGGGGGAACTCAGCGATACGCTGGCTCCCCCGAGCACGGTATTCGCCTGCAGCACCTACTTGCAGAATCCGAGGCCCTGCCACGGGCCGGGGCTGATCAGCCGGTGCTGGACACGGCTCTTGATTCCCATCTGAGGCCGCATACATTCGGCGAGGCCGTCCACCGCAGCCGGCCTGTCGTTCCACCACTCCAGGATCTCGGCGGACTCCTGCTCGTCGATGCAGCCCTCTTCGACCGCCCGTTCCAGGAACCGCTCTATGGCCTCATCCCTCATCTCCTGGGACGCGGCATTGCAGGCAGCCTGTAGCTGTTCCTCATCGATCCCGAGCTGGTTTGCCACCTTGCCCATGTACGTCTGCCACGGCCCTTCGGAGGCAGCTTCGCTATCATCCGGCTCCGAAGCGAAGGCAACGGCTGTGAGGGCCAGAGTGAGAGCGAGGACAACGGCAACGGTAACCATGATGATCTTGACACGCTTACTCATCTTGCTGAATCACCTCCTTTCTTCAGTCTTCCTTATTTCGCCTAAACACTTGAAACGAAGAAAGGGCCAAAAGGTTAGCACGTAAGTATACGTTTTTCACCAAGGCCCTCAGGTCCGAGGGTGCACCACACGCGTTCTCATGGATATGGCTGAACAGGACAGGGGCCGTATGAAGCACTGCGCGGAGCTGTTGGGGAAGCATGAAGATGCTGTGAAACGGACGCGAATGTAAGGCTCGCCCGATGGAGAAACCGGACGGAGCCTACTTGACGGCCTTCGCGGCCCTGCAGCTAGTCGTCTACTCTAGACCTTGTACTGATGGGCAGATGTGCCAAGCCCCAATGGGCTCTTGGAGCCAGGCCAAACCAGATGGAGAAACCTGCAACCAGCCCGGCCACTGTGGCGAACTGGAGAAGGCTGATTGTCACCCGACCCACAAACCACGTGCCGTGATAGCTGTCCCAGCCAATGTAGCCGGCAGGCAGGTGGTTCATGCCCAGGAAGCCCAGCGCTGCAGCCGCCGTCCCGCTGGCAATCCAGGCTACCCCGAGGATGACGCCAAGCTGTACCAGCCACATCCGTCTCTGCTGAACTCCGACAAGGCTGTAGCCTACCAGCGAGCCCCCCACGGCCGCTGAAAGTACTGCGAGCATGCTGACCAACGGAGCAATGTCCCAGAACCATCTGTGATCAGCTATGTATTGAAACGAACTTACCAGCATAGCCCCGACGAACGCCAGGAACAGCCCTACCGCCAGGGCTCTCACTTTCTTCGAGCC
>CAZGDV010000167.1:0-4189 GCA_964524995.1 uncultured Dehalococcoidia bacterium | reverse complement strand
GTGGAGCCAGCGGAGGGATTCGAACCCACGACCCGCGGTTTACAAAACCGCTGCTCTGCCTCTGAGCTACGCTGGCGGGGTGTCCGACGGCGCAATTATACTGAATGGAGGGTGCTTGGACAAGCCGGGGTGACCGTGGAGTCCGCGAGGTAAAGGGTCAGGGCTTCTTGTACTTCCACACCGTGCCCTGGGGTGTGTCCTCCAGGTTGACACCGATAGCCACGAGGTCGGCGCGTATGGCGTCGGCAAGGCCGAAGTCCCTCGCCTTCCTCGACTCGGTTCGCTTGTCGATGAGCGCCTGAATGCACACCGTCGCGCGCTGGTCACCCTGCGCGGAAGCGTCGGGCGTGAAGCCGTACTTGGCGGCAAGGGCTTCGATGTCTTGAAGCGGCAGGACCGCCGCCGGCTCCTTCAGCGTGAGGCCGAGCACAGCGGCCAGCTCGACAAGGATATGTTGTGCATCACTGACGTCCTCGCCCTGGTCGTGCGCCCGGTTGATCTCTCGGGCCAGGTCGAAGAGGACGGCGCTGGCCTGGGGACTGCCGAAGTCGTCATCCATCGCCTCTATGAAGAGCTGACGAGACCCCTCTGCATCGATCGAGGCCGGGTTGCCCCGGTGGGCCTCGATATGTGCGACGCGGCGCATCCTTTCGACACCCCTCTCGGCTGCCTCGAGCGACTCCTCGGAGTATACGAGCGGGCTCCGGTAGTGCGAGCTCAGCACCCACAGGCGGATGGCGTCGGCGCTGTACTTCTGCAGGGCGTCTGTGATGGTGACGAGCGTGCCTGTGGACTTGCTCATCTTGTCCTCGCCGAGCTGCATGAGGCCGTTGTGAATCCAGTGCCGAACGAACGGCTTCACTCCTGTGAAGCACTCCGACTGCGCGATCTCGTTCTCATGATGAGGGAAGATGAGGTCCTGGCCGCCGCCGTGGATGTCCAGCGTCTCACCCAGGTACCTTAGCGACATGGCGCTGCACTCGATGTGCCACCCCGGCCTCCCGTTGCCCCACGGGCTGTCCCAGTACGGCTCGCCGGGCTTGGTGGCTTTCCAGAGGGCGAAGTCCAGCGGGTGCTGCTTGGCCTCGTCCACCTCGATTCGCGCGCCAGCCATCATCTCATCGAGGTTGCGGTGACTCAGCTTGCCGTAGTCCGGGTCGCTCTTGACGCGGAAGTAGACGTCGCCTCCGGTCTCGTAGGCGTAACCCTTATCGATCAGTCCCCGGATCACCTCTATCATCTTGGGGATCTCTTCAGTGGCCCACGGGTATACGTCGGCCCTTTTCACGTTGAGGGCGTCCATGTCCTCGAAGTACCGCTGGATGTACTCGCCGGCCATCTCCCTAGCGGTGACGCCGAGCTCGTTGGCACGCGCGATGATCTTGTCATCGACGTCAGTGAAGTTCTGGACGTACTTGACCGGGTAGCCTCGGAACTCGAGATAGCGCCTGATGGTATCGAAGATTATGAAGCTCATGGCATGGCCCAGGTGGCAGGCCGAGTAGGGAGTGACACCACAGACATACATCCGTACTTCGTCACTCAGGGGTGTGAACTCTTCCTTTTTGCCGGTGAGGGTGTCGGATATCCGCATCAGGCTTCCTCTATCAGGCACACCGCGAAGGCGGCAATGCCTTCTTCCCGCCCCGCGAAACCCATACCCTCCACTGTGGTGGCCTTGATCGCCACCCGGCGCATGTCGACAGACAAAGCTTCGCCGATGTTCTGTCTCATGCGGTCCGAGAAGGGGGAGATACGAGGAGCTTCGGCTACTATTGTAGCATCGATGTTCCCGACGCGCCAACCGCTTGAGCCCAACAGCTCACCCGTCCGCTTCAGGATGACCAGACTGGAGATGTCCTTGTAAGCGGGGTCGTTGGGGGGGAAGTGGATGCCGATGTCGCCGAGGGCCGCCGCGCCGAGCAGGGCATCGATGACTGCATGGATGAGAACGTCGGCGTCACTCCAACCCTCGAGGCCTCTGTCGAAGGGTATGTCGACGCCGCCCAGTATCAGCGGGCGTTCGTGCACAAGGCGGTGAGCGTCGAAGCCGAATCCAATCCGCATATCTTTGGGGTGACGTGGCCTACCGGCCATCGGCACAGAGGGCGCGGGCGATGGTCAGGTCCTCGGGCGTCGTTATCTTAATATTTCGGTAGGAACCCATGTAGACCTCGACCTTGTGTCCCAAGCCCTCCACAAGGGAGGCGTCGTCGGTGGCCTTCTCCTGTGCCTGGGCGTAGGCCTCGCGGATCAAGTCGTAACGGAAGACCTGCGGGGTCTGCGCCATCCACAGGGTTTGGCGGGCCGGCGTCTGTTGGATGAAGCCACGGCGCGAGACGATCTTCACAGTCTCCTTGACCGGCACGGCCGCGATGGCAGCCCCACTCTCGTTCGCAGCCGAAAGCCCCCTCTCGATGAGCCCACTGTCGACGAGGGGCCTGGCCCCGTCGTGGATCACTACCCATTGACAGTCCGTGAGCCGTCGAAGTCCCTCGTTGACCGAGTCCTGTCGCTTCAGCCCACCTGGGCACACGGACACGACCTTTGTCCAACCGTTCTCCCTGACCAGCCTGCGACCCCTCTCGAGGTTCTTCCTCGCGAGGACGAGCACGATCTGATCAATGCAGGCACAACTCTGGAAAGTGGACATGACCCTTGCGAGAACAGGCACGGAGTCCAATGGGGCGAAAAGCTTATCGACGCCTTCCATGCGTCGGCTGGTGCCTGCGGCCACTATTATGGCGCCGACCCTATTAACGGGCTCTCTCTTCAACATGGCCTTTGGGCTGCGCGAATATCATCCTGCCCGCCGAGGTCTGGAGAACCCTGGTCACGGCTACACTCAGGTCCGTATTCAGGTACTTGCGTCCGTTCTCGACGACGACCATTGTCCCATCGTCGAGGAAGCCGACACCCTGTCCCGGTTCCTTGCCCTCCTGCACTATGCGCAGAGCCAGGTCCTCACCGGGCAGTACGACGGGCTTCAGGGCATTGGCCAGCTCGTTGATGTTGAGGATTCTCACTCCTTCCAGCTCGGCCGCCTTGCCCAGATTGTAGTCATTGCTGACGATGGAACATCGCAGCATCTTGGCCAGTTTCACCAGCTTCGAGTCCACCTCTAGCGTATCGAGGAAATCGGCGTCGGATATCTGTACGGGCACGTCTGAGCCGCGCTGCAGCTGATTGAGCATCTCCAAGCCCCGGCGTCCGCGAGTGCGCCGCATGAGGTCGCTGGAGTCGGCGATGTGCCTGAGTTCGTCGAGCACGAACCTGGGTATGACTAGCGTGCCCTGGACGAAACCGGTCTGGACGACGTCCGCGATTCGCCCGTCTATGATGGCACTGGTGTCGAGGATGATCTGGTCGTTGCTGGAGTCGCCCTGCGCGGAGGCGATCGGGGATGTTCGGAAGAAGAAACGCAGTACGGGACGCCCCTGAACGGCCATGATCGGTACGAAGAAGAGACTGAGGATCACGGCAGCGATGAAGGGGCTGATATCACCCCATACGCCGCTCAGGTTGGACAGAGGGACGGCCAGAAGCGCTGCCAGGACGAGTGCGAAGGCCAGACCGACGCTGGCTGCGACGATATTCTCGGTGGGCAGAATATCAGATACACGAATGTATCGCCTCTTTATCCATCCCAAAGGACGGGCGGTGAAGGGTGCTACGAGATACCCTACGGCGTAGCCGCCGATGCCAAACGCCAACCCGAATACTAGTGCACTGAGATGCTCACTCGTGCTGGCGATCGCGATCCCTATCCCCACCCCCGCGCCGCCGATAAACAAGCCTACAAAAAGACGGAATAGTACACCCCACATAACTCCCATCCAGCCATATACCTTGCGAAGGAACGAAGAGATCCATGATTATCGACCTTGAAGGAATACCGACCACGTTGCTGCCCGCCTGGCGGATAGTAGCACAAAACTGCCAGTAGTGTCAATTTCGAGCAGGTCCAGTGGCGATTGGCGCGGATAAGCGAAGTTACGTAAGGCGGGACACAGAAGCAACTCTTACTGCGGCGGGTTACCTTAACCTCTGGATAGTGGAAGGAAAGTGGTGTGCTGTAACCACGATGGAGGTGTCTCCATCGACCGACCTAGGAATCTTGGGGCTAGGCCCCTTTGACTCCCTAGAAAGGAGGTGATCCAGCCGCAGCTTCCGCTACGACTACCTTGTT
>CAZGDV010000166.1:0-4209 GCA_964524995.1 uncultured Dehalococcoidia bacterium | reverse complement strand
AGAAGGTCACCTCCCCGCTCAGTATCTTGGGCAGGAACTCCTTCTTGTGCTCTTCGCTGCCGACGTTGATCAGGGTTGGCCCGACCATATTCTGACCGAGAATGTGAGCCGCCGCGGGCGCCCTGTTGTAAAGCATTTCCTCACTGTATGCTAACTGCTCCATGTACGGGCGGCCCAGGCCGCCGTATTCCTTGGGCCAACCCACGCCCAGCCAGCCCTTCTGGCCCAGCTTGCGGCTGAAGTCGGGACGGAACATCTCCATTGGAGTCCGGCCCAGGTACTTCGATCCCAGCTCCGCGTGAAGGAAGTCGCGGACCTCCTTCCTGAAGGCCTCTTCTTGCTCGGTGAACTTGAAGTCCATCCTGTCTTCCTCCCGGTTGTCTGCGGTGGTCTAAAGCCCCAACTCCCTCGCCACCGTCTCGACGTGGAAGTCGGTGTCGCCGAAAGCGAGCTCCGTCGACTTGGACCTGCGGTAGTACAGCCCGATATCATGGTCACGGGTTGTGCCTATGGCCCCGTGGCACTGGACGGCTCTCTCGGTGACGAACTTGTATGCCTCGTTTATCCAGCCCTTGGCCGTGGCGATGTCTCTGGCTGCTGGCTGGCCCTCGGCCAGCTTCCACGCGGCAAGGTATAGTATGTTACGGCTGGTGTCGACCTTGGTCCACATATTGGCCAGGTAGTGCTGTATGACCTGGAAGCTACCGATCGGCCTCCCGTACTGCTCTCTCTCCTTGACGTAGGCAAGCGTCATGTCCAGGGATGCCTCAGCCCCGCCGACCATCTCGGCGCATTTGGCGATGGCGGCGTGCTCAATCATCTTTGACAGCAACGGCCATCCCTTGTCCGCCTCCCCCAGAACGTTCTGTTTGGGCACCTTGACGTTGTCGAAGGCGACTTCGCATAGCTTGTCTGCACCAATGGTGGGCATGACCTCGATCTTAATTCCGGGGCTCTTGGCATCGACGATGAGTAGCGTGATGCCTTCCTCCGGGTTCTTCGTCGACTTGGTTCTGGCGGCGCAGACCATGAAGTCGGCTATGTGCGCGTTCTCGACAAACAGCTTGGTGCCGTTGACCACGTATTCGTCGCCCTTGGCACTGGCTTTGGCTGCTATTCCCGCAGCATCGTATCTGGCGCTCGGCTCCAGCCAGGCCATGGTCATGATCAACTCGCCATCTGCGATCTCGGGCAGGAACTCCTTCTTTTGCTCGTCTGTACCCGCGAGGAGGATCGGGATTCCACCCAGTACAACTGTGGAGAAGAAGGGGCCCGGCAGTATGTTCCGCCCCATCTCCTGGAGTAAGATGATGAGGTCCATGAAGCCCATGTCCATCCCACCATGCTCCTCGGGAAGCACGAGCCCCATCCACCCCAGTTCGGCCATCTTACGCCAGAGTTCGGGGGAGTAGCCCTTCTCCTCTTCCTCGAGCTCCCGGATAAGGCTCTTCGGGCACTCCTTCTCCAGGAAGTCCCTGGCCGTCTTGCGCAGCATTTCCTGTTCTTCGGTTAGGTCGAGATCCATGGCCAACCTCTCCAAGGAGTTTCGACTTCCCAAGCACGGTGGCCGTCCCAGTAGTCCTCCCTCTCCACTACCATACCGGTACCCTGGCCGTAGCCACCGCAAATGTTGGCGCAGCCCCATCTCGCGCCGCGCCTTAGCATCTCATGGGTGAGTGTGCCGACCATGCGTATGCCGCTGGCTCCGATGGGGTGGCCGATGCACAGCGCGTCCCCGTTGACGTTCATCCTGTCGTGTGGTATACCCATCAGCTTGCACTGTACCAGTGGCGGTACTGCGAAGGCGGCGTTGCACTCCCATAGCTCGATATCATCCGGCTTGAGCCCGGCCCTCTTGACAGCCTTCTCCGCCGCCATGGTGGCGCTGTAGCCCATTATCGCCGGGTCACAGGCCTCCCAGGCGAGCGACCGTACTGTGACCATGGGCACGAGGCCGAGTTCGCGTGCCTTCTCCTTGGTCATGAACACCGCCGCCCCGGCTGCGTCGGATTGCTTCGATGAAGTGGCGGCTGTCACCGTCCCATTCTCCTTATACATGGTCGGCAGGGTACGCAGCCTCTCGATGGTAGTGTCGGCCCTGACGTCCTCGTCGTAGTCGACGATTTTGGTGGTCCCATCGGCCAGCTTTCCCTCCATGGGCAGGATCTCCCGCTTGAACCAGCCTTTCTGGTAGGCGGCAGCCGCACTTAGATTGCTCTTGAGTGCCCATTGGTCCTGCTCCTCGCGGCTGATGTTGTACATCGCGCCGAGGTTCTCAGCGGTAATGCCCATGGCTATCATTGCGCCGGTCTCGACTACCTGCCAGAGCCTGTCGTTGGGGAGCCCTCGCGAGATCGCGCCGGTGGCTATCGCCTCCTCCATCATCTTGTTCATGTCGGTGTCGACGGTCCAGAACGGAATGGGGAAGTGAGAGCAGCTCTCGGCCCCGCCGCAGATAGCTATGTCTTCCAGACCGAGCTGTATTGCCATGATCGCGAACTGGGCACCCGCCATGCTCGATGTGCATGCCCGGTCTACGCTGAGCGCACGCGTCTCCAAGCGACAGGTCAGCAGCGCCACAGTTCTGCCGGGGTTCTGCTGTTCGCCTGTCAGGTTCGGGGAGCCCATGGTGACCTCGTCGATCATGTCCCTCTCGAGCTTAGTTCGCTCGAAGAGCTTCTCGACGACATAGCAGGCCAGGTCGTCGCCGCGCATGTGCGCAAAGAACCCAGGCTTCTTAGTGCTCCCCCGGCCATGTGGCGTCCGACAATAATCTACCATTACGACTTCACGCAGTTCGGTCACTTCTATTTCCTCCTGAGATTTGTGTTGTTGGCTACCAGCTTCTGGGGAGTCCAAGCCCCAGTGTACATACGAGGTTCCTCATTATCTCTGATGTGCCACCGCCCATGTTGAGGCTCGTGCACTGTTGGAACTCCTTCTCGAACTTGCCCCGGAGAGGGGCCCATCTGCTATCGGACACCTGTCCGTACAGGCCGATAATCTGGCTGCCGATGTATGTGAACTTCTGGTTCAGCTCCGTGGCGAACACCTTGGCTGCAGCGGCCAGGTGTCCGGCAGCTACCAGACCTTGTGTGTGCTGCCGCCAAACCACCGAGTAGGCGAACGCTCGCCCGGCGTCGATCTCGATCGACAGCTCAGCGAGTCGATATCTGAGAAGTGGGTTGCTCGCCAGCGGCTGGCCATCCCACTCGGTCTGCTGGCAGAACTCGACCAGCTCTTCCAACTCGCGCTGCAGGAAAGCGAAGAGCATAATCATAGACCTCTCGAAGTTAGAGGTCATCTGTGACGCGAGCCAACCCTGGTTCTCCTCGCCGACCCTGTTGCGCACCGGGATGCGGACGTCATCGAGAAACATCTCGTTGAATAGGTGGGAGCCTTCCAAGCTGGGCACAGCCCGTATGGTGATGCCGGGGGTCTTCATGTCGAGCAGAAAGAACGAGATGCCCCGGCTGCGCTTCGCTTCGGGGTCGGTCCTTGCCAGCAGGAATCCCCAGTCTGCTCTGTGGGCCCCGCTAGTCCATATCTTCTGGCCGTTTACGATGTAGTCATCCCCGTCTCTTCGGGCTCGGGTTGTGAGTGAGGCGAGGTCTGAACCAGCACCCGGCTCGCTCCAGAGCTGGGTCCAGAACCGCTCGGCTCGTGCGATGTAGGGAAGGTGTTCCCTCTTCTGTTCGTCGTTGCCGCTCACCAGCAGGGTCGGGGCCAGCATCTGTATTCCCCAGGGGTCTACTCCGGCGCCCCGATGGTAGCCCTGCACCTCGCTGAATATGAACTGCTCGATCAAGGGAGCTTCCTCCCCGCCGTACTCCTTCGGCCATGGGCGGGTCAGCCAGCCCTTCGCCGCGAGCTTCTTGGCCATCTGCTTGTGGAAATCCCAGCACACATCGAGGCCGAACATCGCCTCCATCGACGTGCCCCATTCCGGAGGCGCGTTCTTCATCTCCTCGCGGAAGAAGTCGTCGAATGCTTTGCGTAGCTCTTCCTGTTCGGGGGTGAAGCGGAAATCCAAGATGGGCCTCCTTGCTCGCCAACGGCCGATCACGACGGGGGCACTGGGAGGGTCGGGTACAGAAACGCCCCTGTCGTGGGGGCGGCATCCAGTATAGAGGTAGAGACAACAACAGTCAACTGGCCGAATTGACTGATAATAAATGTTACCGAAGGTGGTATAGTTGCCTCAGAAAG
>CAZGDV010000165.1:0-4209 GCA_964524995.1 uncultured Dehalococcoidia bacterium | reverse complement strand
TTCATGTTCAGGTCGGCCACCATCTTCCTGATCACCGCGAGCTGCTGGGCGTCCTTATCCCCGAAGTACGCCCTCGTGGGCTGGACGATGTTGAACAGCTTGGCAACCACGGTGGCCACACCCCGGAAGTGGCCCGGTCGCACGGCTCCCTCCAGCGGTTCTGTGATCTTCTCTACGTCCACCCAGGTGCAAGAGCCCGGCGGGTATATCTCCTCGGCGCTGGGCATGAAGACGATGTCGGTGTCCTCCTGGTCGAGCAGGTGCAGGTCGCGCTTCGTGTCGCGCGGGTACTTTGCGTAGTCCTCTTTGGGGCCGAACTGAGTGGGGTTCACGAAGATGCTGGCGGCGACGCGGCTGTTCTCAGCGCGGGCCCGGCGTACCAGTTCCAGGTGCCCTTCGTGGAGGTAGCCCATCGTGGGAACGAACCCGAGGGACCCGGTGTACTTGTCCCGAACGTCCCTCATTTCCTCGATTGTATGGACTACTTCCATTAAGGGGTTGTTCCGATCCTAGACCGACTTCTCGACTTCGGCAATGACGCCCTCGTCTATGGCGAAGCACTGCCTGTCGGTGGGGAAGTCTCCGGCCTGGACCTCTGAGATGTAGTCTGCGGTGGCCTTCTTGATATCCTCGGCCAGCTTCACGTACTGCTTGGCGTGCTTGGGAACGAAATCGGAGTACAGGCCCAGGACGTCGCTGACCACCTGGACCTGACCGCCGCAATACCTGCCCGCGCCTATGCCTATGGTCGGCGCGTTGACTCTCTCGGTGATGATCTTGGCTAGCGGTTCCGGTACACATTCGAGGACGATTGCAAAGACGCCGGCCTCGTCGAGGGCTTTGGCGTCCTTCACCAGGCTGATCGCCGCATCCGGCGTCTTGCCGACGGCCTTGTAGCCGCCGAGCTGGTTGATGGACTGAGGGGTGAGGCCGATATGGCCCATCACGGGTATGCCGCAGGTGATAACCCGCTTCACGGTGTCGGCCATGAACTCGCCGCCCTCGAGCTTCACCGCCTGGCAACCGGCCTCCTGGATGAAGCGTGCGGCATTGTGCAGGGCCTCCTCGACCGATACCTGGTAGGTCATGAAGGGCATGTCGCCTACTATGAGGGCGTTCTTGGCACCACGGACGACCGCCTTCGTATGATGGATCATCTCGTCCATGGTCACGGGGATCGTCGATTCGTAGCCCAGGACCACCATGCCCAGGCTGTCGCCGACAAGGATCAGGGGTATCCCGGCCTCGTCGATCAGCTTGGCCGTGGAGTAGTCATAGGCCGTGAGCATGCAGATTCTCTCGCCCTTCTGCTTCATCTCCCGTATCTGCGTTATGGATACCCTCATCGACTTCCTCCCCTCTGTGACTGAACGCCCGGGTAGTGTCTAGCTGCTACCTCACCTTGAACGGCGAGCAGACCTCTTTCTCCTTGTGCGCGATGCGGTTCTTCTCGTCGACGAAGACGACCTTCGGCTCTACGTGCGGCGCATCGGCATCGGATACGGTCTGGTAGGAGATGATGATAACCTTGTCTCCCTCGTGGATCAGCCGGGCTGCGGCCCCGTTCATGCAGATTACGCCCGATCCACGCTCGCCCTCGATGATGTAGGTCTCCAGCCGGGCGCCGTTGTCCACATCGAGCACGTGCACCTGCTCGTAGGGCAGCATGTCTGACGCTTCCATGAGGTCCTTGTCGATGGTGATACTCCCCTCGTAGTCCACGTTGGCCTCGGTGACAGTTGCCCGATGAATCTTTCCTCTCAGCATTACCCTCATGTCGTGTACCTCCTGCTAGCCAGCCTCAGCCAGGACCCGGCGCATCTCCTCCGCCTTGGCCTCGTCGATCTTGCCCTTGTCCAGGGCGATGGGGATGGTCTGGAGTCCCAGCTCGCGATAAGTCGAAAGCAGCTCCGGTGTCGATTGCGACAGGGCCGCTAGATGCTTGTTGATCGTGCCTACGTCGCCTCTGGCAATGGGGCCGGTGAGGCAGTTGGGCAGGCCCACGTTCTCGACGTTGTTGAGAGTCCCGCGAAGCAGGGGCATCAATGCGCGCACAGCCTGCGGCCTGTCAACACCGAACACCTGCCACAGGTCCGTCGAGAGCTTCACAAGCGTTACCAGGTAGTTGCACGCCACCACGGCGGCGGCGTGGTAGAGCACCTTGTCCCCGGAGCCCAGCTTGATCCAGCTGCCGTCAAGATCGAGCGCCATCCGCTTCAGCGTCTCCAGCATCTCCCCTTCGGTCTCCAGGGCGAAGGTCGATCCCGGAAGGTTCTCGATAGCGTGCTCGACACTGGCGAAGGTCTGGAGGGGGTGAAACCCGCCCACCTGAGCCCCCGCCTTCCTCGCGGGTTCGAGGCTATCGAGCGAATCGGCGCCGCTGCAATGGGCCACGCTCTGTCCGGCGTGCCACTTGAGCTCTGCGGCGACCTGCGCTATCGCATCGTCCGGGGTGGTTATGAAGACGAGGTCGGCGATGTCGGCGACCTCTTGCTTGGTCTCGTACGCCTGGCAACCGGGCACCCTGTCCGCCAGCTTGTCGGCGGATGCCCTGGTGCGGCTGGCCACCGCGACAACGGGATACCCCTTGCGGCTCAGCCTCACCGCCAATGCGTTGCCGACGGTGCCGGCACCGATGAAGCCGATTCTGGTTGCGGTGATACCCTTCGCGTCCTTCGTCACTGTCTCAGAGACTAAAAAAGCCTTCTCAGGCACGACCCAAGAAGGCTAGGCTAACCAGGCTTCCTGTATTTGCCGTCTCGGTCGTTGCCGATCCAAGCGACCTTTTTTTGCCGTTCGCTTGATCCCTTCCCGCCCCGGTGGGGTCGGTTGGGCTTTATCAATTATATCAGATAAGGGGGGTATGTCAAGCTGAGGACAGCCCCTGGATCTTCAACCGAAGTTGACAAATCCTACCAATCTCGGTCTGGAACGCTCGGCCCCGCCCGCACCGCACCGGCCTGTGGCGCTTGTGAGGGGCGTCAGTAGTGCTCGAAGACGACGTACTTGCGCCACTCAGGGTGCCTGCGGTAGCCATCGAAGGTGAAGTAGTAGTTGTTCGCCCTCGGTGTCGCCGGCCTGCGCAGCAACCTCATCCCGGCCTGCTCGGGGGTCCGGCCTGCCTTCTTCTGATTGCAGGCGACGCACGCGCTCACCACGTTCTCCCATATGTGCTCACCACCCCGGTGTCTGGGAATAACGTGGTCTATGGTGAGCGTCTTGCCCTCCTTGCCGCAGTACTGGCAGGTGAACGCGTCTCGAATGAAGACCTCGCGCCTGCTGAGCTTCTTCTGCAGGCGGGGACGCTTGATGAGGTATATGAGGCGTATTACCGACGGTATCTCGATCGATAGACAGGCGCTGTGGATCGTGGTCGAGTCATTCTCCAGCACCTCCGCCTTCCCTTGCCAGAGCATGACGACCGCCCGCCGTGCTCTGCAGACGTTGAGCGGTTCGTAGTTCTGGTTGAGAACCAGCACAGGTTGGTTGACCACGGAGAGAGACTCCTGGGAGCAATTTTAGCAGGTAAGCCGTGCACGCGCAAATACCTTTGGTTGAGTGTGGCCTACGACCCCGCAATATGCCGTTCGGGTTTCGAGTCCGAATACAAGGTGTGGATCGGCCAGCGGCAACCGACTTCCGCCTTGCTCTCACCTTGACCCCCACTCTCACTTTGCAGTATAGTTATGCTAGCCCATAGAGGAGGAACAAAGTGAGTCTGCGCATTCCAGGCCCTACCCCTTGCCCTGATGAAGTGCTGAAGGTGATGAGCAAGCAAATGATCAATCACCGGGGCAAGGAGTTCGCGGCTCTGATCAAGGACGTCACCGAGCGGCTGAAGCGCCTTTTCCAGACGGGCAACGACGTTCTCATACTGACGAGTTCCGGTACGGGCTCGATGGAAGCTTCCGTGGTGAATACCCTTTCTCCAGGCGACAAGGTCCTCTCGCTGGCCAATGGCGTCTTCGCGGACAGGTTCGCCACGATAGCCGAACGATTCGGCGCCGACGTGACACGCGTGCGATTCGACTGGGGCCAGGGCGTCGACCCCGGCGAGGCGCGCAAGGCTTTGCAGGCTGACCCAGGTATCAAGGCGGTCCTGGTTACGCACAACGAGACGTCGACTGGTGTCACGAGTGACCTCGCTGCTGTTGCGTCCGTGGTCAGGGAGTTCGACAAGCTGCTGCTGGTGGATGCGATAAGCAGCCT
>CAZGDV010000164.1:0-4245 GCA_964524995.1 uncultured Dehalococcoidia bacterium | reverse complement strand
CCCCTGATGATCATGTCGTCGCCACGTCCGGCGAGGTAGATGTAGCCTTCCTCGTCGACGTAGCCCTTGTCTCCGGTGCGCAGCCAGCCGTCAGGGGTGAGTGCCTTCTTGGTCTTCTCCTCGTCCTTCCAGTAGCCGCCCATTACCCGGGGGCCTTTGGCCTGTATCTCGCCGACGGTACCGGTGGGCACCTCTTTGCCGTCATCGTCGACTATCTTGATCTGCACGTCGGCCATCGGTCTCCCGATTGACGACTGCAGCCTCTTCAGCTTCTTGGCCTTTTCCTCCTCAGACCCGGTGATCACGTGGTCCTCCGGGCCGAGGCTGGTAATGGTGGATGCAGTCTCGGTCTGTCCGAAGGCGTTGATGAACATGACGCCGGGGAGGACCTCGATTGCCTTCTTGATCACCTCGAAGGGCATCGGTGCCGCGCCATATGTGACAACCTTCAGGCTGGAGAGGTTATACTTGTCAAAATCTGGATCGTCCACTATGCGCTTGAGCATCGTAGGGACAAGCATGGCACGGTTGGCCTTCTGGTCCTGGACTGCCTTCATCCACTCCTTGACCTCGAACTGTCTCATCATGGCGAGCGTCCTGCCGCCATATATGGCGGCCATGACGGCTTGTATGCCGGCCACGTGGTAAAGCGGCACCGTGAGAAGGTTCACCTCCTCCAGCTCGGGGTCTACGGGTGTAACATTCTCGAGGACGTACGTCGAGAAGCTGTTGTGGGTCAAGGGCACGCCCTTGGGCCGTCCGGTTGTGCCGGCTGTGTACATGAGGATGGTTATGTCGTCGTCGTCCACTTCTGTGAACACATCCTCTGGGGACGCGGATGTCAGTTCCTCCTCGTAGTTCTTGAATCCATCCGGCTTGGTCTCGATGCAGATGAAGTGCTCGGCCTTGGGGAGGTTCGCGCGCATCTTGTTGACCAGTTCGACATAGCGCTCGCCGACGATGACGATCTTGGCCTCGCAGTTGTTGATCATATACGTGAGCTCGTCTTCTTTGGCCCTGAAGTTCAGGGGCACGAAGATGGCTCCGGTTTTCGCTGTCGCGAAATAGGTCTCGACGTATTGCGGGCAATTGACCTGCAGGATGGCTACCATGTCGCCCTTCTGCACGCCCGAGCTGAGGAGCAGGTTGGCCAGTCTGTTGACACGTTCGTTCAGTTCGCCGTAAGTGGTTGACTTTCCCTCGAAGGTCATCGCGGGGCGATCGGGGACTATTGAGCTCGCTATCATCAGGAACTCGGTTGTGTTCATGCTTCTACCTCCTATCTTGCGCTTGACTAGTTGATGCCGAGCTTGTCCTTCACTCTCTGGACGACCCTGGACATGATCTCGCTGGCCTTGCCTCCGGTGCGCACGTGGGCCGCCGCATCGAGTTCGGTGGGCCCGTCGTTCACAATCACCAGTGTAGCGCCGGAACTGGCGGCATACTGGGGCATCATCGCCGCCGGATAGACCGTGAGCGATGAGCCTATGACAATACAGAGGTCACATTGTCTTGACCTCTTCTCCGCCTCCATCGTCTCCCAGACGGGCATGGGCTCGCCGAAGAAGACGCCCTCCGGCTTGAGTATACCGCCACACTGAACACAGTCGGGTACCTCGACGCCGGACTCGAGCCAGCGCTCGACCTCTTCGTACGTGTGACGAGCGCCGCAGGTGAGACACTTCACCCACTGCATATTGCCGTGGAGTTGAATCACGATGCTCTCCGAGTTGCCAGCCTTCTGGTGCAGACCGTCCACGTTCTGAGTAATCACGCAGTCGAGCTTGCCTATTCTCTCGAGTTCGGCCACGGCGTGGTGGGCGGGATTCGGCTGCACATCGTGCCAGTTGAGGCCGACGGACTTCTGCATACTCCAGAGCCGTTTCCTGGCCTCGCGGTCGCCCACGAAGCGCTGATAGGTGAAGTCCATCGGGTCGAACTTCTCCCACAGGCCGTCAGGCCCTCGGAAGTCGGGCAGGCCCGACTCGGTGCTGATGCCGGCACCGGTGAAGACGACGACTTTGTTGGCCTTGGCAATAAGGTCGGCTATTTCCTCTACTATCTCGTCGAAGCTCTTGTCGTCCATAGTTCCACCCCCGGGGAAGCACCCATCAGCTCGCGTCAAACGTCGGTCTCGTGCCCGCTGCCAAGGCCCCGATTCCCATCCGGGCCTCCTCCGTTCTAAGCAGCCTGGTGTAGAACATGGCTTCCATATCCAGACCCTGCTCCAGACTGAGGTCGAGCCCGCGTCTTATCGCCGCTTTTGCAGACCTGACTGCAGTCTGGCTGTTGCTTATGATCTTGCGGGCCGTCTCCTCCGCCACGGGCATGAGCTGTTCTCGCGGCACGATACGGTTGACGAGGCCTATTCTCAGTGCCTCCTGGGCGTTGATCATCTCGCCCGTCAGCACGATTGGCGCAGTCATTCCCAACGGCACCAGTCTGGGCATGGTCTGACTGCCGCCGGCGGTGGGAACCATGCCTATCCCCACCTCGGGCAGCCCGAAGCGCGCGTCCTCGGTGGCAATCCTGATATCGCAGCACATCGACATCTCTATACCCGCGCCAAGCGCGAACCCGTGTATCGCGACGATCAGCGGCTTGGAGACGCCGAGGAACTGGCCCCAAAGATCGCGCTCCCACCTGATCTGCCGCCCGATCGTCTGCGAGGGCACCGTACCGAACTCCGTTATGTCAGCGCCCGCGCAGAAACCCCTGTCACCAGCCCCTTTGACTATGCCGACACGCACCTCTGTATCGTCATCGATGGCGGGAAGCACCTCGTACAGCTCGTCCCGCATCCTCGTGTTGACCGCATTCAGCGCGCTGGGGCGGTTGAGGGTGATGTAGGCGATGCCGTCCTGCTTCTCGTAGATGATATATTCGAAAGCGCTCATGATGCGGATCCGTTCAATGCCGAGCCCTGGTGTTGCCTACTTCCCCGCGAACTGGCCTTTCCTCTTCTCGATGAATGCCTTGATGCCTTCGTCCCGGTCTTCCGTGCTCTGGAGCAGGAATGAAAGGTCGGCTTCGAGCCTGAGGCCCTGATCAAGCGTCATGTCCATGCCCTTGTTGATCGCCTCCTTGGCGTATCTGACGGCTATCGGGGCACGCGATGCCAATGTGTTCGCCAGCGACTCCGCCTCACGCTCGAGGTTCTCGGCGGGGACCACCTTGCATACCAGACCGCAGCGGTAGGCCTCTTCAGCGTCGATAGGTTCAGCGGTCAGGAGCATCTCCGTGGCCTTACCTTTCCCGACAAGCCGAGGCAGCCGCTGCGTTCCTCCCCCGCCGGGTATCAGGCCGTA
The DNA here is from genome assembly GCA_964524995.1 of uncultured Dehalococcoidia bacterium. Taxonomy (GTDB): domain Bacteria; phylum Chloroflexota; class Dehalococcoidia; order SZUA-161; family SZUA-161; genus CAZGDV01. The sequence goes on along the minus strand of CAZGDV010000164.1, from coordinate 937 downwards.
GGCTGTGTCCGGCAGGCCGAGCCGCGCGTGATCCACTGCTATCCTGATGTCACAGGCGAGGGCCAGCTCGAGGCCTGCCCCGTAGGCGTCGCCGTTGATAGCTGCGATAACGGGGCAGTTCAACGAAGCCAGTGCTTTGGAGGCCGTGGCTGACGGGTTAGCCGGGACAGACTCGCCGGGCTCTGGAGACGGGAGTGTCCTGAAATCGAGGCCCGAGCAGAATGCGGTCCCAGCGCCACTCAGGATGGTGACCCTGATGTCGTCGTCCTCGTTGATCGATTGACATACGTCACCGATCTCGCTAGCCAGCCTTGAATCGATAGCGTTGCCTTCTGTGGGTCGGTTGAGGGTGAGCCAGGCGACGTGGTCTTTCTTCTGGAAGCGTATCGACTCGAGGGTCATCAGGGTCTCTTGTCCGAGGGTTCTGGTGCATGTTAACTGACGTTCGTGGGCATGTCAAGCTGAGAACGTTCCGCGAGGCTGGGCGCATGTGTTGAGCATGGGCCGGGTGTGCTATACTCTCAAGTCGAACTGCCCCTGCGGTAAGCTGGGATGCTTGGTAAAGGCGGGAGGGCGTGCGGCATTCGCACTCGCCTATAGGAAGGCGCTCGATGGGCTGGCTGGAGAGGTTTCGCGCTATCCGTGATCTGGCGGACGAAAGGGTTCGGCAGGAGAAGGCTCGGATCAAGCCCGACAAGAAGAGCGCCGAGAGCGTTGTGGACGAGCGGAAGAGGATGGTTAAGGGCCTGACGCGTCGCGTGGAGAAGGTGTGCAAGGAGTACGCGCGTGGTGTCAAGGGCAGGATGAAGCCACACAGGGTAGATGATTGGACAAAGGGGAACTTCGGCTGGAGAGTACAGGCCGATTTCGGAGGTATCGAAGTCGGGACCTGGCCCTGGGTATACGAGTTGAGCAAGCCGCGCATACTGCGGGGACT
>CAZGDV010000163.1:0-4278 GCA_964524995.1 uncultured Dehalococcoidia bacterium | reverse complement strand
CGTCTCTGAAGGGCAGCCCCATGGCGTTGCCCTGAACCATGGCCCACCTGCTCCTCACCTCGTCCTTGGCGTGCATCAGGCCCAGCATGTATCGGTTCTTCTGGAGCTCGATCGAGTCATAGTCCATCGCATATACCGTGCAGCCGTCCATCTTACACACGTGCCAAGTGTGTCGGCCCGGACCGCAACCGAGGTCCAGCACCGTCTCGCCCTTGTGCATCGGCAGGAGTTCGAAATCGACAGTGAGCAACTAGAGAACCTCCTCGTAGACCTCCACGGTCTTCTTCGCGGCGACATGCCAGCTGAAGCACTCCTCGATCCGCTTGCGCGCAGTTGCACCCATTCTCTGCCTCAGCCCGCCATCGAGCAGCAGACGCTTGATCTCCGCCGCCAGCGCATACGGATCGGCGGGAGGCACGAGCACACCTGCCCCATCGCTGCCAACCACCTCCGGTAGAGCACCAGCCCTGGTCGCAATGACCGGAGTGCCGCACGACATGGCCTCTGCGCAAGGGAGGCCAAAGCCCTCGTAGACCGACGCCGTTACCGCAACCTCCGAGGCGGAGTACCGCCTCACGAGGTCGGGGGTATCCAGGCGGCCGGTGAACGTGACCAGGTCCTCGAGACCATGCTCGTGCACCAGCCTCGGCGCATACCTCGTGTGGTCACCCTGCCTGTCAACTATCACAAGCCTGAGGTCGATCTCGTCGCGCAGCAGCTGTATGGCCTTCAACAGGTACACCACACCCTTCTTCCTGTCCTCGGTATTCCCAACCATGAGCACGCTGTTGGGGTCTTTCTCGACACCTTCGGCCTTGTTGAACACAGCCGTGTCTATGCCGTTCGGCACGACCCTCACCCGGTCCCTACTGATCTTGAGGACCCGGGCTGTGTCGGTAGCTGAGATATCGGACACGGTTATTACCCTGTCCATGTGCTTGGCGACGAAGTGTTGCATGACGAGGAACGAGTAGAACATCATGCGCCTGAGCTTATTTACGAAGTGCCTTGCCTGTGCCAGATCAGCCTTCATGTCGATGTAGATGGGGTGATGAATCGTAGCGATCACCGGAACACCCAGGCCCTTAGCCAGCAGCAGCCCATAGCCGAGTGTCTGGTTGTCATGTATTATGTCAAACTTCTCCCTGGCCATTATCTCGCGCAGCCGCAGGTAGGCCTTGATGCTGAAGGTGTTGATCTCGGGGAACATGCCCAGCGAGGTGGCAATCACTTCATAGAAGTTGATTGGATGGAACAGGCGCAGCGGATGTTGGAGCGAGGCCAGGCCGTACGTTTCGTAGAGATTGAGACCTTCGATCCTGTGCACCTTCACACCCTCGGGCGCATCGGCATACGGAGGCCCCGTCATTATGTGGACTTCGTGGCCCAGCTCGTGCAGCGCCTTCGCCAGATAGTAGACATAGATGCCTTGCCCACCGCAGTACATATTGCCCCTGTAGGTAAGCAGGCAGACCTTCATTTTTGAACCTCAGCTAATGGGATGACGGCAGCAAGGAGAAGGCTTCCGGCGTCCAGGTTTGACACACATTCTCCGGCGCGGGGCCCTGGGGATGGGGGAGGGGGGTATCGGAGTGGAAGCTGCCGACAGTCACCAGAACATTATACCAGATACGCGCAATAGGATGCACCAATCAAGGAGTTCAGTGTCGGGGGATCACCAACGAGGGCGCCTCTGCCCATCAACAACCTCGATGCGACAACAGGCGTTTGGCGTACTATCTTACTATACGTTTGCCCCCTGAAATATCTATGGTTTGTAGAGGAAAGCCTATGTTATCGTCTCGTACGTGACCTGTGATAACGGCTATCCGTATACCCTTCGACAAGCGAATTGGCTACGAACGGTAGCTGCGGGTTATAATGCACCTAAAGGCGTGAATCCACAACTATTGTGAGTAACTCTGGGAGCCCGTTTCAGGCAAATGAGTGTCGCACGCAACATAGCCAGGAACTCGGCAGTACTGATGATCGCGCAGCTTGCGTCCTATGTGCTGTTCTTCTTCAGCGGAGTCTACACTGCCCGTTACCTCGGCCCGGCAGGTTTCGGCATCCTGTCATTCGCCATAGGATTCACTGCCCTCTTCGCCTTCCTGCCTGACCTGGGGCTGTCCGTCCTGACCGTAAGACAGGTGGCCAGAGACAAGTCTCTCGCTCCCAGATACCTTGCCAACGTCGGACTTATCAAAGTGATCCTGGCGGCCTTCGCGTTCGGATTGATCGCCCTGGTCATAAACATCGGGCAGGCTGTCATGGACTATCCGGAGCAGACAATCACTGTCGTCTATCTGATCGGCGGCTCAATAGTAGTCGCAGGGTTCAACCAGATCGCCTATTCGATGTTCCAGGCACACGAAAGGATGGAATACAGGGGATTGGGCGAGGTGCTGAACGCTGCTCTGATGCTTGGTGGTGTCATCGCTGTCATCAAATACGGCTTCGGCGTTACCGGGTTCGCCTCGCTGTACCTGTTTGCGAGCGCAGCCACTCTGGTGTACAGCGTGATTGTTCTGAGATGGAGGTTCTCTCGACATGGCCTCTGGTCCAACCTCAAGGCGCAAATCGACCGGGGTTTCTGGAAGCCCACTCTCAGGCTGGCGCTGCCATTCGTCCTGACCATGCTGTTCGTCTCTCTCTACTATCATATTGACACAGTCATGATTGCAGGTCTGGTGTCCGACTCAGATAAGGCTGTAGGATGGTACAACGCCGCCTACAGGATAGTCATGATGCTTCTATCCGTGCGGATGATGCTCGGCCTCGCGATCTTTCCTGTCATGTCGCAATCGTTCATAACGTCGAAAGAGTCCCTCAAACTGATCTGCGAGAGATACTTCAAGTATTCCGTGATGCTGGCTGTTCCGATGGGTGTGGGCATCGCCGTGCTTGCGTCGAGATTCATCTTCGTGATCTACGGCAACGAGTACTCCGAATCGGCGATAGCGCTGCAACTACTGGTGTGGTCGGTGGTACTCATGTACGCGAACTTCGTTCCGCAGCTGTTGCAGGCAATCGACCGCCAACTGACCGCGACCAAGCTGATTATGGTCGGCGCGGTTGCCAACGTGCTGCTCAACCTAGCGTTGATTCCCGCGTTCGGCTACGTCGGCGCGGCTGCCACTACGATAGCCTGCCAAGCGCTGACAACATCGCTTGCTTTCTGGATCTTCTTCAGGACCGAGTACAGGTTCAGCGGCACATTCGGCGCGACCATCGTGGGCAAAGTGCTGATATCCAGCGCGGTTATGGGTGTTCTCGTGTGGTATCTACGCGATCTGAATCTGGCTGCCATTGTGGTAATAGCCGTTGCAGTGTACGGAGTGCTCGTGCTGCTGATGAGAGCGTTCGACAGCACGGACCTCCACATACTCAACGGGATCGTGAAGGGGCGGGCAGTCCTGCCCGAGATCGATGCTTTCTGAAACTAACCATGACAACTTATCGAAGAGAGCGGCGATTACAATCGCGGACAGCGGCCATCCGTGCTCGCGGGTGTGACCCGAGGGTTGGTGCCTAGGGAGTACTCGAACATGAACAGGTATCTGGATTACCTATGGTGGAGAGTGAAGACGCTTAGAAGGCGGCGGAGGCCTCCCACATGGAGGAACACCAGATACACGAGAGACATCATCCAGGGCGACCACATAGAAGTAGGTGAATACACCTACGGGCGCCCCAGGATAGTCGGCCAATTCGGAGCTTCGCGCCGAATTGGCAAGTTCTGCTCAATTGCGGCTGAGACCATGATAATGCTTGGCGGAGACCACAGAATTGATTTTATAACGACATACCCCTTTGCTGCTTTCGCCGATGCCTGGCCCGAAGTAAGAGCGCCTGCAGGTGGCACCCGCATATCGAAGGGCGGTGTGGTGATTGGCAATGACGTCTGGATAGGCCGGAGGGCCTTGATCCTGCCCGGTGTCAAGATCGGGGACGGAGCGGTTGTTGGCGCCGGGGCTGTCGTCACGAAGGATGTAGAACCATACACCATCGTTGCGGGAAACCCCGCCCGGCCGGTCAGGAAGAGGTTCGATGATGAGACAATACGGATACTGATGGAGATAAGGTGGTGGGACTGGCCCGCCGACAAGATCCGCAGGAACATGGACATAATATACAGCAGCAACGTATCGAAGCTATTGGACGCGAGGTGAGGTCGGTCGAGATCGCGGGTGACTCAGCAGTTGGCCTTCAGGGAATCATGAACCGATACGTGGATGGCCCCAAAGGAGATGCATGGACGCCGAGACGATGAGCTTC
>CAZGDV010000162.1:0-4490 GCA_964524995.1 uncultured Dehalococcoidia bacterium | reverse complement strand
GTACCCTTCGAGCCCACCAACGGGCGACCGGTGTACTGCTCAGACTGCTATTCTCCCGTAAGACGGTAGCGGTAGCAGCAAACGGGCTCCTGTTGTAGCGACGATCGCTCCAGGGAGCCAGGCCGAGGAGAATCGGACGGTGGGAGTGGCGCCCGATTTTCCCTCTTTAGCTCGTGGAATACCCAATTGGCTTCGCCCTCGCGCGTAGAAGCGCCCACGCACCTCAACCGTTCTCGGATGTCCTCTAGAGGCAAGAACACGGTCTGAGCCAAATCGCTGTTGCCGCATCACCATTGACACGGACCCAGTTGACGGGAATGCGCGACTAGTTCTTCATGAAGCTGCTGCTGCCGTTCCTGAGCGGTATGATCAGACGCCGGGCCAGGGCTGACCTGGAGAAGTTCAAGAGCCTTGTCGAGGCTCACGGAGCTCATTTTCCTGCCGAGACTCACCCGCCCAAGAAGATGCGTCGGTAGCGAGATCAACAACCACGTACAGCGAACCGCCCGCATTATTTGACAAACCAACGCCGCTCGCATAGATTACGTGGTAGAGGACACCCCCAACCACACGACGCCGGCAGCTAGTGTGTCACGAGTGCTGCCGAGGAGGATTCCGCCCACCTCCTCAGTCGCGTTCTCTTCTGGCTAGAGCTACCGAGACCGGTAGACATCGTTGTATTGAAGGCGGAAGCATCGCCTCTTCGGCCTTGCGTAGTCCGCCTGAACTGACAATGAGCGGAGGTAGGCCATGCACCAGCACAGCATGCTCAGCGCTCTCTTCAAAGAGGAAGACCTCGTTCTGAAGGACCTGGTGCGCGATTTCGTCGATGACGAGATCATGCCGGCCAGGCAGAAGATCGACGACGACGAGAACCACAGCATAGTGACGGAACTTCTGCAGGGCCTGGCCAACCTCGGCTTCATGAGAGCAATCTTCCCGGAGAAGTACGGGGGCTCGGATATTCACTCCGCCCTGACACTCGGGCCGGCGTTGGAGGAGGTCGCGCGCGGTGACTCGGGCATCGCGGTTGCCATAGCATGCTGCCTCTGGCCCTTCCTGCCCGCGATCTGGGCAGGAAACGAGCAGGTCATCGACTACTTCGGCCCCATGTTCTGCGGCGACGACTTGAAGATAGGGTGCTTCAACATGACGGAGCCGGGCGGCCCGGCGGGCGGCGGCGGGTGCGATATCGAGAACCCCGGCATGCAGGGGCGGAAGATATCGACCATAGCGACGCTGGACGGCGATGAATGGGTCATCAACGGGCAGAAGATGTGGGCCTCCAACTCCGGCATCTCCGACGCCTACCTGATGGTATGCACCACAGACCCTAAGCTCGGCGATGAGGGCATAGCCCTGATCTACGTGCCGGGCGACGCAAAGGGCCTGTCCTTCGGCAAATTTGAGAAGAAGGCCGGAATGGCCGCCGACCGCAACACGACAACCTACCTGGACAACGTGCGCGTGCCGAAGGGGTTCCGCGTGGCAGGTCCGGGCGAGGACGCCAAGTACTTCCACGCCAACCTGACCATAGGGAGAACGGCGAGCGCCGCCATGTCTACAGGCAACGCGCAGGGAGCCTTCGAGGAGGTCCTGGCCTTCACCGGCGACAGAGTCGTCGGCAGGACCGGCAAGCCTATCAGAGACCACTCCATCGCAGCAGGTATGCTCGCGGATATGGCAATCGGCATAGAGACCTCACGCATCACCTACGTCTCGGCGGCATACCGATTCGATCACCCGGAGGAGTACGGCGATATCCACTCACTGGAACAGCTCTCCTACGCCAGCATAGCCAAGGTGTACGCCGCCGACATGTCCGTCATGGTGGCAAATCGCGCCATGGAGCTGATGGGCAGCTACGGCTACGTCAGGGACTGCAATGTCGAGAAGTACTGGCGGGACAGCAAGATCATCCAGCTCTGGGAGGGCGGCGCGCAGTTGGGCCGCTTCGACGTGTGCCGCGCGTACTACGATCTGCCCTTGTGACCCCCAAGGCAACACGGCATAGGGAAAGGAAGCCGGCAATGGGCAAAGAGGAAGTCCTGGGGACCTTCAGGAATATAGTGGCGGGCCCGAGGAACCCCTACCTCGATCGCTGGAGGGAGTGTGGTGGACGTGTGATGGGGTACTACTGCTCGTACATACCCGAGGAGGTATTCACGGCGGCCGGCTTCATGCCCTACCGGCTGCGGGGCGGGGGCAGCGAGGACAGCTCCGATGGCGATGCATACATGAGCACGCGCGTCTGTACATTCGTCCGGCACACGGTCAGCCTGGCCCTCAGGGGCGAGCTCGGCTTTATGGACGGCGTCGTGCTGGCCCAGAACTGCGATCACATACGTCGTGCCGCCGATCTCTTCAGCAAGAAGGTCAACACTCCATTCGTCAGTATCCTCTCCATTCCCAGGGTCCCCAAGGACAGGCTCTTCGACTGGTACATCGAGGAGCTGAGACGGGTGATATCGGAGATGGAAGCTCATTTCGCCGTCTCGATCACGGATGACGGGCTCGAGGAGGCGATAGCCCTTCACGACGCAACTCGTGAGCGGGTAGGCAGACTCTACGACCTGCGCAAGAAGGATGCGCCGCCCGTGACCGGAGAGGAAGCCCTGATCGTCACGATCGCGGCGCATCTCATGCCCAAGGGTGATTTCAATGCCCTGATGGACGACCTCCTGCGAGGCCTCAATGGCGAGACCGGCAACTCAGACTACCGAGCCCGCGTTATCATTGCCGGTGGCGAGATGGACAACCCCGAGTACCTGGAAGGCATCGAACAGCAGGGCGCGCTGTCCGTTGCCGAGGTCGTGTGCTTCGGCCAGCGCTCGTTCGGCGATCCCGTCGGTCCGGATGGGGGCGATCCTCTGGAGCGCATCGCGCGGCATCACTTCTTCCAGGTGCCGTGCGCCAGGATGGTGGAGTGCTTCGACGAGCAGGTGGCCATGCTCAAAGATACGCTGGCCGAGTTCAAGGCCGACGGAATCATATTCCAGAGAATGAAGTTCTGCGACCCATGGGCGGGCGACGGGCACAACCTGTTCTGGAGGATGAAGCAGGAGAGTATACCCTTCCTCGGACTGGAGAGGGAGTACCAGGTGGCGGCATCGGGGCAGGTGAAGACTCGGGTCCAGGCCTTTCTCGAACAGATGGGCAAGTAGGGCCAGTCCGGGCCGAAGGGGGACAGCATGGCGATAGCAGGGAAAGAGAGAAGGGAGGACTGGGAGGTCGTCTATGAGGGGGCGACGGGGCTGATCGAGCTCTACGAGGAGGACCCTGACTCGAAGGGCATGAACGGGATCCTGCACGGATTCCGCAAGTTCATGGAGGACCTGTTCAGAGCGGAAGACGAGGGCCGTCCCATCGTCTGGCACAACTGCGGGTGCACGCCCGAGCTGATCAGAGGACTCGATGGAGTGCAGACCATGCCCATCGAGCTGCTGACCGTACTGCAGGACCTCGTCGGCGACGTCGACTACACCGTGGCGCTCATCGACGACGCAGAGGCGCACGGCGTGGCTGCGGAGGTATGCTCCATTGACAAGGCCGCTGTGGGAACGGTCCTGAACGACCTCTATCCCGAGCCCGTTTGCACGTTCTACCACAACACGCCCTGCGACTCGCAGATAGCCGCCATCAAGTGCCTGACGGAGATGAAGCGGAAGCCCATGCGCCTCATGGACGTACCGTACCTTTCGGGAGATCGGGAAGTCAAATACCTGGCGAAGCAGTACCGAGAGGCTATCCCGTTTCTCGAGGAGCACACGGGCAGGAAGTTCAGCTGGGACAGGTTCCATCAGGTCTGCGAGGAGTCCAACCGCACGGCCGAGTACCTGCGCGACTGGAACGAGTTGCGCCGGCACAATCCCTGCCCCCAGGTGAGCAAGATCGTGGCCCTCAACACCGCCTTGCTCGTAGCATTCTCGGGTGACCCCGAGGGTACAGCGATAGCGAAGTCGTTTCGCGACGAGGCAAAGGAGCGCATAGAGCGAGGCGAGAGCGCGGTCGAAGGCGGCGAGCTCTACCGGGCGGTATGGTACCAGGACCCGGTATGGTGGGACCTGCAGTTCTACGATTGGATGGAGAGCGAGCTACGCCTGGCGATCCCGATGGACCTGTTCGGCTACTATGCGTCTGAGGCGCTGATCGACACGTCGTCATCTGAGTCCATGCTCGAAGGGCTCGCCCGGAAGTCGCTCAGGATACTGCCCATGTCGCGCCAGTTCAAGGGGCCGATAGACAGCTTCATCGACGACTACATACGGCTGTGCAGCGATTACGACGCTGATTTCGGCATCTTCGCGGGCCACGTGGCATGCAAGCACGGACTCGGGGGCATCGGCCTGTTCCGGGAGGCTTCGCGTGAGGCGGACATTCCGCTGCTGTACTTCGAGTTCGACATGTTCGACCCGCGAGTCACACAGGCCGAGACCATCCAGGAGCAGCTGGCGGACTTCATCGAGGATGTCGTCAAACCCAGGAAGGAA
>CAZGDV010000161.1:0-4517 GCA_964524995.1 uncultured Dehalococcoidia bacterium | reverse complement strand
GATCACGTCGTCGTTGGGGTAGAGGATCGACGTGACGTTGCCCCAGTCGTCGTGGCCGTAGTACGTGGTCTGCGCGGTCGCGCCGTTCCAGCCGATGAAGGCCAGAAGCTCGCCACCATTGGGATCGTACTGGTACTCCGTCCAGCGCTGCAGGGAGTTGGCGTCGTCGCTTTCGCACATGGCGGTGACCTGGCCCTGGGCGTTGTATTCGTAGTAGGTCAGGTTGCCGGCGGGATCGGTCCGCATCTCGGTCTGGCCGGTGTCGTAGTAGTCGTACTCGGTGATCTCGTTGTTGGGGTCGTTGGGGTCGCCGACGTTGGTGATCCGCTCGACCTGGCCGGCGGTGGTGTAGTCGTACGTGATACGATGGGCCCGGCCGTTGGGATAGACCGTGTCTCGTTGCTCGGGGTCGCCGCGGTCGTTGGGGATGACGGTGATCGTCGTGCCGTCGGGCAGCTCGGTCTCGGTCAATCGGCCGGCGGAGTCATAGTCATACTCGGTCGTCCCCGCACCGGTGACGACTTGCTTGACCTTGCGCTCCTCACAGCCAGACGACTGGCGTGAAGGAGCCCATGTAGACCAGACTTGCGAACAGGTATCCCGTGACCAGTACCACGCCAGCCAAGCCCAGAAGCCTCACCTTTCCCATGTTGGGAATCGACTCGGCTCGGACGACGAGAAGGACAGCCACGACGGTACAGGTCGCTGAGAGCACGACGCTCGGAACCGTCAGCTTGAGGTAGTCGCAGATTCCCCTTCCCGCCACACTCCCCGCGATCGCAAAGCGACCGAGAACCGTGAGTCCCAGAAGGGCGTTCACGCCTGCGACGGCCAGAATGAGCTTGGCGAATGGCCAAGGCCTCGTCCGGTTGTACACCTCCCTGATCGCTGGGTGTCCGATTAGCCATGACAGCCCGCCGACACACAGCACCGCCAGGAGGCCATACTTGCTCACAAAGCAGTTCGAGAACTTCCACCGAACAACCGGGTCGGCTCGCGCACCAGCGGACCAGTTGCTGTTGACGCGCAAGAGGATGGCTACCGCGACAGCGAGAAAGGCCGCCAGAACTAGACCTTTCTGGATCCCCGCCTTGGGAGGCATCCGTCCGCCTACCATCGTGAGCGCACGCGCTTCAGCGCGAGCTGCTCCGTCCCTGTTCCGCAAGCCATCGCTTGAGCCCCTCGATCTTATCACTGTACTCCCCAGGTGGCTCGGCCTCTAGCAGATCGAGGCAAGCGCGCGCCATTCTGCGATCTGAAGTGTGAATGGAGAAGCGGATCAACGCGTGCAGCGCCTCCTGGCGCACTGGGTCGCCGACCTCTAATCTGGCTCCGAGCCTCACACGCTCCAGGGCCACGGGACCAGACCGACTGGCATCCTGGGTAGTCGGGCGCCCGCGAGGAGTTCGCCAGATCTGAGACAAGCCCAGCCTAACGCTGGCGTACCTGCCGAGCAATGTTCCAGCGTACTCCTCCGCGATCCTCTGGGCACGGATCTCGGCTGCACTCACGTTGCGTGTGAGTCCATGCAAGACGAACAGGTAGTCTTCTGGGGTCGGTAGGGATGGCGGGGGGCTATCCGTTCCAGCCCACGGGAGCACCTCAACGGTTACGGTATTGCTGACCGCCAGACCACCCTTCAGCATGATCTGTATCGCATACCTCCCAGGCTTGGGCATCAGCAGGAATCTTCTGGACCTATCCGCGCCCACCATCAAGAGAAGACCTCCTTCATACTCTCCCCGGCTGGCATCAGCAAGGCGGAGTTGGAGTGGCAACGGTGCTTCAATGGTCGTCGTCGCCGACTGCACGCGCACACTCCAGACAAGCCTAGACGCAATGTACTTGCGCGCTGGGAGCGACGGATCCTCGCCGAGGCGCCCGGTCAGGCGGAGCAGCACTGGCGTGCCCAACTGGGCCTGGACCGGCGAAACCGTCGCCTGGAGATCCACACCTCCCCCGGCATGGGCTGCGGCGGTACATGCCGCAACGACACACATACCAAGCTGGCTGTCGATTCTCATTGTAAGACCCATTGATTTGACACCCCTTTCGCGAGTCTCCCCGCTTCACAGAGAGCGAGGCCGCACTTACCAGTTGCCTGGATCGCGAATGCTGTCGAGTGAGTAGTCCGTGAAGAAGTCTCCGCCACCGAGGCCTTCTCCCATGATTCCGGCGGCCGCACCATGGTCCTCGTCGTGATCTGCACCTAGCGCGTGGCCCATCTCATGAGCCATACACTTGCTGTACAACTGTCCCACATCCAAGCCATGGAGAGCTGCCTTCTCTCTCATCGTCTCCAGGAAGAGCACACACTGGTACCAGCCATCCACTGACGCACCGTATATCGGGCCGCCTGGCTCCCACGGCCCCTGAGGGAAACCGTCCGGGTCAAGATCGCCTGTGTGATTCGATTGAAAGCCTGCAACCACGAGGACAGTTCGGAACAGGCTGCTCCCTTCTTCGTCCGCCTCGTCGTTCCAGCCCAAGCCCGCTAGGATCTCAAAGTCTGTCAGGTTCAGCTCGAAGTCCACTTCATCCGAGTAGCCGGCACTCAGATAAGTAGGCACTACGTACGCCCTCTCATACTCGTCCGCGTAGATGCCGAGGTCAATACCTAGTTGCGGTAGCAGGCTGTTGTCGTCTTCGTCTTCTACCAGGCAATTCGCGTAGCTTCCTTCGATGTTGCCACTGATGTACACTCTGGGTACCGTGCTGTTCTCATGACTGCTTGAGACAATATCGTACTGCGTGCCTCCAACGGGGATCGTCAACTTCCCGCCCTCAAACTGGTTGGAGGACGTAAAGGCGGGCTTTAGGGGTGCAGTAAGCTGAAAAATTACCATTGTCTGGTCGGCACTGGGATCATAGATGGCTTGCGGCATGTCACTTCGGACGACGTTCCCCTCGATGTGAGTGGGGTCAGTGATCACGGCCGCCATTGTGTCACGCTCTGTCCACACCTTACGCCAAACGGTCAGCATCTCTGAAAGCACGACAGCGGGGCGAGGTTCGGGCTGGCCAGAGTCAGCTTCTTCCTGGGTCATCAACAGCAGAGCCAAGCAGGAGACGGATGCTGCGACCCTATAGTTGTCCCCAGGACATGTACTCACGCTGAAGACGAAGGATACCTCTCCCTCGTCATCCGTCACCGCCGATGCCGAAGAGAAGCCAGCATGCGTCTTCCGGTTGTCAGGGCCGGAAGTCGGATTTTCGCCGTCGATGGGGTCCACGGCGCTGCTCGGGTCGTCTATGTCCCAATCCTTGACATGGACTGTTATCCCCTCCACCGGGGGCGTAATCCGCGCCTTGAGATACACCTTCTTTCGCTCGTTGGGGATCGTATCGGTGGGGCCGTACTGCCCAGAGAAGATCCGCTTTCCTCCACCCGCGTTGGGGTTGGCCGTCAAGGGCGGATTCGGATCGTACGTCTCCCACCACACACTTTCGACAGTACAGACATGCACCACGATCTTCAGGTACTTCTCGTCGTCGTCCAGCTGTCCGTTGAGATTCTCGTCGACGCCGACGTGGAACGTGCAGCTCCTGTCGCCGTCTGACGGATGCAATTCGACTATCGGGTCCTCGTCTTCAAAGGTTCCGCCGGGCGGTTGCGGGGAGGCGCCCTCTGCCTTCCAGGCAATGTACTTCTTGGCATGGGCCGTATCAGGCAGGAGGCTCGGAATCTGAAGCTTGACAGTCGCTGTCTCGTCAAATTTCTCCGGAATGTACAGCTCGTTCGTGTCGTTCGGGTCGCTTACGGTCAACGAGTAGTCCCCACAGTCCTGCTGAGCAACTACTCTAAACGACTTCACCTTGACGACCCACAGCGTAGCGTAGACCGTGCAGCCATGCCAGGGCGTGTTCCACGACGAAAGACCGAAGGCGCCAGCGAAGCGCTTGGGCTGGTACTTTATGGCTCCATTCTCACCGTCCTCGAGGTACATGCCGCCCCATTTGACGACGAGCTCGGAATCTGCTTCGGTTTCCGGGGAGTCCGGCGTAAGGTCGACCTTGAACTTGACCCTCTCGGTCTCGTCGTACCCGGCTATCCAGATATTCGGATCGACCGGGTGGGCCGGATCTTGGACGGCCTCCTCCAGGGCTTCGATCTTCTCGACCTTCACCACCTCGACCGTTGCCGAGCTCTCATAGCCAGGCTGGACCCATGCCTGAAAGAAATGGACTCCCGCTGTCTCCAGGTCGACAGGTTGGCTTAGCCCTGGCCCGCCCGTGTTCCAGTTGACCCATTCCGGCGGGCAGCCCTGTTCGGGACAGGTCGCGGCTCCCACCCGACAACTGTTTCCCGTTCCGACTGGCGGGTCGGGCGAGTACCCGATCAGGAAGACATTGTCCCTGGTCATGGATGGCTTGGGGTAGCTATCACTTCCGGTGTAACTCGCCGTCAGATGGTCTACGTCGTAGATGCTAACAGCTACGCTATCGTCCGAGGGGTTGTAGTTAGGCCCAAGATAAGCGAGCGCGGAGCGGTTTTCGAGGGTTGAGGCGCCGGGGGC
>CAZGDV010000160.1:0-4543 GCA_964524995.1 uncultured Dehalococcoidia bacterium | reverse complement strand
CTACTTGACATATTCCAATAGGTCGTCTAGGATGTTTGTGCACAGTAGCAGGTCAAGACATCACATAAGTGCACGATATAGCTGTAATTATCGAGGCTCGTCGGAGACGCATACCTTATCTCCGGCATCGAGTCAGGTGATTTCAGGCAGGGCTGGCACCCAGGGGCAATCGTGAACAATGGCAAGGCAAGCCGGACGTCGGACGGCACTACGCTCGTGCGAGCCATAGAGTGGATGAGGCCGGAGGAGCAACGTGTGTGCTGCGATCCCCTGGCACGCTACTTCCTGGACGGCGTATTCGCGATCATTGTCAAGAGCCGCTTCCTGGCAAGGGTCGTCGCGAAGTATGCCGACTGGAAGGCCCCAGGGTCGTTCGACAACGTCGTCGCCCGGACACGGTACATTGATGAATGCCTTCAGTCATGCCTTGATGGCGGCATCGATCAGCTTGTGGTCCTCGGGGCCGGCAACGACACACGGGCCTACAGGTTCGACGGGCTCGCTGCGGCGGTCAAGGTTTTCGAGGTAGACCATCCCAACACCCAGAGAGTCAAGAAGGAGAAGGTGAGGAGGGTGCTCGGCGAGACGCCTCTCAACGTCGTCTACGTACCCATCGAGTTCGGTTCGCAAAGGCTTGACGAAATCCTCCTGTCAAGCGGCTACGATCCGAACCTCAAGACGCTCTTCATCTGGGAGGGTGTGTCCTATTACCTCGCGACCAATGCCGTGGACGAGGTCCTGTCCTTCGTGACAACCGGCTCCGGGGAGGGCAGTTCCGTGATCTTCGACTACGTATTCCGTTCTGCCATCGAGGGCACGTGCAACCTCAGAGGGGCCAAGCAGTCCCTGCAGGCCGTCGCCAGGCGAGGAGAACCCTACATATTCGGTATGGATGAAGAGAGTGTCGACGAGGTACTCTCCGACAAGGGCCTTAGGGTCACCAGCCACGTTGATGGCCGGTTCTCGGAAGAACGCTACTTCAGGCCGCTGGGGCGAAAAACGCGGATAGCCTGCTTCTACGGATACGTCCACGCAACCGTTGACCGAATGGGCGTAAGACCCGCAGCCAGGCCCTCCAGACCACGCCGGCTGCGCGCGGCAGTGTTGTAGCAGTAGTCCCAGAATTCCACCAGTCCCGATCCGACGTATTGCCCTTACACAACCACATAACAATGGCCGTGTGCCTTGCGCCGTCCTCCGACGCGGTACATAATCGTCGGTGTCATGAAGCTCATAAGTGCCTGCCTGCTCGGCGTGCGCTGTTCCTGGAACGGCGGTCATAACCGTTGCGACGCTGCCATCCGGCTGTCACGGCAAGAGGTCCTCGTGCCTGTATGCCCGGAGCAGCTCGGCGGGCTGCCGACTCCACGAGTGCCCCAGGAGATCAACGGCGGCAGCGGCGACGACGTCCTGTCTGGAAGATGCCGTGTACTCAACAAGGATGGCGTTGACGTTACCGATGCTCTGAAAAGGGGTGCTGACGAAACCCTGCGGATCGCCACGGCGATGGGCGTCACGACGTTCGTGGGAAGATCACGCAGCCCCTCATGCGGCGTCGGCAGCGTGTACGATGGCTCGTTCTCAGGCAGAATCGTCCCCGGGGACGGCATCACAGCAGCCTTGCTGCGACGGAACGGCATCCAGATCATCCCCGAGGACGATCTCCAGGCTCTCACACAGATCGAGGATTGCCGAAGCCCGGCGAAGTGACTACTCCGGACACTCAGGCAGGGTATTCAACGGCGGTAGTGCGAACTCCACCAGCGAGCTGCCGCCTGACGCGTCTTCAGCCAGTATGAGTAGCGGCAGTTCCTTGTCTGTGGCAAACCCGTCCGCCCATACATTCGTGAACCTCGCCCACTGTGTATCTCCCTCCTTCGGCAGGAGGGTACCGGTGAACTCTGACGACTTCGTCTCGCCTTTGCTGTTCACCATGTACGGGACGATGCTCTGCAGGCGGGCACTTCCGGTGTTCTCCACAGTCAGGCGCACGAAGAGCTTACCCCCCTGGGAAGCATAGGTGAAGCATGCGCTGTGAAAAGTCACCCTCAGGCTTCCCTCCTCGCCTGTATCCCCAATGCCCAGCTTCGTAGGAGTGGGCACCGGCGTGGGCGTGGGCGTCGGGGTGGGTGTCGGCGTGGGCGTGGGCGTCGGCGTGGCCATCGCCGTGGGAGTAGGAGTAGGCGATGGTGTCGCTTCCTCGGTCTCACAAGCGAATGCAGCCAATATCACCCCAAGAACCATAAGCACTACTAACATCAGACTTATCAGCCTCATGTCTCCTCCTTGATGCACATATGCCTACGAGTATTCTAGACCTAGTCAACTTATTGTCAAGTACATATTTGGCACTCCTACCCTTGGCCAACTGCGTACTATGATTGACACTCGTCCGTATCTAATATATTCTCTCTGCGGGGAGGCAGGCATATGAAAGTACATGTTCTCATACCTCTTTTGATCGCGACGGCAGCCATCACACTAGCGGGCTGCAACGGGACAGAGACGACTTCACCCGAGCCCACCCCGACCTCCCCACCACCTACACCATCACCGACACCAACACCATCGCTGGCTGCAGGGCAGGCCGAGGTCGGTGACACGGTCAGGTTGCACTACACCGGAACTCTGGGCAACGGCACCGTGTTCGACACCTCCCAGCAAGCGGGCCGCGAGCCCCTGGACCTCATAGTGGGCTCCGGGTCGGTGATATCCGGCTTCGACCAGGCAGTAAGGGGCATGAGTACCGGTGAGATCAAGACGGTGACGTTGTCCCCGGAAGAGGCCTATCCCTACGACGATAGCCTGGTCCAGGAAGTCTCCCGCGAGCAGTTTGAGGAGGGGCTGGAGCTCGTGGTCGGCGGTACGGTCTATGACGCCTACGGTCGGCCCTACACCATAGTCGCTGTCACAGAGACCACCGCAACACTGGACGGAAACCACTATCTCGCCGGCAAGTCGTTGACGTTCGAGATCGAGTTGCTGGGTATAGTGCAGAAGCGCACCTACGCCAGTGCGCCTTCGATGGTGATCGACACCAGCAAGGAATATGTCGCGACGATCGAGACGGAGAAGGGCAATCTCGTGCTGGAGCTCTATGCAGAGGAAGCCCCAGTGACAGTGAACAACTTCGTGTTTCTGGCCCGCGACGGGTTCTTCGACGGCACCACGTTTTATAGAGTGCTGCCAGATTTCATGGCTCAGGCCGGTGACCCGACCGGCACGAGTTCATACTCTCCCGGCTACACCATACCGTACGAAGACAGCGGTCACACTCACGTGCAGGGTGCTCTCTCCATGGCCAACAGGGACGATCCGAACTCGGGAAGCTGCCACTTCTTCATCACATACGTCGCCAGCCATGATCTCGACGGGGGGTACACCGTCTTCGGCCAACTGGTGGAAGGAATGGACGTCCTGGAGAGCCTGACGGCTCGCGATCCTTCCACCGGGCCAAGCTACCAGGGGGACGAGATCATCCGCATTACAATCGAGGAGACGTAGATGTGATGCGCCTCGAGTGTGCTAGCGTCCCTTGGTCTTCCTCACGGACGCGGCGATGAGCGGTGAGATGACCAGCCACAGCGCTATCGTTATCAGCATGGCCATGGGGTAGCTCACGGTGGGCACGTTGAGGTCCGGCGCAACGATACCCCAAAATATCATGAGAAGCCAAGCGCTGAAGAAGAACCCCAGCCCCGCGGCTGGTATCGCGAAGAATCCCATTGCAGACCTCCTTACGAACGCTGGTTGGCGTTGTCGCCCCACATCTCCTTGAGCCTTGTCACGTGGCCTTCTAGATCGAGCGCCTTGACCAACTCCCTGTTCTTCGCATAGGCCCAGACCACGTCCTTCGTCTCTTGTGAGAGCCCATCGCTGCCACTAGCCTGAACCACGGCAATCAGCAGCATGAAGTTCAAGGCCGTAGAGTATGTCGCGTCATACCCCAGTTCGATCATCCAGGCCCAGAGCTTCCGCACGTAGAGATCCATGATCGGGTTGAGTGCCACCGTCTTCTTGACTACCCTGCTTTCCCTTTCGACAGTCACGTCCAGCCTCCGGTGCGCCCAGCGCACACTTGTATCTGTTACCCTACTAGCATACCAGCTTACCGGCGATTTGCAACGCCCCAAACCGGACACTTCTGGGCAGGGTCTCAAGAATGGGAGGTGCGCGTAACTAAGCCAAGTTAACAGCAGACCACACGTTGACATACGGAACTGAGGACTAGTGCGGAAACACGAGAGAGGGAATCCGGAAGATCAGCGTCCGAATATGAGGACTCTGACTCGCTTGGCACCCACGAGCAACACACCTGCACCCACGACCATAACCAGCAGGCCGATTATGCCAAGCGGGTCCTGCCCGATGCGCCAAAGCTCGTCCTTGACCCAGATGAGGGCACCCCAGCCCGAGTCCAGGAATGAAGCCCAATTGAGATCGGCGCTCCGCCACAGAGCGAACCCGACCCAACACACTACAACGCCAAACAGCAGAAAGGCCGGCCCCGTCAGTGTTCTAACCATCGCCTTCCTCCTTGTCT
>CAZGDV010000159.1:0-4544 GCA_964524995.1 uncultured Dehalococcoidia bacterium | reverse complement strand
TATCAACGACTTAGCCCCCGAAATGTGGCAATGCAAGACCTGACCCCGGGAATTGGGTCGGATCAGGCGGCTCTTGGGTGCCCACCTGCCGGATCGAGACGAACCCCATCCGAATCAGACATAGACAAACGGTGCCGCAAAGATGCACAACAAGCTAATAAAGCTAACAACGTCCCCAAAGCTGTTTAATAAAGCTAACAACGTCCCCAAAGCTGTCTCTCATCCAGCGACCCCGGTATGAACAGCGTCCGCTGACTCCGATATTGCTTTCCTATCATCTCCCGGTATCCTCCTTAATTGACGCCTTGCGATACCGACAGCCTAGCTGATCACCGGTAAAATCGCGACCACTTTTTCAACAGGCCCTATGCCCCCCGAAGGCCACAGCCCCCCTGTCCCCGGAATTACCGCTATTGCCCCCACTTGCTCTTGTATTCCGGTGACTGCTTGATCTTTCGTCGAAGTGCAGCAAGAACCTCCCGCGAAACACCATACTTGAACAAACCTGCGCCCCACGTTGCCACGGCAATCGGATCGAGCGGTGCATCTGGAGGACGTCCAAGCTCCTCAATGTAGACAGTCCTGAGAGCACCGAGAATCGAATCAGACGAAGTCAAGACATCCAACTGCTTCTTCGTCACTACTCCATTCCTCCGCAGCCATACGTGGGCATCCTTGAGGTGGCTCTTGATATCCTCTTCCCGCAAATCGCGTATTCTCTTAAAGGATTCCAGCACGTCGCTCTGCTCGATGACGGCATCCCCGGCATCAGGGGTAGCTATCTCGGGCCCTTTCCTCCGAGCATCAAAGAAACCCAATTCGGTCTTCCCATCTTCCCGCCGTACGAAGCTAATCTCACGAATCTTCGCTGCAATCGCTTCCCTAAAGACCAGGCATAAGATCACGAGCATGATTGGGATTGTGACTGGCCAATTGGCAAAGTGCTTCAGCACCTCTTCCATACGCAGCACCTCTGCTGATGGGCATACCTCAGAGACCCGCGGGATTCCCGGGGCAGGATACCAATTTCAAACGTGTCTCCATCCCCCGCACACGGTCAACCCAAATACCACTCCGCCCAACTGCCTAACCAAGAACGTCTTCCCGAGTTTATCACGAAAGTGTCTTATGAGTATCCTGTCCTCAGAATTCCAGCGAGTCCATGGACGCGATGTTAGCGCAAGCCCTCCGCCTCGAGCGTGCCTACCACCCAGAACCCGCCGCCTCTCTCAACCGTTGCTCAATCATCTCCGTGACCCGTTTGGGAGACGTCATGATGTCGGTCAGGGTGAGAATCTCTTGGAAACCGAACTTATCAGTGCGAATTGTCCTCTCGGCAGATGGCGAATCGATTGCGTGGGCGACATCGTCTACGGACTTGAAGGGGTAAAGGATGAGACCTTTAGGGGCGATGATCCGGAAATCAAGGATTGCTGGCCCAGCAATCGGGAATTCATGAAGGAACTTGGCCAACCAGTCCAGCGGTCCAACACACTGGCATGCAACCCAGTAGACATCGACAGTCTGTCCCTCAGCCTGCTCCCGCCCACAGATAGGTTGACAGTAAGAAAAGGCGGCAGTCCTGTGGATCCTGATCTCGAACCTGCGCCACTTCTCTTCAGGGTAGTTGGGAGGATCGAAGACGGCCGTCGAATATCGTGCTCCCTCAAGTGTCGAACGCCAGCCCATGCCCCCGCAATACTGATTTGCGCGGAGCCAGTCGATAGTCTTCTTCAATCTGAAGTCGACACGATCCTGCAGCATCATCGGGCATACCACAAGTCTGAGCATGGTCTTCTCTGAAAACAGACACTCACCGAAATCCTCTTCGGCGATGAAGGTCTGCGCGTGACTCTTGAGAGAGAGGCGTCTTTCGTATCTTCGGGCAATCTCGTGCTCATCCAAGAGGACCGCCCTGAAGTTCGCTCTCCCGTAGTACCTATGCTTGCCGTGCAGGGATACCATGTGCGGCATCTCCCAGCTTTTCGGCACCCATATCATGAGAATCATCTTCTTGGAATCCGTGGGATGCGGAAGGTCGATGCACCGGTAGACGGGGAGGCGGGGTGAAACCCCGTCAACCAGGATGTCTTCAATTCGGATCTTGAGATTCGGGTTGTTATCGATCCCGATGATTTCGTCGGGGACAGGAGCGTCATCGCCCTCGCGGTCCTCGCTCACTCCGTAGACCAACACACCGCCAACTTCGTTAGCGAAGGAGGTGACGTCCTTGGCTAACTCAACCTTGCCTTCTTTGGAGGTGATGTTGATATCCTGTTTGTAGTCCAGCGTGACGGACTCCGGCGTCTTGCTCTCCACCGCTCGCGTCACCCAAGCGAGGAGATCTGCTTCGGTCATCAGATTGGGGTCTGTCTCAAATCTCACTTGGACACCTCTCCCCGGAATTCTCACGTTTGCCAAACTGCCTACTACCCATCCCCCGCCCTCTTGAGATTCAACTCCAGCAACTTCTCCAATATCTCCTCATCCGTCATGTCGGGTGACCAGCCGTAGGCTGCGAAGACGGCTTCTATCCAGACGTCTATTCCACGCTCGTGATTCCCAACCTATCCTCGAGTTTCCTTCGCGTCTCGAGATTCGTGGCCCCATCTCCAGCGTGAACGCTGTTGGAAAGCTGGATGAGATCGCCCACACCAGATAGGACGGCTGATTCTCCCCTGACGAGTCGCATCTGGCTCCAGAACCCATAGAACGGTATCCCCTGCGTCTCTGCGCGGAGATCGCTTGCGAGCCGACGGAGCTCGACACTCGCTTCGTCGAGTCTCTTGCGAGTCCCTATTCCCGGATTCCCGAAATCACAAGCGTAGTACACAAGAGAAAAGGCAATGCGCCCTATTACCCTGCGCTGCCTGAGAACCGGCTCGACGAGGAATTTCACGATAATCTGTCCAAAGACGAATACAGAGACCCCGGTGATCACTACGCCGAACACGTCTCCCAACCTAGACCTCCCGCCGTGCGACGAACTGACTCATCCAGAGACGCGGGATCTGTGCAAGCCCGCCAGATCCCAGTCCTGCCCTACCCCTCACCCTCCACAATCCTGATTTCCTTATCCGTAAGCCCGTAGAGTTCGTAGACGAGCTGGTCGATTTGTTTGTCGGTGGCGTCGATTTGGCGCTGGAGACTCGCTCGGCCAGCAGGTGCATTCGCTCCGAGCTCTTGTCCGTGGAGATCCAGCATGCGCTGAACAAGTGTGACCATTCTATCGTGTGCAGCTCGTTCTGATCGGGACGCGAGGTCAATGGTCCGAATCGGTAAGTTGGCAATGTACTGGCGGTTCAGCGCAATGAAACCTCCACGGAACGGCGTGCTGGTTTCCTTCAGAAACTCGCTGAGCAATCTTGAGTTCAGCAGACCCAAAACATACAGTGGTGTAATGCCCGCCTGCTCGGAAACCACTATTCCATATCCACCTCCTCCACCTCCACCACTTCCAACGAAGTAGTACTTCCCTTCGATATCCGCCGCAAACGAGCTTCCCTTGGCTATCGACGGTACCAGCAACTTCGGAGTGCTAAACATCCCGTGGTTCTTTCTATAGACGTAGCCATGCCACAACTGTCCCATCCGCCCCTTGTTCCTAGTCCCAAGTCGTTCCTTGTTCATCATCAGATATTTCCAGGTCATAGGAAACGACTTCCGATATTCATCTGGAGAGATGAGAGCGGGTTTCCCTCCGACGACCTGATACGGGAACACCAGTCGCTTTGAGACATTCACTAGCGAGTACCTACGAATGTTAAGGGAACCCTTCAGAAACGGCTTCAGGTGCGCGTCCTCAAACCAGTGAACCTCTCCAGTCGACCGAGATCGGCATCGCAGCCTCTTGCCCCTCCTGCCAACTACCTCAACGATATAGACGTCGTCAGCATCCGTCTGAAGACCTACAAACAGATGCGCAACATCCTGCAGGCGGGTCGGGCACTCCAACAACTTCTGGACGACTGGTGCGTTCTTCCCTACAACCAGATTCCACTCCGAATCTGCGATGTGTTTCGCAGGTATGCTGCCGCTTGCGGCACCACCAGTGTTTCGCCACTCCTGGAGATTTCGAACCCGAGTGAAATCGCAAGTGCGATTGGGCGCGGTCGTCAGAAAGAGAAGGCACGTATACGTCGACACCCCCGCAAACACCTGCTGGTCACCGAAATGAACAACCTCGGCCAGTTGCTTGCCTTCGGAGATGATTCGCCTGAGTCCCTCTCCGTACTTCGAGTTGAAAAACTTATGGGGCAGGATCATGCCGAATCTGCCCTGCTTGTTCAGCAGCTGCAGGCCTCGTTCCACAAAGACCACGTAGATATCGTAGTTCCCCTTCGAAGCCGCCTTGTATCTCTCCTTGTAGATCCCCACTTCAAGCGGCGCCCATTCCTTCATCGTCTGAATCCGCACATACGGCGGATTCCCTATCACAGCATCAAACCCTCCGCGCTTCATGATGTCGGGGAACTCGCGTTTCCAGTCGAAGGGATTGATGCGCTTCCATTCTTCGTCGGTGACGAGGCCAAGCTCTGCTTGCT
>CAZGDV010000158.1:0-4611 GCA_964524995.1 uncultured Dehalococcoidia bacterium | reverse complement strand
CATGACATGTACCAAATACCCGGCGCAGCAGACACATAGCCCAAAATCAGCGCCCCGCCCCAAAATAATTGAAAAAAGTCCTCCGAAAAATGGGGGGTCTGCGGGGTTACTACAGGAGAATCTACGATAAGGAGAATGGGGCTGCCCGATGGCCAAACGCTCGACGCCGCTCGTCTGCGAATACCTCGAGAACATCTCTCGCAAGGCTCTGGAGAAATACCAACCACTCATTCGCGAATATGTCAAAGGCAAGAAGGGTGTCTACGGTCTCTACAAAGGAGATCGGCTCAGATACGTCGGCCTGGCCACGGACCTCAGGCGGCGGCTGAAAAGCCATCTCACGGATCGCCACGCACAGAGCTGGGATAAGTTCTCCGTCTATTTCACGAGGAATGATGAGCACCTGAGAGAACTCGAGGCGCTCGTTATCCGAATTGCCGGTCCTCGAGAGAATCGAGTGCGGGGCAAGTTCGCCAAGGCGGACAATCTCCTCGGACGGTTCAGGGGCGACATATCCCGCTTTCAGAAAAAGGAGCTGCAAGAAATCCTGGGTCTCGACGGCCAATCCCGTGTGCAGACAAGGCGGGCTGCGAAGAAGAAGGTCAAGGCAAAACCCAAAGCACGAGCGAAAGGAACTGGTAGACAGCCCACCCTGGCCGCATACGTCAAGCAGAGATTCGAGATCCGCGCAGACTACAAAGGCAAGCGCTACAAGGCGAAGGTCAGGAGCAATGGTCTTGTCTACTACAACGGCACTCTCTACACGAGCCCCTCCAGCGCGGCCACAGCGATCACAAAACGCGCCATGGACGGCTGGCATTTCTGGAAG
Organism: uncultured Dehalococcoidia bacterium; assembly: GCA_964524995.1. Classification (GTDB taxonomy): domain Bacteria; phylum Chloroflexota; class Dehalococcoidia; order SZUA-161; family SZUA-161; genus CAZGDV01. The sequence continues at coordinate 3,782 of CAZGDV010000158.1, read as the reverse complement.
GTGAGAAGGAAGGGTGAGTGGGTGAAGTTGGATGTGCTGAGGGGGAGCTAGGGCGGGGACGGGGCGGAAACCGGTATCGCGTCCCCGGAGTAACAGATCCATGCATCGCGCAGCGGACTTCAAGGGAGTGGGGCACGAGATGTCACATACACGGAGCATGCGTGACTGGATTCGGGCGCACGGTTCTGCAGTTTTCGTCGGAGTTCTGATCGTCCTGAGTGTAGTCCTGGTTGTTGGTGGTGTGCGCTTTCAGGATCAATCGGGGCTCTGGGGGATGCCTCTGGGCGCCCTCATGCTCCAGCTTTCTGGGGCGACACTAACGGCGGCAATAGCTACGATTTTTTTCAGCTTTGAGGATGTGCGCCGGTACATGGCTGCGACGGTTGCCCGGCTGATCACTCGCGGGGAACTGGCGGATCTCCTATCAGCTGAGGCCAGAGAACGTCTCGACAAGAGGTTGGTCCTTCAGAGCCTTGAGCCAGACGTATTATTCCTTGAGCCCAGCCTGCATTCGGTCCTTACGAAGCGCCGCGAGGAGTGCCTGGCGAGTCTCCACATCCACAACCTTGTGTACGAAGTGAATCTCACGGACTATCCGGAGGACAAGCGTTTCTTAGTTCGCCATGTGAATCAGTCGTATCGCGTGAAGGCGCACCACTTGGATCTACGCCCAAGGAAGTTCCGGCTGAGAGTCTACCAAGAGGTCACGATGCCGCCAGGGCATGCACTGGAGCCGGGGAGCTTCCTGAAAGAGTTCTCAGTCACCGTGGGGGATGACAAGTTGAATAGCGAGGACGTCAGGATCACTGCAGAAACCTCAGGTACCAATCCGGTCATGGTCCTAGAGATCGAAAGAGACTATGAGTTCACGTCTGAGCTCGACGTGTTCATCGCCTGTTCGACGCTGATGAATGCTGAAGAGCGATCAGAGATCTACTATGCCAGATATCCAACAGTAGGTGCTCGGGTCTGCCTGCGCTTCTCGGAAGACTTCACCTATGATGGGGCTTGGTTCAAGGCGTGGCACTCCCCAACGAGCATCAGGACAGGTCGGAAGAGACAGGAGATTCTGGCCAACGGGATTGCCGCCGTCACACACGACTGGCTCCTCCCTGGAGAAGGTGCGATTCTGTCGTGGCAACCCCGCGATCCCGTCCGTGCACAAGAGGGATTACGGGCGGGGATCCCGGGAAAGGTCACCAATAAGACACTTTCGTGATAACTGCACCAGCGCCCTGTCGGGCAGGACGCTTGGCGGAATCGCTTGAGAATCAGGACAGCGTAGTCGGTCTTGGGGAAGGTTCGGAAATCGGGATCGTGTCGCAGAAATACGACTCCAGTTGCTTGGCAGTTCTCGGCCAAACAGAAGGAGACTGGGTGCATGGAAGATGTTGGCGAAATGAATCGCAAGCGGTTCCAGTTTCTGGAGAGACTGTATAGGCTCTCCGGCGGCGACGAGCACACTTGGAAGACCATGTGGGACATCGGCCAGGATCTCGGTTTTGACAAGGGCGTGACGGAAAGGATTGCGCAGTACCTAGAGGGAGAGATGCTTATCGAGTTTAAGGCCACCGGTGGCCTTATAGGGATCACCCACGGTGGGGTGGTGGCTGTGGAAGACGCTCTGTCGGATACGGAGCCCGTCGGAGATAAACCTCTTGTGTCTGGAGGGGAGGACTCTGAAGCAAGATCTGGCGGATCGACTGCGAGCGATGAGGACGGCGTGGGCGGCAGGATCTTCATCATACATGGGCACGACATTGAGATGAAGAACGCAGTCCAACTCGTTGTGAGCCGAGCGCAGCTCGACGATGTTGTACTCCACGAGCAGCCGGATCGCGGGCGAACGGTTATTGACAAGCTGATAGAAGAAAGCGCGCATGCGGCGTATGCAGTTGCATTGCTGAGCCCGGACGATGCACTGGCGCACGGTATCTTGAGAGCAAGGCAAAACGTGATTCTTGAGATTGGGTATTTCTTGGGCAAGTTGGGAAAAAGCCGAGTCAGGCTTCTGAAGCGCGGTGACGTTGAGATCCCAAGTGACCTCAGCGGAATTTTATACGAGGACTATGATGATGGAGGTAATTGGCGGATCAAGCTGCTACGTGAACTGAAGGCGGCCGGGATAGAGTTCGACGTTGACAAGGCAGTGGAGAAATACTGAACGAAATTCCGGGGACAGGATACCAATAACACACTTTCGTGATAACTGCCCCAACACACTACCGGCCAGGAGGTTTGCGGAATCGCTTGAGAATCAGGATTGCTCACCGGGTCTTGAGGAAGGTCCGAAATCAGTATCCGGTCACCGGGATGTCCCAGAATCGCTGTGCACGGAAGTCATTGCCGTTTCCCTAGAGGCGCACCCGAGCTCGGAATGGTTATGAGAAGACTTGCAAGATCAGATGCACAGCTGATGAGAATTTCCGAGCACTTGAACTATGAGCTCTGGATGCTGCAATCCGTTTCGACAGCACTCGCCGGCGGAATCGCACAGAATGGCTGGCTCGCTAACGCGCTACTGGAGTCGTTCATCATACACGTACGAGCTCTTCTGGAATTTCTCTACTCTGAGACTCCGCGAGAGGACGACGTAGTTGCTGCGGACTACTTCCCAAATGCGGAGATGTGGGACCAGTGCAGGCCTCCAATGTCACAGACGCTCCTGAGGGCAAAGCGCCGCGTAGGAAAGGAAGTTGCACATCTAAGCTACGCCCGACTGGGAGTCGCACCGGAGGAAAAGCAATGGCCCTTTCTTGAGATTGCTAACGACGTGAACGCGGCGATGAGGGTCTTCATCGAGAATGTGCCGAAGGATGTGATTAGCCCTTCGTTGGGAGTCAGTCTCTCTGGTCAAAGGGCAAGGTCATAGAGCCAGAGGGACGCCAGAGGGACAGTCACCTATTTTCATCAAGTATCTGGGAATCTGCGGACGCGATACCCAGGCCAATAGGTGCCAGCCACCTGTTTAGGCGATCTCGGGGCATAGCATGAGCCTGCTGGATGGCAGGGAGGATCTGGTATGAACAAGGATGTCATATCTTCGTTGTTGCCGGCGAATGCGAAACCTGCGTTTCTGGACGAGTTCTTAGAGAACTACCTGAGCAGAGGATTCGGGTCTCAAAGCAAACGAGAGCTGGATGTTCTAGTCATACACTTGTTGTGCAAGTACGGAGGGCTGGAGAAGAGTACCAACAATGAACTCAGCCATCTGCTTCAGATCACCGAGGCGAGGGTGAGGGGGCTACTCTATGAGGCGAAGCTGAAGTACCCGCCGGAAGAGGACAAGTACATCGAGAAACAGATCCTGCTGGCTCTCGCTAAGTCGCAGTTCGATGTCGACAAACAGTCAATTCGTTTCATCGTCGAGAATAGCTACGTGCGCTTCGCGTTGCAGGCGAAGGTGAAATCACTTGGCGGCGTGCCCGACAGCTCTTTCAACAGAGAGGTTGTCAACATCAACTGGGAACAACTGGCAGTCCTGATCGAGGATCTTTATGGAAAAGACGTAGCAGAGCGCTTCAAGAAGGAGTTCAAACAACTCGTCGAGAAGGGTTCGAAGGTCACGTTCAAGGAAGTGAGGAAAAAAGTGCTGTTGGGAGCGGCAGGGGCGCTGGGTGGAGCGTTCGTGAAGATCCTCAAGGCAGCTCTCACTGGGGATCCGACGTAGTCAGCAGCCGGGGACTCCAGGGACGCGGTACAAATCTGATACTCCCGTGAGAACGACGCACACTTCAGCCGGCGGAACGCAGAATGCGCAAGGACAACGGATCGAAGGAATC
>CAZGDV010000157.1:0-4661 GCA_964524995.1 uncultured Dehalococcoidia bacterium | reverse complement strand
TACAGAAGCCATCTCTCTGCCTATCTCTGCAGTCTCTGCTATCTCTGCAGTCTCTGTAACATCTTCCGCTGATGATATCATTCTGAAGACGCTGCCGAAGCAGGCGGGAGAGCGTAACAACCGGTTGTTAGACTTGGCGCGAGGTCTGCGGTTCAACGCGGGCATGGCCGACCGGTCCTTTCCGGAGCTCAAGCTCATCGTCCGCCGCTGGCATGATCTGGCCTTGCCTGTCATCGGCACCAAGGAATTCGCGGAGACGTGGGCTGACTTCGTTCACGCGTGGCCGAAGGCGCGGTTGCCTCTTGGGGATATACTCGGTAGTGCGTGGCGAGAGGCTCTGACTGCGCCGCCGCCCCCAATCGCCGCTGACTATGACTTAGAGCCGGTCTGTCGTCTCGTCTGCCTGTGTGCGGCGCTCGCGCGCCTGTCGCCTGACAAGCGCTTCTTCCTCTCATCGCACGCCGCTGGGAAGCTGCTTCGTGTCAGCCCGCCGCTTGTCCATCGTTGGCTGCAGATGCTCGATGCTGACGGGGTTGTGAAGATCCTTGAACGTGGGAACGAGCACAGGGCTGCGCGCTACCGATGGACAGCGCCGACAGAACAAGTAGCAGACCGGATCCAGACGTGATCGGCACCTGCAATCGCCCGTTTAAGGTCGATGATTTTGGAAAAAGAACGCGCAGAGGGAGACAGACATGGGAGGACTTGGAAGCGGACGGCCGCGGCGGAAGACGCCCGTTGAAGACTGCTTGGTCCTGGCAGCCGGGGATCTACAGCGGAAGAAGATAGTCCGGGCAGGACTTTGGACTTCCGGGTCACTGATTTGGACGGACAACTTCACCCGCGAGAAGGTGTCGTCCGTCGGGTACGAATTGAACACGTTCGGCGCAGCGCCCTGGCTGCGCCTTCACTACACGGTCAGGGCCGAAAGCGAAGACATGGACTATCGCATCGACTTGACTACGACCCCGCTCCCGTGGGGTGGAGTGCGTTGGGCTTTCTTATGTCCCGCTCGGTTTTGTAGTCGGGTCTGCCGCAAGCTGTACCTTCCGCCGGGAGGCCGCTACTTCGCCTGCCGCAAGTGCTACGACTTGACATACAAGTCTGCCCAAGACGCCCATAACAGCTTCGAGAAACTGCTGCGCAGCCTACTGTGAGTCTGGGGCACCCTAATAGTGCATTTGGGAAGGCAGGAATGAACGATCCGGACGCCCTACGGCCAAGGAGTCACCCGCCGGTCAGTTCGTCGATTTTCGGCGCGATTCAGCCACCTTAGAAGGCTCTCTCGACACGTTCTTCGGAGCTCCGTGCCCCCCTTCCCACTGACTTCTCCAACTCCATTTGCTCGCCACCCTTCTTCTTCACCTTTGCAGCCTTCTTGAAAGTCGCCCCTACCTGCCGAATCGGAGGCATTTCGATCCTCTTCCCGACCTTCTCGCCGTCGAAAACTCCCATCAGGTCCCGGACCCGAGTGGGGCCGATCTTGCCCACCTCGCGCGCGCGATACCTTCCGTGAATTCCGAGAAACCCCGATCCCTCCCGCGCGCGATAACCTCGGCGGAAGAATAGGCGAAACTCCAGATCCGAACCCCCCTCAGAACCCGAACCTAAGTGCCAGCCTTTTGCAGATTCCGAGTGATCAGGGACACAACACCGATTCTGAACTTGGGCAGTTTCAAGCACTGGCCCTGTCCCCAGATTCCCTCAAGAAGAAGCGTTTCATTGAACTGCGAGCCCACGGCCGGTCCTACGCGGACATCGCTGAGCTGCCAGCGGCATCGAAGCCGACGCTCATTGCCTGGGGCACGGAGCTCCAGAGAGAAGTGGCGCACGCTCGCGCGCTTCGCATAGATGAACTGTGTGAGAAATACGCGGTCGCCACGGCGAAGCGCGTCAAAGTCTTTGGGAAACGCGTGGAAGTGGTTCCGACGGAGCGGGACTGTGCGTAATCTGTCGAGTTGTCAGAACTGTAGAGTAGAGTAGGCTCTCTCCAATCTGCCCTGCAGCCTGCGGACTAGGGGGAAGAGACCGGCTTGTCGAAAATGGTCATCCGCTGCAAACGCATAGTAGATGTTGTTCTGCCACATGGTCTGGATACTTGTCCAATCCACAATCCCAATACTCTTGTCGGTCCAGTTCCAGAAGTACTGCAGAGCCTTCGACTCCGTGTCCGGAGACACTGGAATCACGCGGAAGACTTCTCTCTTCTTCAGCAGCGCTTCGCAGGACTCACAGGCGCGCAGGCCATGTTTTCGGAGTCTTGTGAGTGTCTCGTACTTAACCCAAGTGGTCGTTAGACACGTGGCCTTATAGTGATTGACTAGGTCCTCAAAAACACCTCGACACAAGTCAGCGGACGGTCTTCCGGCCAAGAACAAGAGATACAATGCGGAAGTATCCGCGAAGACAGTTTTTGAATACGGCATCGCGTCTCGGGACCTGCGTCACAGAGTGACGCGCTACAAGGGAAGGATATCGCGGATTTCACGCCATGTGTTTGATGAGTCCTTCTCTTGCACGGATTCGCGGAAGTCCGCACTCGCCGACTCCTCTGAGAGCATCTGAGGGGTCAGATTCTGGAACGGACCTAGATAGTCCCCAGCTTCAACCCACAGGGGAAGACTATCGAGCCAACTCGTTCCACACGATTCACAGCTGAACATGGCTTCCCTCTCCTATTCGGAACCTCGTCCCCTTGCGCATACGCCAAGCAAACCCCTCCTGCTTCGTCACTGTAGCTACGTCAATTGGCCCACCACACAGCTCGGCGCCGACTACGAATCGACATCTCTTGATGGTCAAGTCGACAACGAACTCGGCGTATTCCACGGCGTCGTTCAGTGGCATCGCGTGGAACAAAACTGGATACTCTAGCTGTCCCCGAACGGATTCCCTCAATGACTCATCAATCTTCAGATCGGCAGAACCAGACCTCTCACGCAGGGCCTGATCGATGACTTCGAAGAAACGGTCATCTCTGCCATGGTGGAATCTTACAATTGCGTCTGTAAGACCATACCACACGGCCCCAAACCACGGTTTCCCATCGCGGTCTGGCCTGACGCTCTCTGGAGAATGCATGGGAACACCCATACGATACAGTTCGGGGAAGAACCGGTCGCCGCTGTAACCGGCCACCAGTAGACCAGTTAGTGGCCTTGCCTCCCGCGGGACCTTCTCAAAGAGATCGTCAGATCGCCCCAATAGGAACTCCCATAGCGAGCCCGCCAACTCCTCCATTGAGAGCTTCTCGGCTTCCAGTTGCTTCGTATTCTGCTCGTTCCCAAACTCCTCAATCAAGCTCGCGATGGTGCGCACTTGAAACGACCCTGCTCCCCAACATACCACACCCACAGGCAGGCTCCTGATCTGGAGAGCCTTTGTTGCATTGTAGAAGACCTTCACTATGCCTTGCGGACCTTGCTGTCCACCGGGAAGCGTTGGGGCCCCAGCGATGCTAGAAGCGCTATCTGCAGCCAGAACCACACCCTCCGGTACCTTCACCGCCACACAGATAGACATTCCATTCCTCCTCAACCCTGCGAGCGACCTGCACAATCCACACTGCAAGTATACGCACTGGGCCGCACGATTGCAAGCGAACACTGTCAGGATGCTGCCCCTCTTGCGCCAGCTCCGCATAGCCACTACCGCCCCGCTCTCGCACCTCTGCCAAGCCGTTCATCAGTCTGCCCGTCACTCCTACAACTCCAGCTGCTCCCCACCTCTCTTCTTCACCTTTGGGGCCTTCTTAAACGTCGCACCTACCTGCCGAATCGGGGGCATGTCGATCTTCTTCCCGGCCAGCAGTTCGGCAACAGTCAGAAGCTGGAGCCTCGGGAATTTCCCCCATGCGTCGGACTCGAAGAAACCCACCGTCGCGGCCTCGGTCTTCATGGGGGAAGAGGGTTCCTGCATCGAAATAAGAACTCCGATTGCGGCTTTCTCTCTGTCGAGAACCCCCCTCAGATCCCGAACGTGAGCGGGACCGGTCTTCCCCGCTTTCACTGATAGGATAATGCTCTCGAAGGTCCCCTTCTTGTCCCCCTGGAAAACGATCCGCCCGTCAATCCCCTTGTCCGCGCCCTTCTTCCCCTCTACCGGCCGCGCCCCCACGAGCCCAAGCGCCCACCATTGGAATTGATAGGGGTCGGACGCGGCCAGTTCTACAGCGTCCGGAACGCTGACCGGCTCGCCGAGAACAACAAAGGGACGCTTTGTTGGTTCGCCGTAGTCTGCTCGTGTCTCGGCAACCCTGGAGGTTTGATCCTTCGCTACCAGCGCTCTTTCACCAGCCGGCTCGATGCCAAACGAGTCCTTCAGGCGTTGCTTGATGAGAGTTATGGCAAGATGCGTGATGTCAATTCCGATCCATCGGCGGTTTAGCTTCTGTGCGGCCGCAATTGTGGTTCCGCATCCGCAGAAGGGGTCGAGAACAACGTCGCCCGCGTTGCTGCTCGATACGATGATCCGCTCCAGCAAGGCTTCGGGCTTCTGGGTCGGATAACCCAGCCGCTCGGCGGCCTGCGCGCCAATCGGTCCGATGTCCGTCCAGATATCCTGAAGCGGAACACCCGGCATCTCGTCCAGGTACCGTTTGTAGCGTGGGGTTCCGCTTCAGGATATCTGGACGGACATCGGACCGATTGGCGCGCAGATAT
>CAZGDV010000156.1:3465-4760 GCA_964524995.1 uncultured Dehalococcoidia bacterium | reverse complement strand
GCAGCTCGCACAAGCCCTACGAGGCTATCCAGGCCGACGGCGAGAAGCTGAGCAGTCTCATCTACTGCCTCGATTGCGATTGCCAGGTCAAGGCGGTCAACCGGGTCCAGGCAGTCCGCATGTGGAACGGGCTCATGCGCTCGCGGCAAGTCCGCGCCATGCGCAAGGCGGGAAGGAGGAGATAGATGGCGAAGCGATACTACTCGCTCAAGCTCAAGGAAGGCTTCTTCGGCGGCGACGACGTGAAGATCATCCAGGGCCAGGAGAACGGCCCGGAGTATATCGTGTTCTGGCTCAAGCTCCTGCTTCGCTCGATCTCCCAGGAGGAGCCCGGGCGGCTGCGTTACAAGAACTCCATCCCCTACAACGAGAAGATTCTCTCGACCGTCACCGACACCGACATCGACATCGTTCGCAGCGCCATGAAGCTCTTCGGCGAGCTCGAGATGATCCGCATCGACGAGGCCGGCACCATCCGGATCGACGACGTGAGAGAGCTCGTCGGGAGCGAAAGCTCCTCCGCGGCGAGGGTCCGAAAACACCGAGAAAAGCAGAAGATGTTACCGAGTAACGCACGTAACGTTACAGGTAACAACTGTAACGAAAATTGTAACAGAGAGAAGAGAAGAGAAGAGATAGAGAAGAGAAGAGGGGGAGAGCAGAATTCCCCCCTTTCCGCAAAAACGGAAGAAGACCCTTTCGCCATTGACGACGACGAGGAGCTGCCAGATTGAACTTCACGATTCTCAAAGCGACGATCCAGGCGACGATCAAGGACTACCACCCGCACCCGCTGGCCTGGGTCGAGGAGCACGAGCGCATCATCCGAGAGCGGGCCACAGCCGATGGCTGCGGGACCTTCCTGAAAGCCCTGGAGCTGTACCTGGAGCAGCGCAACGGAAAGCTGCGGTTCTTCTTTGAGGACTACGCCAGCTACCGCCATCAGGCGCAAGGCGGCAGCCCTGGATGGCTACGCCGTGCGCCGCAGGAGCAGATGGACCGGACGATCAAGGAGGACCTGGAGCATGTGGCGGAGATCCGGGCGGAGGGCTTGGCCTACTTCGAGGGTTCAGAATGGCAGGCGTTCAAGCGGAGCCTCTGGGTTTCGACAGATATCGACGAAAAGCACGGGGGGGCTAAGGTGTCGGCGAAGGACGAGGAGCCGGCCGGGGCAACTCGGCAAAACTCGGCGGAGGAGCGGATCGAGTTTTGATCGACTGGAGGGCTGTACATGATGCCTTTGCTCACCTGGACCTGGGCGCGGGACTTCGTCTCGTTGGACTCGCCGCCGCTGT
>CAZGDV010000156.1:1974-3365 GCA_964524995.1 uncultured Dehalococcoidia bacterium | reverse complement strand
TTGCTCACCTGGACCTGGGCGCGGGACTTCGTCTCGTTGGACTCGCCGCCGCTGTGGGTGGTTTTGCCGCTGGCGCAGTATGCGGTGTGCTTCTACATCGTCGTCGGGTTGTACGAAAAGCGCGAGCTCATCGGCGCCGCATGGGACGCGAGTCATCGATTCTGGCGCCTACGGGATTCCTGGGCGGCCGTCCTATCTGGGATCGCTTCTACGCTCGGCCGTTTGTCGCGTGGCTTGTACGCCGTCTCAAGGCGCGTGTCCAGAGGGCCGAATGGCGAGAGGGCTATGCAAAGCGGAAGGTGCGGCAGATCCGGCTGGTCGCCGGGATGAAGGAGGAGCCATGAAAGAGCGACGATGCGAGACGTGTAGGTGGTGTGTGACATGTCGCTATTGGAGGCGGTCATTTTGGTGGAGATTCCGGTTTTGGTCACCCTGGCGCTATTTTGGCCGCTGTGAAAATGAGCGCAGTCCACACTATCGAAGATGGACCAATGCCCCGCTGCGCTGCGGCGAATGGGCCGCCAAGGAGGAGAGCGATGGCTAATAAACCGAGTTGGTGGCCGAAGAACCCCTACCCCGAAGATATCTTTCCCATGACGAGAGAGGAATATGTGGAAGCGGTGCCAGACCCGCACTTACGTACAGCTATCACCGGATGCTTGGCGCGGTGGGCATGGGATGTGGCTTCGAAGATGATATGGGATGCGTGGCAAAGAGAGGAGGCCCCCGATGCCTGACAAAGTACCGACGCCGGAGGAGATGCGCGACAACATCATAGAGCTTATCACCGATCCATATTTGGGACCGGACGAGCGCAAGATAACAGAAAAGATTCTGCTTCGTAGGCTCACCGACTGGCGCGACGCGATCCGCAAGCAGCAAAGCGAAATGGATGCGCAGATATGTGGTGACACGATGAAGGCCAATAAGGGGCGAGAGAGATATATCGCTGTGCTTAATACCGTAAAGGCCATCCTACACGCAGGAGAGGAGGACTGAAGCAATGGAAGAGCTGAAAAGATGGATGGCAGTAGGGTACGATTTTGCCGTAGAAGATCCACTCGGGCGATTCTGTGAATACGACAAGGCCGAGACCCGCATCCGGGAGCTGGAAGACGAGCTTGTCGGGGCTCGGCACTGCATCGCAACGCTGGAAAAGGGCGGAGGAGAATGGGTCCAGACCGCAGAGCGTTGGCGGAAACGCACCGAGAAAGCCGAGGCCAAGCTCGCCGAGGCGCGAAGGGCGCTTATCGAGCAGAGGCAGCTTTGGGTGTTGGCCGCAGAAGACCTCAAATATGCGGCAGCAACGAAGGGTATAATACCTTTCCATGAATTACACGATCCAATCCCGGAGATTGAGCTAGCGCTTAAACGGATAGACGCCGACCCGC
>CAZGDV010000156.1:0-1874 GCA_964524995.1 uncultured Dehalococcoidia bacterium | reverse complement strand
CGCAATCTCTTCTCGAAGGCGATCGTCTGGTTCACCCGTTCGCCCTACACCCACGTAGCGATCTACTGGATGGGTGCGGTGTGGGAGAGCACCCAGTGGGAGGACGAGGAGGGCAAGAAACACCTGAGCTGCGTGGTGACGGAGGGCAGGCACGGGAGAGGCGAGCATCCGCCGGCGGAGGTCTACCAGCTCGGGCTGCGGATGTCCGAACTTCAGCTCGGCCAGCTCGAGGAGTACCTGCGTTCTACCACCATCGAGCGGCAGCCCTACAATCTGCTGCGGGGCTTGTGCATGGCCTTCGTCTGGCCGACTCGCTGGTTCTGGCGGTGGATCAACTGGACGCCGTTCAAGGCCGACTGCTTCGGGGAGTTCTGTTCGAGCTACGTGGACGAGGCTTTCAAGCGCGCCGGCGTGGATCTGTTCCCGGAGCGCCTTGAGGAGATCACGATCCCCGGCATGTTCCCGAACTCTCCGCGCTTGGTGATAGTGCGAGCATAGCGCAGGGCCATATGACGCAAAAGGCGATCAAGAAGGCTGTTGTCAACCTCATTGCGAACAGGATCGACGAAGAGTCGGATTATCAGATCCAGTTCATCGAGATGTACGGCCCCTACATCCATGTGTGTACATCTGATGGGACAGAGTCCAGTTTCCGAATCGCGCTACGACCAGTGGACAATGATAGCTACGATACAGGAGCTAAGTACAAACCGCATGGCCGAAGCTGAGAACCGACTGAAGAAAGCGATACTCGACTACCTGCACTCGCTCGGCCATGAGGCATGGAACACCAACCAGGGGCGCATCGGGGGGCACTACCGCGCCGGCCGGAAGGGGCTGCCGGACATCCAGGGCTACCATCGATGGACCGGCGCGGCGATTTTCATCGAGACGAAGATCCCGCCGAACAGCCTGACGCCGGAGCAGACGGTGTTCCTGTTCAACGCGCAACGGGCCGGCTGCATCGCCATGAAAGCGGAGTGCCTGGCCGATGTCGTCCGTGAGAAGCGACTGTTGCAGAGAGGGGCTTCCTGAGTGCCGCGGAAATGCAGCATCTGTGCGCATCCGAAAAAACGCTGGATAGATCAGGCGCTTCTGAAGGGGGCCGCGGTAGCGAAGGTCGCCAGGAAGTACGGCGTCTCCTCGGAGGCGCTCCGACGGCACAAGCATAACCACCTGAGCAAGCAGATCGCAAAGGTCGAAGAGCGGACGGGCAAGACTTTCGTCGAGCGCTTCGAGGATCTCTACAGGCGGCTCGTGGAGATAGCCAAAGATGCGAAGAGCACAACCGAGAAGATCGCGTGTCTGCGGGAGGAGCGGGGATTGCTCGAGATGGCCGTCAAGCTGGGCATGGAGGAACAGCGCCGGCGGGACCAGCAGACGTTCCTGGATGTGACGCCGGGCGTGAAGGAGATCATCGACAAGGAGTTTGAGAAGTGAAAGAAGCGAAATCCTTTCCGTTTGTCTGTTTCAGGTACAGTCCAGATGTATCTGAGTTTTTCGGTTATTCCCCGCTGTCAGATAAACGTCAGAGGGAACTCCGCGAAGCCCGAGAGCAACTACGTCATTCTGTGAGAGAGGAACTGAGCAGGGCAGCACCGAAGATGAAGAAAAATCAGTTTCAGTGTTCGATGTGTGGAAAGATCTACACGAAGGGACGGCGGGATCGGGCAGCTTGGCGCGAGTACAAGAGAAACTTTCCAGGCGCTTCTCGTGATACAGCCCTTATGGTTTGTGATGGATGTTTCCAGTACATGGTGTCAATACATCCCCCGCCAGGCATGAGGGACGAATGACCCGACTCCAGGCCGCGGCGAAATACAGACAGGCTCTGCGACGTGCCGAACGGGACGGTTGCCGGCAGGCTGCGGTGC
>CAZGDV010000155.1:0-4778 GCA_964524995.1 uncultured Dehalococcoidia bacterium | reverse complement strand
GCCGAGCCCTCAGCTCCTCCACCCACTCCCTGCTCACCACCAGCGGCGGCAGGTCCGGCTCGGGGAAGTAGCGATAGTCGTGGGCCTCCTCCTTGCTGCGATGCGAGACGGTGACGCCCCGCTCCTCCACCCAACCCCGCGTCTCCTGCACCAGACGCTCGCCCTTCTCCAGGGCCTTGCGCTGCCTCTCCTCCTCGTAGGAAAGCGCCCGGAACACGGCCCGGAAGCTGTTCATGTTCTTGACCTCGACCTTGGGGGGCCACTCCGTGCTCCCCTTGGGCCTGATGCTGATATTGGCATCGCAGCGGAAGCTGCCCTTCTCCATGTCCGCCGTGGACACGCCGAGATAGCGCAGGATGCTGCGCAGCTTCATCAGGTACTGCCGAGCCTCCTCCGGCGAGCGGATGTCCGGCTCGCTGACGATCTCCATCAGGGGCACACCGGCGCGGTTGACGTCGATCAGGCTGCAGGACTCGCCGCTGGGGTCGGTGCGGTGCACCATCTTGGCAACGTCCTCCTCCTGATGCACCCTGGTGATGCCGATGCGCCTGGTGCCGCCTTCCTCCGTCTCGACCTCAAGCCAGCCCTCGAGGCACAGAGGCATGTCGTACTGGGAAATCTGGTAACCCTTCATCAGGTCGGGGTAGGGGTAGTTCTTGCGGTCGAACTTGGTATTCTCCGGGATCTCGCAGTGGAGCGCGAGGCCGGTCATGATGTTGTACTCGATGGCCTGGCGGTTGATCACGGGGAGGACGCCGGGCATGCCGAGGCATACGGGGCAGACGTGTGTGTTGGGCGGAGCGTCGACGTAGTCGGTGCTGCAGCCGCAGTACATCTTGCTCCTGGTGGTGAGCTGGGCATGCACCTCCAGCCCGATGATAGTCTCGTACTCCATCCGCCCCCGCTCGCTAGCGCGCTGCTACGTAGTATACCAGTACGGCGCTAGGGCGGGCAAGACGGGGGGAGGGGAGGGGGGACCTACCTTCACCTATCCACCAAATCGACCCTTATAGCCGCCTGCGGGTCCGTGACCGAGTACTGGAAGACAACACTCGCTCTGACCATCACCTTCTGAAGGACGTCCCGTGGGGTTAAGTTGGGACTGCTGTAGCTCACCGCCTGGGCATGGCTTTCCGTCATCCCAGTAACTCTTATGTCAATAACACGCGGCTCTTCTGCGGACAACTGATAGTCCCGCCAAACGCCGAACTGCTCAAGATCCAAGACGAGAGCAGAGGGAGAAACATCGGTTTGCCACCAGAAGACTGGCACATTCTCAAGTGTACCTTCGAAGTTGCTCAGACCGATTCGAGCCGAGTCGGACCGCCACCCTGGAATGAACTGCACGTCACTATCAAGTTGTCTCAGCACCCTATGCCTGCAAAAGAGAATTATCGCCGATGGCGTATAGCCCTTGGTACGCAATCTGGCCATGGCACCTTCAAGCAACTGAGCGATGTCGCTGGCGCTACCCTCCACGTGCTCAACCTCTTCATTGCCAAGCCAGTCAGAGAGTACTCTTCCACATTCTCTCTGCGCCAAATCGCGGCCCACGTGCTGACCAACACCGACCCATATAGCCGTCGTCCTCTCCAGGAACGGTTCCTTTGGATACATCTCACCAACGATGCCTGTCGGCTCTTCGTGAGTTGCCACGTCTGGGCCTACCATCTCCCGCCTGCCAAAGCGAGCAACAAGGCCACGCACCCATGCGTTCTCGCGCCAAGCCTCAACCACATCAGCCTTGAACTCGTCTACTTTGGCCGTGCTGATCTCAGCCCGTATGATCTCATCCTCCTCAAACCGTTCGAAATCCTTGGCCGCACTTCGAACGGCCCGCATCAGCGATTCTGCCCTCCCATCGAGATTGTCAACCATTATTACAGAGTTCCAGCTAGGTGCTTCTCCCACCAGTTCTTCCAACACTCTTTCTAATGCAGATGATCGGTCTTTCATCGCCCTGACGGGCGGCAATGCCAACTCCCCACCGGTTACTCCGCTGGGCACTAACTGAAGTGCTCGCACGCAGAAAAAGAGAGTCAGCCACTTCTTGTAGTCAAACGTGTACACTTGGCCTTCGGGGAACTCTTCAAACAGCGAGATGGACCACCAACGTGGATACGAACCATCATCAATACATTGAACGTAGACGTCGGCTAGCACTTGCAGAGACTCGAAATGGCCCCCCACCAATCTGACCATTTCAGCAACGAGACTAGGTGCAATACCCCTGCCATATCTTGCTCTCGCAGAGAGGGTAGGGTCAGGATTTAGATACAAGTAGAACAAGCGCACCTCCCAAGCACCCAAGCCAAACCAATGCGCCAGTCTATCAGACTCGATAGTCTCCGACAATGAGCCTCTGCTCTGGAGAGTAGCTTGCGTCCAGCCTACCCCTGATCCTATTCGGTCGAACGCTTCTCCGGTCTCAGCGAGTGCCTCCAAGGATTCTTGGTCTACGCATGCCTTCAACATGGCTGCAAAAGCTTCAATCACGCTACGGTAATATGGAACAATCCAGTCAAGCTTCTCGTCACTCGACTCGCGTATCAAGAGTCCCAGCTTGAACTCCTCAAACTGCTTTAGCGACCTCCATACCCACCCCCGCACCATGCGCCCGTCCTCTGCCGAGCCTGCGGCAAATGAGCATCTGACCATGTCTGGATACACCTCCGTGAAACTACGAAACACAAGGTGCTCTCTCATCTCCAACGCCAAGTTCAATTGGAGGGCCAAGCCGCCGATCGCTATCCTGACCATATCACGTTTCGCTGACCGGACTGACTCTTCCACGATCTCATAGACGTCATGCACGAAGTCATCGAGAATCGGCCAATCCACGAAACTGACGCCTTCCGCCTGACCAGGTTCGTATCTCGCGTTAAGTTCGTGTAGAGTCTCCACAAAAGCGCGGACGAAATCTACATACGCCTCCATACCGCTGGCGACCACATCAGTTCTACCGCGAGCGATCGCCTGGAGTATCGACTCGCGATATGCCCCCAACCGAGACCGAAACTCACCGGTAGATCGCATTTAACCGCCTGAACCGCGACTTCCGCGCATGGAACTCCCTTATCGTCTCACGATGTACTTCCCCTAGCATGTCCTTTCGAAGGAGGCTCTCGACAACCCCCTCATCAAGGAAGCTCAACGTACGCCAATACAAGTACATCGTCAGCAGAACGCTGATGGCGAACACCACCATTCCAGCGAGTGCCACGTTGGAGACAGAAGCATACACTCGATCGCTAGTGGGGGCTGGAAGTAGCAGCAAGGCTGCCAAGCCTTCGATCAGGAGAGCCCAGAGGTTCCAGCTTATGATGGGAATGAACTTCGAAGTGCGGAGATAGGCGTCCCATGCATACTTGTCGTATCGCCCGCTACTGACAATGGTGACAATGACCGTGACTATGATCGCCGTAAAGGCAAGAACAGCAGCATGGACCTGCCACAGCGATGATGCGAATGACTGCACATGGCAAGAATTTGGGGGGCATTCAAGCCTGCCCACGCCGAGAAACAGCCCATAGACAGCGAACAGTATCAGTGCTGGCCAAACAAAGCTGCCCCATCCCTGCAACGTGAAAACACGCCGAATCCGACTGCCCAAGGAGTGCCCGATTCGGTTCAATCTCGTCACCATCGCCGCCATTCTAGCATCCTCCCACGAGGGTGGTCAACGATTTCAGCCCGCATCAGGTAATGGGTCAATTGGAGATACAAGTATAGGGGAAAATGCTCTACTTCCATTCGGAGGGACGTCTCAACTTGTAGCCGCCAGCCTTTGTTACTGTCTTTGGCAGTTGGCTCTTCTCAAGTATGGACTCTGTGATATGGGTATATCCGTCGCAGACGCCACGCAGTTCGTCTGTTGCACGCATCGGAGGGAATACGACAACAACGCGCTTATGGGGGAAGTCCGCCTTGACTCGTTCGACAGAGGGGACTAGGTCTATGTCGCCAGTGACCAAAAGGGCTGTGTCGTAGCTGTCTTTGTGAGCATCAGCCACCATCTCAGATGCTATTTGCACATCCGTCATTTTCTCCTGGGGGGTTTCCCACCTGCTTCCACATTGTCTACAATCGACGGGGTTCCATTGATACTTGCCATAGAACAGCTTTACCCCATCCATGCCCTTTAGGACTTCCAAGTAGGTGGACTGTCTCTTTCGTTTATCTGGCGTTGATTTTGTGATATGCGACGTAAAGTACTTCACACTCATGAGACGCTGTCCAGGCTTCAGTATGTTCTTACAGAGAGCGTGCACGTCCAGCCAGTAGTAGCAGCGCCAGGTCTTCTCCCTCAAACCGAAGTAGAGATTAAACCCATCTATGTATGCAATTACTCTATCAGTCTTCACGCCATCAGCCTTGAAAAAGTGTCCTCAAAATTTGACAAAAATGCTATAATGAGAACGTAGACAACGCCAGTCGTGAGCAACGCTGGCTGATAGTAGCTCCCTCAATCTTGAGGGAGCTACTCCTTTTATGTCGTTCTGCATTCCAACATCGGATGATACATACTACAGAGACGGTCGTCAATTAGAATCATCCGTCGGGGGCCTCGGGGGCGAGACCCCAGGTAGGCCAGCCCGTTGATTCCCCCATCAGCGCACGTGACGGCGCGTATGTAGGGGCGACTCGGCGAGTCGCCCCTACGCCGGCAAGCTGGACGACGTTCGATGGCAGACAGGCGGGGCGGCGGGTTTCGCTTCGCTTCACCCGCCCTTGTATCTTTACGAGAGGTAGTTAGTATGGATAATGCATCAGAGGGC
>CAZGDV010000154.1:0-4841 GCA_964524995.1 uncultured Dehalococcoidia bacterium | reverse complement strand
TCTGGAACCTCACCCAATCGTCGGGGAAGACGTTGTCATAGGCGAAGTAGATGCGGAGAAACAGGGCCGCTACGAAGATAAGCAGGAGCGCCGTGCCATATAGCAGAAGAGGCGATGTTCTAATGGAGAGGCGAGACTCCTGCGTCATGTGTGGCAATTGCTCGTTTCAATTCACGGAGCCCCGACGGCTCACAGGCATTCCGAAGGGGTCCGAGTTCGGCACGATTTTACGGGTTTGAGCAGGTGAATGCAAGTGCCATACTAACGTGTTCTCTCCCGTCTTCGGCTCCACTCGCCGCCCTTCTGGCGCTGCACCTGGATGCTTGACAAGCTTGGAGCAGAGATGCTAAGAATAACATGCTCGGCCCGCTTTGTTGCGGGATCGGTGCCGTGAAGCCTGTGGGACATCCTCGCTGGAGCAAGTGAATTGACCGTGCAAGAGAAGCTTGAAGGAGCCGGTACTCACCAGCGCCCGTTGAGGGTAATCGCCGCCATACCCTGCTACAACGAGGAGCGGCACATAGGCAGCGTGGTGATCAGGACGAAAAAGTACGTTGACGATGTGGTGGTCATCGATGACGGTTCGAGCGACGATAGCGCTGAGGTGGCGCGTGCCGCCGGGGCCATCGTTCATCAGCACGACAGAAACAGGGGCTACGGGGCTGCGATTCGCAGCGCGTTGGACAAAGGGCGGGAGCTTCATGCCGGCGTTACGGTTATCCTGGACGGCGACGGTCAACATGACCCGAGGGATATACCCGCCGTGATCAAGCCAGTGATTGACGGAGAGGCGGAGGTCGTCGTTGGATCGCGGTTCCTGGGAAAAAGGCAAGGGACGCCACGCTACCGCCGCATCGGCCAGCGAGTCCTCACAGTGGCCACGAATGTTGGGGCCGGTTCCAAGATCAGCGATTCCCAGAGCGGCTTCAGGGCCTTGTCGGCGAAGGCCCTCGACGCTATCTCGCTCTCCGAAGGTGGGATGTCCGTCGCTTCGGAGATGCAGTTCGCTATCAAGCAGAGCGGCATGAGGGTGGCGGAGGTGCCAATAAACGTCACGTATTATGGCAAGGCAAGAAGGAACCCTGTCCTGCACGGCCTGAATGTGCTGAGCAGGGTGATGGTCCTATTCAGCCTGCGAAGCCCGATGCTGCTGTTCGGCCTGCCGGGTATCGCCCTGCTTATCGGTGGGCTGGTCATGGGTTTGCGCGTGCTTTCCATTTATGCCGAGACCGACAAGTTCGCGGTTGGGACTGCCATGTCTACAACCCTGCTCGTGATCACGGGATTGCTGGGCGTATTCACAGCGCTGATTCTCAAGGCGATGAAGGAACTGCTGCGTGGAGGAGTGGCCAGATTCGCGCGCGACGTGAAAGTCCCGGCTCCTAGCAAAGAGGGCACCAGCGAGGCTGGTGACTGATCATCGCGGTTGCCGGATGGTATCGTCCTTCACCTTCACTGATCTTCTCTCGGAGCTCGCCATCGTTCGGGCCTTCTCATTATGTGGCAGCGCCTCGTACACGTGCTGTAACACGTGGACTTGTGTAGTGTGTATAAGGGAGTCAGGGGTGAGCTCGTTCAGAAAGATGTGAGACAGTAGCATAGAGGCCAGAAGGCGGGCTATCCTTCCGGGTGAGTATCAGGAATCGGAAGGAGCCCCTTGCACATAGTCGGTCTACCAGGAGCATTCGATCGCCTCGACCGGGACATCCTCCATGAACTCAGCTGTACTGAACCAACGAGTACAACATATTGACTTCCACATCGTTTCGACCTAGAATCCACAGGCGTGGGCCTTTAGCTCAGCAGGTTAGAGCGCAGTCCTGATAAGACTGAGGTCAGTGGTTCGAGTCCACTAAGGCCCACCAGACGTTCAGAGCTCCAGAACTCACCACAGTCCTTGGTAAGACCGTATTTGGCAACATTCAACCAGTATGTGGTCGCCTTCGACTACCCCCGCTCCGCTCTTCGCCATCTGAGATCTCCATCCGCGACACTCGATAGACTAGGGTCCTCGCGAAAGACGAGTCCCGGACGGGGGCGGAAGCCGGTACAGTGTTCATCCTCCCTCCGATACCATGTGGACACCACCACGCATCATGCTGCCCTCCGCTATCGGTCAGTGGTAGCTGTACGAGCAGACCTGTAGACCCCTCTATTGCCAACGGGTGCCAACCAGCCTACCCTATCATGGTTGGTCAGCGCCGGCATCCGGCGTCAGGCTAGTGCTACCTGCGCTACCGGAGGTTATCATGAGTGACTCCACACAGCAGCTCTGGGAGATGTATCCCCCTGAGGACAAGAACGCCTTCTTCCATGCGTACCTCTATCTGAAGTACATCGACCACTTCATACACCACGCATTCGAGGCATCCGGCCTTCCCACGAAAGAGCGGACGGAGTTCCCCAAAGACGAAGCCATTGATGAGTTGCTCAAGATGGCCATCCAGGAGATTGGTGAGGCTGCGCCGAGCTATGAAACGAACATCTACCACGGCAAGGTGGTGAGCCTCAAGGATGCGATACAGCTGGTAACGCAGAAGCACGACCTCACCATGATTACGCCCGAGCGCGTGATTCCTTTCAAGATAGCCAAGGACATCGTCCTCAAGAACCCCGAGTCCATCGCCGTGGGCGAATGCCCCTGTCGCGCCGTTTCCCCGAATCCATGCCTGCCAATGGACGTCTGCATGTTCGTCGGCGATCCCGGCGCTTCCTTCATTGCGGAGCACAACCCCAAGTACCACAAGATCAGCCAGGAAGAGGCAGTGACCATACTGGAAGCTGAGCACCAGAGGGGCCACGTGCACTGCGCCTACTTCAAGAGGGAGATGGGGAACAAGTTCTTCGCAATATGCAACTGCTGCAGCTGTTGCTGCGTGGGAGTGCAGATGTGGAACCTGCTGGGAGGGACGATCCCGATCCTGGCTCCCTCCGGCCTCGTGGCGACTATTGAGGATCACTGCAACGGCTGCGGCGAGTGTATTGACTCCTGCAACTTCAAGGCCCTCAGTCTCGATGATTCTCAAATGGCAGTTGTGGACGTTCAGAAGTGTATGGGCTGCGGCGTGTGCGAGGACATCTGCCCGGTCCAGGCCATCAGCCTCACACCAGACCCTGCGAAAGGCGAGCCGCTGGACCTGGAAGCCCTAATGCAGCAATGATCGCAGCACATGGGCTCCTGCCTCATTACGTGAACAGGCCAACTGCGGCCGCATGGGCCCGACACTACGAGACCAGCCTCACAGACCGCGAAGGCAAGCAATCGCCGGGCTGGGCTTGACAAGCCCCCAACACTGTTGTATAAACAGTTCCCCCACGAAATTCCTGGGAGCATAGCTTCAGCGCTTGCTCTCCCCGGTTCAACGGGGAGACCTCGGTGCGACCGGGAGTCGCTTCACCAGACCTGCTCTGGGTGTAGAGGCGTGAGACAGACACAGACGAAGGAAGGCTTCTCGTCCAACACTATGGTCACAATCGCGGATGCATCACGGCTGCTGAACGTTCACCCCAACACGCTGCGGCGATGGTGCAGTCAGGGCCTGCTCAAGGCACACCGCATCGGCACGCGAGGCGACCGCAGGTTCGCACGAGATGACCTGGAAGCGATGCTGCGCGAGACAACACATGTCTGACAGGCCTTCGGCAGAGCAACTCCGCCAAGGTCGTGCAGCGTGAAGGTCGCTCGGTGTCGTCCCTGGTCTCACCAGGTCCAGCGGTTGGTGCCGCGCCTCACGTTCTCCGTCTGAATAAGGCACACCCTCCAACAGCGACCTTCCTATTTACCCATTTTCCTCTTGACCCATTATGGGCACCGTGGTATGATAGGGACCGAAGGGAGCCAGCCTCAATGAAGAAGATTATGAATCACAACAATGACGAGTTCGTCGAGATCGGCACCCGCACTATCGACGAGCGAAGCCGTATCACGCTGGGCAAACTCGCGTCAGGGATCACCAGAGTCCGCTTACTACAGAACGCGCGCGGCGAGATACTGATACAACCACTGGTGGAAGTCCCTGCCTCTGAGGCATGGCTGTTCGAGAACCCCGAGGCCATCGAAGCTGTCAAGGCCGGCCTCCGAGCCGCCTCCGAAGGCAAGGTCTCGAAGCTCAATGTCGATGAACTCTAGGTAAAGGCTTGTTTGATATACTCATAACCGATCCCGCCAGAGAGACCTTGCAGAGGCTGAAGGCAGACAGGTCTCTCAACAAGAGATACAAAGCAGTCGCCAAATGTATCAGGCTGCTGGCCTCAGACCCCAGACACCCGAGTCTGCAGGCCCATGAATACTCAAGTCTCTCGGGGTCGAAGGGAGAGAAGGTGTTCGAGGCCTACGCCGAGCAGAAGACCCCAGCCGCTTACAGGGTCTTCTGGTACTACGGCCCGCAACGCAACCAGATAACGATTCTGGCGATTACTCCCCATCCCTAGCCTTACCCGGACAGAGCGAGGGTCCGGGAGCGCAGCTCCCGTGGGTGGGCGGGTGGGTACCACCCAACGCCTGATGGCGGCACGGGGGAGGTGGCGGGTTCTGCTCCGCTCCATCTACCCTATCCTACCGGCAGTCAACCCCCTAATCCCCCGATCTTGGGGGACTTTGAGACCTGAGGGACACCCCCAGACCCCCGTCAGGATGTATCCTGCACCTCCGCGCCACACCAAGGGCGAGGGCTCGGGAGCGCAGCTCCCGTGGGTGGGCGGGTGGGACCACCCAACGCCCGATGGCAATCAACGGAGAACGCTGCTGCGTCAACCTGCTCTTTGGTGGCGGGTTTCGCTTCGCTGTACCCGCCCTTGTATCTTTACGAGAGGTAGTTAGTATGGATAATGCATCAGAGGGC
>CAZGDV010000153.1:0-4876 GCA_964524995.1 uncultured Dehalococcoidia bacterium | reverse complement strand
CGCACCTCGCGCGGGCCCTTACGTAGTACGTATCCTCGGTCGACCAGGAGTTCTGTTGACAGGTTGAGGACGACCAGGATGAGTAGGTGTCGTCGCCCCAATCGAACTGGTACTCTACAGGGTGTCCCAAGCTCGAAACGGACCCGCCGGTGCAGTATGTGAGCATCTCATCTGGATCGCCTGAAGATAGGCCGGTGGGTGTATCAGGTATGCTCACCGTCTCGTCCCCAGGCTCGGTGGTGATGGTTACGGTAGCGGCAGCCGACCATGGTGACATGATATCGGTATGCGTGGCACACCGCGCCTGTGCCCTGATCTCATAAGTGTCCTCCGACGACCAGTCGTTGCTGGCACTTGTCGAGGAGGACCAGGTCGAGAATGCTCCATCGCCCCAGTCGAAGCGGTACTCAAGGGGATGACCGAGGTTTGATGTCGCTCCTCCGGTGGAGTACGTCAGGGACTCCCCGACGTAACCGCTGGCTGGGCCGGATGGGGTGTCGGGGGTGCTCACCGTCTCAGGCTCGGTGGTGATGGTTACGGTAGCGGCAGCCGACCACGCCGACATGATGCCGGGATGCGTGGCGCACCGTGCCTGTGCCTTGATCTCATAGACGTCCTCCGACGGCCAGTCGTTACTGGCACTTGTCGAGGAGGACCAGGTCGAGAATGCTCCATCGCCCCAGTCGAAGCGGTACTCCAAAGGATGACCGAGGTTTGATGTTGCCCCTCCGGTGGAGTACGTCAGGGACTGCCCGACGTAACCGCTGGCCGGGCCGGACGGGGTGTCAGGGGTCGTGACGCTCTCGGGTTGGGATGACAGTCCGAAGATATTGCCCTGGAGGTCACCGCTGAGATCGTACAGTACTGTGATGTCGCCCGTGTCCACGTCCACGGTGTAGAGGTTCTTGTCATGCCATGATCCGGCCGTCGTAACGGAGGTCCCGTTCAGGAGGAAGGCAAACCCGGCGGCGTATGTGATATCGCATGCTGAAACGTTGACCGAACTGCTGGGGTCGGCGATGTTCAGTTCGTAGATGTCGCTCTCACTGTCTCCTTCGAAGGTCCCGTACCATTTGCCTGTGAACGGGTCTAGGTCCAGGTCTCCGCATGATGGCCCGATACCGCTCGTTAGCTGGCCCAAGTCGTCTATACTCGCCAAGTCACCCGAGCCGTCCAGGTTGATCCTCAGCAGGTGCGGATCCGCCGCACCACCACCTTCGATTGCGAGAAGGCTGCTATCGCTCTCGGCGGCGAGGGCGTTCACCTGACGGAATCCGTTATCAGGGAAAACATGCCAAACCGACGAGCCCATCTGCTCCCCAGTCACCGGATCCAGGCGATAGAAGTCGTAGAAGTTCCCGTCGCTCCCTGTGTCGCCATCCCAGTCCATCCCGACTGCATAAACATTGCCATTTGGTGTCAAGGCGATATCTGAGTAGGTGGAGCCATTGCCAACTGCGGCAACGATATTGACCTCCCCGGTCGCGACGTCTACGGTGAACACCTCGCTGTAGTCGCCGCTCAGCCCGAAGTTGACGCCCGTGACACCCCAGATCATATCCTGCGCGCCAGCCGATGCGGTGCCAACTAGGGGGCCGGCCGTGAGCGCACAGGCCATCACCATCAGTACAACCAGAATCATATATAGTGGTTTCGTCTTCATTGTTCGCTCCCTATTGCTCGGTGTGCTCCAACGCCGAGCGTGGCATTATCTGGTCGACTGACATAACCGGATCTGCTTGATCGCGGACACACCTAAGCTTCGGTACGGTTGGCGCAACGTGGCTCTGGGATTCCAAAGGCTTCGGGCGCGAGCGCAACAAGACTTGCTTGCCTGCCTGCCTGCGGAGGGCGGATACACGAACCCCTGTGAGGATCAGTTGTTGGGTTCGACGCCAATATAATCCAAGAGCAGGGGATTGTCAAGGATTAGCAATCCCCATTTTCATGACTCGGAGTTTACTTTTCCTCCTGTTCTGAACGAGCGGGAGGCGCATCGCAGTGCAGAAATTATTGTTCGGGTGATTCGTATAGGAAGTCTAGACACGGGGTAGCCGGACTTGGCGCTGGTGGGGGCAGACCTGTCGTTTGGTGTGGTTCTCAGAAACGAAGCGGCTGGGGTGATTGCAGCGGCAGGGGAAGGGTGGTGCCTATTGTCTATCGACCCTGCGCCAGAGCAGCTCGTTGAGCAGGTCCAGGTAGTTGATGATGAGGCGGGTTATCAGGAAGTTGTCCCTGACGATCTCCTTCCCTCTCGTACCCATTTCCTCGGCCATGTCCGGGTTCTTGAGAAGCGTGACTATTCTGTGGGCGAACGCTTCCCGATCGCGTGGGTCTACGAGGAACCCATTCTCGGCCTCTTTGAGCTGGTGTGGAATACCGCCAACTTTAGTGGCTACAACAGGCTTGCCCTTCCACAGCGCCTCGGTCACGCAGAGGCAGAAACCCTCCTTGATCGAGTTCTGGACGAGCACGGCCGAGGAACGCTGCAGCGCATTGACCAGTACCTGGCTGTTCCCTACGACGAACAGAACGTCATTGCTTTCCACCAGCTTCTTCGCCTTCTTGTAGGTGCGCTGGAAGACGCCGTTGCCTTCGGGATCGTCGGACGCCAGATCGTAGCAGTAGACGAGCCTGCAATCGACCTCCTCCCGGACGAGCTTGAATATCTCCAGCAGGCCCTCGGGGTCCTTCCATACGTCCATTCTCGATACCTGGGTGACCAGAGGCTTGTCGGTTGGTATGCCGGCCTTTCTTATGCATCTGGATATGTCTTTGGGCGACAGCTCCATGTTTTTCAGGGACATCGGGTCTATCGCTGGGAAGATGACCTTCTGGTCGACGGGGAGGTCGCTCTTCTTGTAGGCCTCGCTTGATACGATGGCGAGATCATATCTGAGAATGAAGGACTTCAGGAAGTCCCACAGCGTCGAGTTGGGGTGCGACAGGTCGACGTGACATCTCCACACCCATGGGACTATCTTCTTATAGAACTTGATCAGTGGCAGTGGCTGCGGGTCGTGGACAATGACACAGTCGGCGTCGATGTGGCAGTACGCGGAATACGCCTCGTTTGTCTGAACATACAGCTGCCTTTTCATCTCGCTGAGGTTTATCGGTGCACCCTGAAGACCGTTGTGGAACTTCTTTGTGATGGTGAAGAAGTCCGAGGACCCGTGCAGGACCCGCCAGTCTGCCTCGATGCCCAGGTCGTTCATCAGCGGGACGATTGAGGTGAGCATCTCGGCGACCCCACCCCCCTGGTGCGTCGAGTTGACGTGTACGACTCGTCTTCCCCGGAGCCGTCGGGCCCGCCTGTAGATATCGGCGACGGTCTCGGCACCTACGGCTGGGATGTAATCATCGAGGCTCTTCCGCATGTCCTGTACCTTTCCCGTCCCCGTCTCATTCAGGCCGAGCGCGCTGGGTCTGCTGCGACAGGGCTTCTGGTGTAGCTGGATTATCCAAACAGTAACACAGCGGAAGCTAGTTGAACTATAGTCCATTTTGGCGAGTAAAGGAGGTAAAATAGTACCAATCGTAGACGAAGTTGTGCGGAGTCCGGCGGGGACGGGTGTGTGTGGCGCGGTTATTCTACGTACTCATCGGGCTTGAGGTACTGAGGGGGCGTTAGATACGGCTTCAACTGTTCTGCAACGTGTTCGTTCGCTATGTAGCCGCTCACGTGCATCAGGGTGTCATTAAGCCGGTCGTCGATCCACTCGGTGTTCATGGAACACAGGCAGGGGTAGTGGTGCAGTATCAGGCCGGCTTTGACTTTGGCCTCGTCGGCCGACATGCTCAGCAGTCCTTTCGCAACGTGGTAGGCTGAGCCGCACGCCGAGTTCCGCTCCACCTCCACTTTATCGATCGTCTTTGTTTCAGGGTCGACGTGTATCCTGAATCTCGGCGAGCCGAAGTGACTGGCGAAATCACGAATGGTCACATCGTGGTATTCCTGCGCACTACGACCGTAGCCGGTGGTGTTCCCGGTCAGGCTACAAAACGGCTTCGGGAACACCGAGGCGGTGCCCATCTCCTCTAGCTCCCGCTTGATCTGATTCGCCAGCCCCTGGGGCATCCAGGCGCTGTTGTCGATGGGCGCGATCACGGCCTTCGCGTGTGCCCTTTGGGCGATATCCGTGACGAGCTGTGCTGCACCCGGCGACTCGCCCATTGCCAGCAAGAGGTCAGCCTCGGGGATCTCAGGCGGGAGGAAGTCATCGGGCTCCTCGATGAAGGATGGGAGAGACTTAGGCAAACGAAGCTCCTGTATCGTCCAGCCCGAAGGCATGTAATCCTTTATATTCCCGACTATCCTCTCGCCGTATGGTCCCTGCGTGGAAGCCAGTATCCTCATAGCACAGCGATCATGTGTCGTGATCCGTAGCCTGACTGATGATCGGGTGGACGTTCTCCGTCACTTGACGAAGGACTTGATGGTGTGGAGTATCAATCCGGTAAATATGCTCAAGACACCCACGATGCACAGCATCACTGCTATGAGGGCAGGGCCCAGGTAGAATTCGCCTTGAGACTGGTACAGACTCACTGTGCGCCAACCCTCCCATAGTCCCACGACCAGGGCTGCGATGCCTGGAATGCCGAAGAATAGCAGTGGTATTCTCCGGCTGATCAGGCCGATGATGCTGTTCAGCACGCTCATTCCGTGCGCAACCGGGCTTCTCTTCGCCCTGTCGTGGTAGGCGACATCTATGGGTACCTCGGCCAACCTCAGGTTGGCCTCCTTGGCCTTGAACTGCATCTCCGATTCGACGGACAGTCCCTCCTCCCCGAACGTCAGCGCTCCTATCGCTCTCGCGGAGAAGGCCCTGAACCCCGACTGAGAGTCGCTCAGTGCTGCCCGCGACCCTAC
>CAZGDV010000152.1:0-4994 GCA_964524995.1 uncultured Dehalococcoidia bacterium | reverse complement strand
CGCTTTTGAGGCAACAACACCCGTTCGGTAACAGTTTCTATTGACGCAATACGGTTCGGCAGCGAGTTCCCCCGATTGACACGATGGGCTGTAGATGTGAGAATCCATAGGTATGATGGAAGGGGGGATCGGCAATCGCGTACCGAATACTTGTCGAGCGATGTATTACCGTGCCCTGGCACTGTGGCGATTGCAGGCCTGAATGCCCCAACCAGGCCATAAGTGCAGCGCATGTTGTTGACCCGAACAGGTGCACTGAGTGCGTGGGAGCGTATACATCGCCCCACTGTGCTCAGGTTTGCCCCGTCGAGGCGTGTGTGCCGGACCCTGAACACCTGGAGACGAGGGAGGAACTGCTGGAGAAGTGGCGAAGACTCCATCCCGGGGAGGAGCCCGAGCCTGGTACCTACTAGCTTTGCGTTGGTCGCAGGCTCGCGTTGACGTATGCTGCTCTCTCTGCTATCCTCCTTGCCGCGATTCGGGAAGGCGGGACGTTAGGTAATGAGTTCACAGGAGGGACAATACGGACGTGGACGCGGCTGATCGTGACCCCAAGGTAGCCTTCGTTCTGAGCGGTGGGGGGAACCGGGGGGCCATGGAGGTGGGAGTCCTGCTTGCACTCCTGGAGCAAGGCATCAGGCCTGACATGCTCGTGGGCACATCAGTCGGTGCCATCAATGCGGCCGCGGTTGCAGCTCGGCCCACTCTCGAAGGGGTGCGCTGGCTCGAGGGCATATGGCGCGACGTCACGAAGAAAGATGTGATGCCGAACAACTACCTCTCGATGGTATGGCGTCTGATTAAAGGAGAGACGAGTCTGTTTACGAATGATAACCTGCGCGAGTTCCTCTGGTCTCACTTCCCCGACGGCATACGTCGTTTCGCCGACATCAAAGGCGCTGAACTTTACATAACAGCAGTGGACCTGCATACAAAGCTTCTCCACATCTTCGGAATCGATCGCTCCGAGTCTATACTGGATGCGATAATGGCCAGCACCGCTTTGCCGGTGTTCCTTGCTCCCTGGCAATACAGGGGACGCCACTACGTGGACGGAGGGGTGATAAGCGATCTGCCCATGCGTGTGGCCGTCGACAGGGATGCCACGGAGATATTCGCCGTGGATGTAGGGGCACGGAGGGCGAGTCGATGGAGCCCCAGAGGCATCCTCCACCACGCTGGCAGGATAATCGACGCCATAAGTGAACAGCAGGTGACAGAAGAGCTCCAATGGGCGACGAAGTCGGCGCATGTGGATGTGCACTACATACGTTTGGACTCCTTCGAAACCCTCAGGGTTTGGGACTTCAGCAAGACGTCAGAGATGATAGCGGAGGGGAAGCGGGTAGGGGTGGACCACCTTCGCCAGCACGGCCTCGCTTGATTCTGCTCTCGGGAGCAGGTGCAGCCGTGTACAGACCGGTTTGGGCCTGTGACGCCATTGAACGATGGACAGCCTCGTTGACCGCTTTCTCAGAGATTGGACCGGTGGGCGGGACGAGACAGCCGCTAGAGTCGCCGTGTTCGAGAGGATACGCGACATTCCCTATGCAATCGAGCTGGACCTGATCCATTCGCGGCAGTACATCCGAATCCTCGAACTCAACCGCGGCTCCTGCACACCGAAGCATTTCCTCTTGTGCGCCATGTTCCAGAGGATGGGGTTGGATACTCTGTACGCGTGTTTCCCGTTTCGATGGGATGAGGTGGAGCTGGACTACCCGCCGGGGCTGAGAAGACTCGCCGAGGCCCTACCCGTGAGCTACCACCTGGCCTGCAGGGTAGAGATCGAGGGGCGTATGGTGCTGGTTGATGCGACGCTCGATCCCCAAATGGAGATGCTGGGCTTGCCGGTCAACGGGGACTGGGACGGAAGAAGCGACACGACTTTGCCGGTGAGACCCTGTGGCGACGAGGAGATATATCATCCTTCAGAGGCTGAGTACATACAGGTTCGCCGCGACGCACAATCGCTGGCCTTCTACGATGAGCTGAACCGGTGGCTGAGGGAGTCGAGAGCGGCCTGGGAAGCTACGTGACTTCCCTCAAGAAGCCTTTCTCGACGAGTTCTGCGACAGCTTGATTGAACTTCTCGGTGTAGGCGGGATCCTTGAGACGGCAGAATTCGGTCATCTCCGACGGGGACATTGGCTTGCGCCCCTCGACCAGGCAGAAGTAGGCGACACCCTGCATCAGGTGCTTGAACATCATGTAGGACAGGATCTCGTCCCTTCTCTCACCGTCCTGTTCAACTATCTCGTACTTTGCTTCGAGCAACCTTGAACCTCTTGACTCTGGCGCGGAACCCCAGGCTGTTGCTGAGCTTGTCGCGTATGAACTCGACGATCTCATCTTCAGTCCGATTGCTGGCCCACTGCTCATCGAGTTCGAGGGTGACCTTGAATTTCAGATCGTTCTGGTCCATTTCGATAGTACCTCGCGGACATTCTACGGAGCCGGAACGTGCGCAGCCTATCCGACAATAGTCCCAGAAGCTATAGGAAAAAGGTCTTGAGACTGTGTCTGTGGAATGGTCGTAGGAGGGACGCAGCGGAATACGAGAGACCCAGGGGTGGATGTTCTACCGGCCTTCCGCCAGAATGTGGCCAAGGCTTCCGTCGCGACTCAAGAGGCGTTCGGCGTCACCTATGATGGTCTCTATCAGTTCCTTGACGCTGACCACACTATCGATGACGCCTACGGCGAGCGACCCGCCCGCGATCCTGAGCGCGACCTCCGCTCCCCAGTCATCGGAGGCCATCTGCTCGGACGGCGTCTGGTTGAACATGACCTGTTCCAGCCGCTGAAGCCACTCGTCCTGTGACAGGCTGCTCTTGTCGCTCATCACCCGGTCGTACTCCTCCTTCTTCGGAGGGGTGAGGCAGCGATCGCGGAACTCCGGGTCCCAGGACTGTGCTTCCACGAGTTTGCGCTTGTGGCGTTCGGGAATCGGGCACTCCTGCGTCGCCAGGAATCGTGTGCCCATGTACACGCCCTCGGCCCCCATGGCCAGTGCCGCCACAAGTCCGCGGGCGTCCCCGATGCCCCCGGCGGCTATGAGGGGCACCTTCATCTGCCTGGCTGCCACCGTTATGCCCACCAGAGTCGGCAGTTGGGCGATGCTCTTGAAGGCCGTGCCCTCCAGGCCGACGAGCACGATCGCATCGGCCCCCTGGCGCTCGGCGGCCAGGGCATGCTGGACCGAGGCTACCTTGTGCACCCACTTCAGGCCTGCCTCCTGTATCCGGTGCCCGTGGTCGTCTGCCCGGTATGCTGCGGTGAAGATGACCGGGACCCGCTCCTCGATCGCGACATCGCGCATCTCGTCGATGCGCGGACACAGGCCTATGGAGAGATTGACGCCGAACGGTTGATCGGTCACCGAGCGTGCCTTACGGATGTCGTCCCTCAGTGCCTCGGGGTCGCGGAATGTGCTCGCGGTGATTATGCCAAAGGCCCCGGCCTCTGATACCGGTGCGGCGAGCGCTGAGCTCCCGAAACCACCGAAAGCGCCCTGGATAATCGGATATCGACTGCCGAGCAGCTCAGCTACTCTGGTGTTCCAGTTCATGACAATGCCCCGCTACTAAGTCTGACGGGTCCATGGCGCTCCGGCAATGGAGGTAGCCTGAGGGAACATGGGAGTTGGCTGGAGTTGGTGTCAAGGGGGTGACTCTCCGCTGAGGGCAACGGTTGTCAGATGACCACGTCTGACGAGAAAACGGCTGGGTTGTCGCGGTGCTCCTGGCGGAAACCCTCGGAGAACTCATGCAGCTCGTCCAGCTTCTTCTCCCAGTCGCCCGGCTTGTACTTGATAATCTTGATGACCGGCCGGCCCGGGTTCCGCCAGTCCTCCTCAAATATGAGCATGGGAAAGAAATGGCCACTGACCCTGTAGGCGGTCTTCCCGTAGCGCTTCATGACCCGCCGCCGGACCACCAGGCCGAACTGGTTGAACCTGCCTCGATGCCTCCAGCGCACTGCCTGCTTGGTCTGGCCTATACGTATGACCTTCTCGATAAGCTCTTCGGAAGGCATGGGCTTCTCGTCCGACACGCGCACCTCCGTTATGTCACCAGACGCCTGCGAGTATTATAGCACGGTCGGCAGACGGGCGAAACCTCCTGCATTCGATGCGCATGGGTAGGGGGCACGACATGTCATGTGTAGGGTAGGGGCACGGCATGCCGTGCCCCTTCGTGATCCCGGTATGCGTTCTTGAGCTGACTGAGGATCTTGAAGTACATCCGCAGTGTGGCGGGGATTTCCTTGATCGGGTACTTCCTGAGAGAAAGCAGGCCCGTAATGGGGGGAACACCGTATCTGTAGAGCTTGTAGACCTCCGCGTAGTAGTCCTTCAGGGGCAGCGTTGTGGGAAGCAGCGCGTGGTTGAAATCGAAGTAGTCGTAGTTGCGGGTCGTCAGCTGACCTTCGACCTGCTGGTAGAAGTCAGTTCCGGGCAGAGGTGTCAGCGCGGCGTATGAGGCGTACTTCAATCTGAGATGGCGGCAGTACTGCCGAAAGGCGGCGAAATCCTCCCTGGTGAACTCCGGCCGCACGATGAAGGAGGCGTATATCTCGATGCCGAGGTCCTGCACTATGCGTACCGCCTTCTCGTTGTCGGCCGCCTTGGAACCCTTCCCGACATACTCGAGGTCCTCGTCCCTGAAGAACTCGAGGCCGATGAATATCCTCTCCAGCCCGACGTCCCGCCACATCTCCAGAAGGTCCGGGTTCTTGGCTATGGTATCGCTTCTGCCGTACAGGAAGTACCGCTTCCGCAGTCCCGTGTCATTTATGAGTCTCGCCAAGGCCTTCATCCGCTTGACGTCGACGAGCGACTCATCGTCCGCGAAGAAAACGTACTTCTCGTCGATGGTTGACAGCTCCTCGACCACCTTCTCCGGCGACCGCTTGAAGTAGCGCCCTCCCGCCAGCTTCCACTGGGCGCAGAAGCTGCACCTGAACGGGCAGCCCTTCGACGTGCGCATGGA
>CAZGDV010000151.1:0-5036 GCA_964524995.1 uncultured Dehalococcoidia bacterium | reverse complement strand
CGGCTACGCCTACAGCGACGCCCACGCCGACGGCTACGCCCACAGCGACGCCCACGCCGACAGCTACGCCCACAGCAACGCCCACGCCCACGGCTACACCCGACGAGCCAACGATATGCCACAGTCCATCCAGCCTCAGTTTCGGCGCTGCGGTCGGCGAGGACCCGGCCGACCAGGTACTCGAGATATGGAACTGTGACGGCCCCGGCACCGAGCTCAGCTGGTCCGTCGCATCGAATGTCGACTGGGTGACACTGGTGCCTGACAGCGGCAGCTCGACTGGAGAGATAGATGAGGTTACGGTCTCGATTGATACCACCGGACTTGTGGCTGGAGATTACGCTGGGAATGTGACGGTATCAGCGCCGGGAGCCAACAACTCACCGCAGACCATTCACGTGAGCCTGAGCATAACCTCCGAAGGTGCCATAATATGCCACAGCCCATTCAGTCTGACCTTCTCGGCACTGGAGGGCTTTAACCCTGATTCCCAGGCGCTGGAGATATGGAACTGCAACGGCCCCGACACCACCTTGAGCTGGTCGGTCTCGGACGACGCGGGCTGGCTTCAGCTCAGCCCGACCAGTGGCAGCTCCGTTGGCGAGCCTGACCATGTGACTGTCTCAGTCACCAGTTGGAACCTGTCGCCGGGAGTCAGCCATGCGGTCATCACCATAGCGGCGGCTGGGGCCGGCAACAGCCCGCAGAGCGTGCCGGTCAGCCTTGAGGTTATCGAACGGACCTTTGATGAGCCGCCTGCTGCGCCGACCGATCTGGTCGCGACCGCCGACACAGGCCAGATCAACCTTGTGTGGACCGACAACGCGGACAATGAGCTCGGCTTCATCATCTTCAGCAAGCATAGGCCGTTAGGCTTCTTCTACGAGATCGGCAGGGTGGGTGCCAATGTGACGACCTACCAGGATACGGATGTCGAGTGCGGTCGGACGTACTATTATGGAGTCTGTGCCTGGAACTACGTCCGTAGTTCTATGGGAAGATATTTCGTTAGGTCCGAGTGGTCCAACGTGGCCTTAGCGGAGTGTAGCACCACTGGTGGCAGGTGCTTCATTGCGACAGCCGCGTATGACTCTGCCGATGAGAAGTGTGTTCAGGCTCTGCGTGGTTTCCGAGATGGCTACATGGCTATTGACGGGATCGGATCGGGTGTGTTGTCGGCCTACTACAAGGTCAGTCCCCGCATAGCTGAGTTCATCGACACACACCCGTCCTTGAAGCCTGCAGTCAGGATTGGGTTGCTACCCGTGGTGGGCGTCAGCTCGATGGCCACGGCTGGGGCTTCGCTGAAAATCGCCGTGTGTTGCGTCGCGGCCCTCGGGCTGGTTCTTGCGGCTGCGTGGGTCTACAGACGGCGTCTGGCAACTTGGACATCGTAGCATCCGCTACCCTGGCTTCCGCGTATGCTCATTAGACGTGGTCGAGGAATCTCTACAAGACGGGATAGGTGGTGATCGACGATGAAGAACAAGGCTTTGCTCATGGTAGCATTGGCCGTGGTAGCGGCCATCGCGTGTACTTTGCTACCCGCGTCACTTGCGACATCGCCCGCAAGCGCCGCTGCCAATCTGATTCAGAACCCCGGGTTTGAAGACCCGGACACGGGTGTCAACACAGCACCTTCTTCTTGGACTGCTTCCACCACCGCACCCTATAGGGACGATCTGCCGGACACCCATTCAGGTTCTTACTCTGCATACCTGCATGGCACCTCCGGCAGTTACCAGCAGATAGTGAGTGTAGGCGCAAACGTGGTCTACAGGTTCGAGGCATTCACGAGGGCCACTGCCGCAGGTTCAGACATAGTCTCTCTCCAGATAAGGGACTCAGCACACACGGTAATCGGCAACTACACATGGAGTGGTTCCGACCACGGGTGGATGCTGAGGTTAGCCTACATCAACACTCCGATCAACGCTTGGGATGCGGTCGTCACCCTCTCTATCAGTGGCGGCCCGACTGCCGAGGCATGGTTCGACGACATATCGCTCGAAGAGAAGCTGACCAGCGAATGCTTCATCGCCACTGCCGCCTACGGTTCGGCTACGGACGAACATGTGGATGTGCTTCGGGACTTCCGCGACGACTTCCTCTCGAATGACTCGGTTGGGGCCAGCTTCGTGTCGGCATACTACAGGACGAGCCCTACAATCGCAGCATACATAGACGATCACCCGGCATTGAAACCGGTGGTCAAGGCCGGACTGGTGCCATCGGTCGCGATCAGCAACATCGCCACAGGCACGTCGTTCGCCGGCAAAGTGGCTGTGGCCGTGCTGATGGCCTTGTTGGCTGTTGTCTTGGCGCTCGGGCTGAGGGCACGGCTGACCGAACGACGTGGGTAGGATAGACCTGCGCGGTTGGGCAAGCGGCCCTGTATTACAGTCGCGTCCAGTACTTTCGTTACCAGTGTGGTCTCGCCCGAGTCTGATATCGGGAGGTTTGGTTAAGTAAGGTTGGCTTGACAGTGCAGTACTGCGGTGATACACTCGTGGTACTTTCGGGCTATGGACTTTTAGGCTGAAAGTAATAGTCCTTCACTCCGGCCCAAGGAGGGGTGCAGGGACAAAGGGAAAGGAGGTGATTTAGATGCCAGCTATTGAGATTCTTCAGGTTCAGTACCTTGTCTCGTTTATCGTGGGTCTGGTTGGTGAGCTGATCCAGGAGCTCGCAGGTGCGTTCGCTGATTTCGGCGCGACCGTCAGTACGTATGCAAACGACGCCGGCACGATGGCGGCGCTGACCACTGGTATTTTCGGAAACGACGGTGGTCTGATCTACTGGATCAACGAGAAGGTATTCTACGTGATCGAGAACATGCCGTGGTGCGACCTCGGAGCGGGTCTGGGAGCGATCGTTTACGGTCTGCTCAACCCGAGTTGTTAGTAATCCAGGCGGATTACCAAACCAGCGGCGGGCGCGGATACTAAACAGAAGTACTTGATAATCACCGAAGTAGCCTTGGGGCTTCGGAGCGACCAGAACTAGTAGGGGGGGCGATAAGCCCCCCCTCTAATGTTCCCCCAAACTACCCCAGCCTGATGGTACTATCTACCCTAGCTTGACAGAACAATTCCGTTTATCCTATCCTTGATTTTGAGGGGTCCGGTGTATCAATGCTGGTAAAACGAGTCTCCGGAGATAGATGATGGGTGATGGGATCAGACAGCTCCAAGAGAGAATCAAGTCGGCGATGGCTGACAGAAACACCAGGTTGAGAGTACTCGGTGTAGCCGCGGTCGTGGTGGTCGCGATCCTGGTGGTTCTCTTCGTGACGGTTCTGGGCGGACAGAAGAGCCTGCCCGTGGCGCCGAGCGGCCTCCAAGCGTCTGCCATATCATACAACAGAGTAGACCTGACTTGGGTGGACAACTCGGACAATGAGGCCCGCTTCGAAATAGAGCGGAGCAATGTGGGAATAGACGGGCCCTTTGGCTATCTCGACAAGGTCGAGGCGGACGAGGAGGGATACTCTGATACCAAGGTGAACGAGGGAGTCACCTACTACTACCGCGTCAAGGCCATCAACAACGCTGGCCATTCCGACTACACGAATGTGGCCACTGTTGAAGTGCCGAAACTCGAGCCACCCAACGCACCGACCAACTTGGCAGCCGTAGGTGTGTCGTCGGGCAGGATTGACCTGACGTGGTGGGATATGTCCGACAATGAAGACGGCTTCAAGATAGAGCGCAGAACAGACGAGGACCCATGGAGGGAGCTCCAGATAGACCCCCCAGTAGGACCCAACGTCAATGAGTACTCCGATGCCGACGGTCTGGTGGAAGAGACGGTCTACTACTACCGGATCAGGTCCTACAACCCCAAGGGGCACTCGATGTACTCGGAAGAGGC
The DNA here is from genome assembly GCA_964524995.1 of uncultured Dehalococcoidia bacterium. Lineage (GTDB taxonomy): Bacteria > Chloroflexota > Dehalococcoidia > SZUA-161 > SZUA-161 > CAZGDV01. Next base: position 1,163 of record CAZGDV010000151.1, on the reverse strand, counting down.
GTGGGCTCAGACGTTGCCGCCAATCGAACACGAGATGGGTGGTACAGCCGTGTCATGGTATGGCCAAGTGTCAGTAGTAAGCCTGCAGTTCACAGACAGGTACTGCGCGTACAATCCTTGGTCCCCTAGCACCCGGGAGTGCGAGGCTCCACTCGGCTCCAAATTCGCCGTTGTCACGGTAACGATGACCAATACGACACCAAATACTCCCTACACCGTCACGCGGGACAGCGTGGAGCTCAGGAGCGTACACAGTAAAGACACGCGCGGCATATTTGACTACACGAGTGGCGATGTCGGCGATCCATTTCCCAGCTCCGTCAAGCTAGAGCCCGCTGAGACGGTAAGTGGTGTCATCATCTACGTGGTACCCGATTACGAGCAGATAGAAGACCTCGAGATGGTGACGACGACGAATGGCGACACCATTCACGTTTGGCGGAGATAGAGCGCGCATCAGGCTGCGTGCGATCGACCGCTGATCCGTCGAGGCTGCTCCTCCTCACCGGGTGTGCTTCGGTCCCGCCCGAGCTTGGCATCTCATCGCTAATGTCACTGGCGGCTACGAGTAGCGCGCGGCCCGTGACAGACTGGTCTGAATGGCCCGGGTGTAGCGACAGCGCTATGCAGCTTGTGCCTGGGCCAGGGTTGCACGTGGACCATCATCGCAGCCCCCATAAGGCCCCACGTTTTGTGCGTGCACGGTGACCGCACCGGCATGCACCAGCTGATGTTCGCTCCCGTCATCCTCGCTTCGGCTGAGATGACATCAAAACCCTATTGGGACGAAAGTATACCTGTCAGGAGTACCAAATGGGATAGCGAGGAAGCGAGCGGTCAGAGTAGACTAAAGTTGGCGCTGTTAACACTGGATCGGTTCAATCCTCACTTTTCCTCCCGATTTTGAAGCCGCTTGCCCTAGGCAAGGGGTTTGGGGGGTTAGTCTATATTGAACACGTTTGCGCATTATGTTATGCTGGGGCTTACCCTTGGGCGAGCTTCTGTGGGTCGGCTGTACGGGTGACCTGCGCCTCTCGTGAGTCCCACTACGGTCGATTATGGTAGGTTGGCCGAAAGACAACTCGCTCTGGAAGCATAGGGTAGCTGTAGCCGCGCTCGTAGCAACGCTTGTGGTTGCAGTGACTTCTATACCTGTGCTCGCC
>CAZGDV010000150.1:0-5119 GCA_964524995.1 uncultured Dehalococcoidia bacterium | reverse complement strand
GCAACGATTTCTTCGAGTACATCTGCATGTTCAGGGCGTGGAGAAAGCTCTGGGCCACGATAGCCCACGAGAGATACGGCTGCACCAGGCCGGCAGCGATGCACCTGAGGACGCACACAAACACGTCCTGCTTCGAGTTGGTCAAGCAGCAGCCGTTGAACAACATCATTCGCAGCGCCTACCATGCGCTGGGTGCGGCGTTGTCGGGCACCACGGCCATGCAGATTCCAGCGTACGATGAGCCGATTGGAATTCCTACGGAGCAATCGGCCGTCTTGACCCTGCGGACACAACAGATACTACTCCACGAGACGGGCGTGACCAGGGTTAGTGACCCGTTGGCGGGCTCCTACTACGTGGAGTGGCTCACGCACAGGATGGTCGAAGAAGGCAAGAAGATTCTCAAGGAGATCGAGGATGGGGGTGGATTCGTCAGGGCCCACAAGGACGGCATGCTTGCCCGCGTGCTGAGGAAGGGCTGTGACCAGTGGCGGGAGGAAATCGAGGCCAACGAGAGAGTAGTGGTCGGATGGAACAAGTACCAGACCGAGGAAGACCTGAAGGTGAAGGCGTTCAGGCCTGATCCGGAGGTGGCGAGAGTCTCAGCTGAAAGGATCAAGGACTACAAGGCGCGGAGAGACCAGGCCAAGACCGACGCGGCTCTGAATGGGGTGGTCGATGCCTGTGAGCGGCTGAATAAGGGTGAGTGGGGGCTCGTGATGCCCGCATGCATCGAGGCCGCGAAGGCGAAGGCAACCGCGGGCGAGATCTCCAAGGCCATTAGAAAGGTCATGAGATGGGGACCCGAGTACAACGTGATGCTCAAGTTCTAGTCCATGGTTGCCTGACAGACTACTGTGAAGGGAGGCAGAGCCTTGAGTGAGAACGGAAAGCCGAGAGTCTTGCTGGTGAAGCACTGGATTGATATCCATGACAGGGGTCTCAGACTGATTGCGTCGCGCTGCAAAGACGCGGGCTTCGAGGTGGTCTACGCGAGCTACAGCCAGCCTGCGGAAGTGGTGAAGATGGCTGTCCAGGAGGACGTGGACGTCATAGGGTTGAGCTTCTTCACCAGCGCCTATGAGGCGCACATGCCCAAGGTGATGGAGGGGCTCAAGCAGAACAAGCTGGACAACGTCATGGTGGTCATGGGGGGCGTCATACCCGACGAGGACCATGACATGCTGAAGAAGATGGGCGTGAGGGAGATATACGGGGCCGGTTCAAACGTGAACGGGTTCATAGATCTGGTAAGAGCTGAAGTCAAGCATTAGGCGAAATGCCGGTTCGCGCGAGCCAGGCTGAAGGCGCTGTCCTGCTTTGATGGCCTCTGTTTGGCCTGCTAGATGTCCGTGGCCAGCGGGCAGCTTCGAGCTGGCGGCCCGCGCTTCGCCGGGCCTCAACTGGCGGAATCAGAGTAATCCGGGGTCACCGAGGCGGAATCGCTGACCCGATTGTAGACTTGCCCGCCGTCCGCAATAGGCAACTGTACGACGAAAGTCGTTCCTTCGCCGAGTTTACTCTCTACCCGTATGCGGCCGCCGTGGCTCTCGACAATCCGACGGGAGATGTTCAGCCCTAACCCCGTACCCTTACCGACGTCCTTCGTTGTGAAGAATGGGTCGAACATCTTCTCCTGGTGCTCCTCCAGAATGCCAGGCCCGTCGTCGGTGAAGCTGATCTCAATCGCATCGCCCGTCTCACGACTGCTTACCAGGAGTTGGCCCCTGCCGTGAGCGTCGGCCATGGCCTGCTCAGCGTTTGTCAGGATATTGACGACGACCTGCTGCAGCCGGTGGTAGTCGGCCATGATCATCGGGAGATCGGGGTTCAGCTCCTTCTGTACGTCTATGTTGTTCACTCTCATGCGGTAAGCGTGCAACTCCAGGCTGTCCTCAACCACTTCGTTGACTGAGATGAGGCTCTTCTCAGGCTCGTGCGCGCGCGCAAACGAAAGCAGATTGGCAGTTATCCTGGACGCGCGGCGGGCTTCTCTGTGAATGATCTCCAGGTCTTTCCTGATCGATTCCTCCAGATCATTCCTGGACGCCACGAACTCAGCATACGCCTGGACTGCAGCAAGCGGGTTGTTGAGTTCGTGGGCAACGCCCGCAGCTAGCTCTCCGACCGTGGTCAGGCGTGCAGTAAGCTCGAGCTGCTGCTCCGTCCTCTGCCTCTCCCGCTCCATTCGTTTCTGCTCCGTGATGTCCTTCATGACGCCGATCGAGCCCGTGATTGTCCCGTCGTCTCCCTTCAGCACGCTCACTGAGAGGTCCACGTCAACGGGTTCCCCGTTCTTGCCGAGCAGACGCGTCTCCAGATGATGCTGCATGCCCTTCCGTCTGATGTCCTGGGCCCTTATCATCTTCCACTCTTCCTCGGGGTATAGGGAGCTGACAGGTCTCATGTACAGGTCATCCTTGTCCATCCCGAGAAGATACTCAGTGAACTTGTTCCAGGAGATGATGTTCTCGTTCTCATCTGTGACGGTGATTGCCACAGCTGAGTTGTCGAAGGCAGCTCTGAAATCATGTTCAGCGTACTGCAGCTGTTCCTGCGCCTTCTTTCGATCAGTGATGTCGGCCATTAACCCTATCGAGCCGGTGACCTTGCCTTTGGACCCTTTGAACACACTGATAGAGAGGTCAACGTCGATGACCTCCCCATTCTTCCTGGCGACCCTGCTCTCCAGATGGTGTTGCATGCCCTTCTGCCTGATGTTCAGGGCCCTTATCTTGTTCCATTCTTCCTCGGGGTACAGGGAGCTGACGGGCCTCATGTGCAGGTCTTCCCTGTCCATCCCGAGAAGGAACTCGGCGAACTTGTTCCAGGAGGTGATGTTCTCGTTCTCGTCGGTGACAGTGATTGCCACAGCTGAGTTCTCGAAAATGGTCTTGTAGTTCTGCTCGGCGGACAGGAGCTGCTGTTGAGCCTGTTTGCGATCGGTGATGTCCGAGATTACTCCTATCGACCCGGCGACCTTGTCACCTGGTCCCTTGAAGACGCTTACGGACAGGTCCACGTCAATAATCTCGCCGTTCTTTCTGACAACCTTGGTCTCCAGGTGGTGCTGCATGCCCTTCTGCCTGATGTCTCGGGCCCTTATCATCCTCCACTCTTCCTCGGGGTACAGGGAGCTGACGGGCCTCATGTACAGGTCTTCCCTGTCCATCCCGAGAAGGAACTCGGTGAACTTGTTCCAGGAGATGATGTTCTCATCCTCATCGGTGACGGTGATGGCTACAGCCGAGTTCTCAAAGATGGTCTTGAATTTCTCCTCCGCCAGCAGCAACTGCTCTTGGGTCCGCCTGTGCTCGGAGACATCTCTCAGCACGATGGAGATGGCGGGCCTGTCTGCATGGTCTATGATCCCGGCGCCAAACTCTACGGGACATGCAGATCCATCCTGCGCAACGATAGTGGTCTCGAAGCGGTGGGGGACCTCCTCAGCTCGGAGCTGTTTTCTATCCACCTTACCCAACTCCGACGCCGCTTCGGGAGTGAGAAGCTCCGCAATGGTCTTCCCGACGACCTCCTCGATATCTCTGCCGAGCATCCGGGCGCTCCTCGCGTTGGCACACACAACTTTCGAATCCTGGACGACGAGATACCCGTTGCCCATGTATTCAGCCAAACGCCTGAATTCATCTTCCAGTGACTGAAGGGAGTCATCCGACACTTCGGATCCCCAGTCCCGGCGTTCCAGGCCCAGCCGTCTACTCTGAAGAGCAGTCTCGATGCGAAGAACGACGTCATCCAGGTTGAAGGGCTTGGTCACGTAGTCGTACGCGCCCAGTCTCATAGCTTCGATTGATATCTGCGGATCGGCTACAGCCGTCAGGATGATTACACATGTTTCGGGGTGGTCGGTAGCCATCTGGGCCAGCACTTCCATCCCAGACATGCCGGGCATCTTCATATCCGTGAGGACCAGATCAAAGTCCTGGTGAGATGCTATCTCGATGGCTTCGCGACCGTCGCTGGCCATCGTACACTCGTAGCCCTCCACCTCGAGTCGGCGGTTGAGGATGTCCCTGATGGGTTCTTCGTCGTCGACTACAAGTACTCTTCCCTTGACCTCGCGCATCTTCAATCTCTCCGCCATGTATACGGTGCCGAGTATGGGGACGACCTCTCAGCAGCCCGGGATACGGTCACGATAGCTGCACCTTCCGCTTGTCTCCGGTTCTGACCGTACCCCTGGGGGGTATCGAAAGCGTCCCTGGCTTCGCTCGCACGTTACCATAGGAGCCTATTCGTGTTCAATGGCTCTTTATGGGGACATAGCGGGGGGCAAATAGTACGGGCGTGGTGCGATAGATGGCATGGTTTCGGGAGGTGGAATAGGTGTCGTGACAGTAGCGGAGCCAACGGTCAGATTCGAACTGACGACCTGCGGTTTACGAATCATAGGACGCCGGTGCCAAAGACGCCCTTTACGTTCAGAATAGAACAAGCGTGTTGGTATGGGAGGGACTCTCTTGAAGCTATATCACCTGCTGGTCCCAATCAGTCCCAAACAGAACAACGGCGAGATGACGGCAGGAACGCGGCTTTGGCCTATCTCTTGAGGAAAGCCGGAGTGGACACCATGACAGTCAAAGACCTTGGCCGGTGGGAGTGCCTAGAGTTGAGACAACCATTCCTTCCAACAACCATACCGCTACTCCTCAATATGGATGCTTCCCACCATGGTGTCGAATACAGGTTCGTAGGCGCTCCAGCAGCTGGGTATAGTCATGAAAGTGAGACACCACCAAGTCGTTCCCCGCGCAAGGAACACATTCATGACCTTCACCGTCTTGCCACCAGAAATCGCTGTGAAGACGTATTTGATTACCGGAACCCCTCCAACATTCAGCCGTTCCTCAGATACCTCCATGAATCCCTCCACGACCGGTGGCGGGTCGGTGTTCGCCTCGAAGCAATCTTCGACGGTAACAGTGTAAGGAAGTCTTTCTGTGGCAATCGACAGACTCTCATTGAAACCAGCGCACCGGTCCGCCGGGTCCACTGGGGACCCAAACATGATAAAGCTGACTGTTCCCAATAGGGTCTGGCGTGTGCTTTGCTCTCCGGCCTCCCCCACAGGCCCCAGCTCCTCTGGAATAAGAATAGA
>CAZGDV010000149.1:0-5232 GCA_964524995.1 uncultured Dehalococcoidia bacterium | reverse complement strand
TCGATGTCCCCCTCCAGGGCCGCCCACACCAACTCCGGCGCAGTCCGCTCCCTCTTTGCGAGCGCCTGCACCGTCAGGGCGGCGGCCACGATATCGGGCTTGGGCGCTTGGACCGCACCATCTGTGAGGATACCCGCCTGCTGCAGGTCGATCTCCAGGTCTTTGTCTTTGGGCAAGCCCAATCGGAGGAGGTCGTTCTTCGCAAGCTCTTCGATTCGCTCTATCGTTAGCTTATCGGCGATTGCAGCCATAGCGAGCAGGCGCGAGTAGGCATGCGGATCGGGCACGTTCGCGCCGCGTGCGATGCGTTGTAGCCGTGCGATCTCCCGCTCGGCCAATTGCTCTACGACTTGGCGTCCGGTGTACCTGACAACACTGTCGGTGGGATTGATGGCGCTGTGGAGCGCCGCCGCGACCACGAACAGGGCGCGGCTGTTCTCCGGGGCTTGCCTCAGCCATTCGGCGAGCGCCTCCTCCGATACGGGATTCGGCTTTGTTCCATAGCGCTTCGAAGCCTCGTCGAGCGCCGTAAAGTATACTTGATAGGCGGCACACTCGTCCGTCGGTTGTAGCGCCAATTGCTGTGCATCGACGATGTCAACTGCGTTCGCGCTGTCTACTTCGTCGTCCCATCGGGATCGGTCTTGGCGACTAAGGAAGAGAACACGGACTGGATGCTCGGCTACCAGATTGGCGAGGTCGCTCAGTAGCTCGATCGCTCCCTCCCGGTTCTCCTCCGGGTAGTCGACGATTATGAGTGTGCCCTTCTTCGCCATGGGGAAGGAATGTGGCTTGCTAAGATTCACGAACCCGGCAGCCCATTTCGACTTGCCCAGCTTGTCTGCGAACTGAGCGGCGAGGCGGCTCTTCCCCACCCCACCCTCGCCGGTGACGAACTTGACGGATACGGCCGGTCTGGAATTGGCCCACTCGTCCAACTCGGCTATCTCTTGCTCGCGGCCCGCGAAATCGGAGATACGCGTGTGCCAACTGAGAAGTGCGAGGTCAACCGGATTGTCCACAAGGTCGCGCCATGGCACCTTGAGCGCATCCAGGAGCTGCGCGTCAAACTTCGCCGACTTTGGGCCGATGTGGGCGATGCTGACGGCGGTGAAGCTGAGCTGGAAGTTGGCTAGCGACTGCGATATCGGGGCTATGCTGAACATGGCACCTGCACGACTGTCGAGTATGTGATTGGAAGCCGCGCCATATTATCGCTCAACCGTTGCCTCTCGTCAATGGCTGCGTTGGCTTCTCGGGTCTAGTGGGGGCCTCGGGGGCTTCGCCCCCGAGACGCATGTGGGTGGGAGGGCGGGCCCTCTAACACCGGATGGCACTGGGAGGTGGTATGGGGGACGCGCCGAACGAGCGCCCCGTTTGACAACCCCTTCGTGCGGTTGTAGAATCCCGCGTTGGTGGGTTACATGCGAAGCCATTACGACGTGGTCATCGTTGGCAGCGGGCCCGCCGGCATATTCGCTGCCATTGAGCTGGCACAGTCAACGAACCTCTCGGTCCTTCTACTGGAGAAAGGCAAAGACCTCGATCTCCGCAAGTGCCCTATCATCGGCAGAGAGCTGAGCTGTCCGCCGTGCCATCCCTGCGGGCTGGTGAGCGGCTGGGGCGGTGCGGGAGCCTTCAGTGACGGCAAGCTGACGCTCTCTCCCCGGGTGGGCGGCCAGCTCGAGCTGTACCTGGGGGCCGAGAAGGCCGCCGAGCTGATCCAGTACGTCGATGATGTGTACCTTCGGTTCGGTGCGCCGCCGGAGATATACGGGACGGGCCCCGGCGTGGACGAGCTGGCGAGGCGGGCGGAGGCGGCGGGCATGGAGCTGGTGCCGGTGCAGATCAGGCACATGGGCACCGAGTCCTGCCGCGAGGTGCTGGAGCGGATGCAGGGCTTTCTCGGGGGCAAGATCGACAGCCGGACGGAGGCCACGGTCACGTCGATCCTGACGGAGAACGGCACGCTGAGGGGTGTGGAGACCGAGGACGGGCAGACGATCGAGGCGAAGTACGTCATAGTCGCCCCCGGCAGGGAAGGGGCCGACTGGCTGCTAAAGGAGGCCGACCGGCTGGAGCTGACGCTGCAGCGTAATCCCGTGGACATCGGCGTGAGAGTCGAGCTGCCCATGTCGGTGCTCGAGGAGGTGACCGACGTCCTGTATGAGGTCAAGCTCCTGTTCGAGTCACCGACGTTCGGCAACAAGGCGAGGACCTTCTGCATGTGCCCTGCGGGCGAGGTCACAATGGAGACCACGGGCGGGGACGATCAGGTCATCACCGTTAACGGCCACAGCTACTCCCACCGCAAGACCGAGAACACCAACTTCGCTCTGCTGGTGAGCGCCAACTTCTCGCCGCCGTTCCGCGAGCCTATCGCGTACGGGAGGTATCTGGCCCGCTTGGCCAACATGATCAGCGGCGGGGTGATAGTGCAGAGGTGGGGCGATTTCGTGGAAAGGCACCGGTCGAAGCCTGAGTCCATAGAGGAAGGCGGGGTCGAGCCTACGCTGAGGAGCGCGACGCCCGGTGACCTGGCGTTCGTGATGCCTTTCCGCATCATGACCGTTATCAGCGAGATGATGATGGCCATGGACAGAATGACGCCCGGCGTTGCATCGCCCGACACGCTCATGTACGGGGTCGAGGTCAAGTTCTACTCGTCCCGTCTCGATCTCACCGACAACCTGGAGACCGAGCTGACGAACCTGTTTGCGGTAGGGGACGGCGCCGGCGTCAGCAGGGGCCTGATTCAGGCTGCGGCGTCAGGTGTCGTGGCGGCGCGGGAGATTGCGAACAGGGCCGCTTGATCGATCATCCGGGCAATCCTCGATGTATGGCAACTTTCCAGTATTATGTTCTCAGGCAGTTGGACGGGGATAGGGTGTGTTCATGGATCGTGAGCTAGACCGAGATGTGGCGGTAGACGTCTCCGATGTCAGCAAGTCCTTCGGCGACAAGACGGTTGTCGATGACGTATCCTTCGACGTGAAGCGCGGCGAGATCCTGGGCATGGTGGGGCCGAACGGGGCGGGGAAGACGACCACCCTCAGGATGATGATGGATATCATCAAGCCCGATGTCGGAAGGATTGCGATATTCGGCGATGATATCAGCCCGAGGGCCAAGGACCGCATCGGCTACCTGCCCGAGGAGCGGGGCCTCTACCAGAAGATCACCGTAGCCAAGTCGATGAAGTACCTGGCGTCGCTGAAGGGTATGGGTCGCAGGGAGGCGGAGACGAGGACCGACGAGCTGCTGGAGCGGGTCGGTATGCTCGAGCACAGGAACAAGAAGACCCAGGAGCTGAGCAAGGGCATGGCCCAGACCATCCAGTTCGTCTCGACCATACTCCATGATCCCGAGTTGGTCGTGCTGGACGAGCCCTTCTCCGGGCTGGATCCCATCAACACGGAGCTGCTCAAGGAGCTGATCGGCGAGCTGAAGGACCAAGGGAAGTGTGTCATACTCAGCACCCACATGATGAACCAGGTCGAGGAGCTTTGCGACCGCGTCCTGATGATCCACAAGGGGCGCGTTGTTCTTTACGGCAGGCTGGACGAGGTCGAGGCAGGTTACCAGGGCAACTCCGTGATCGTGCAGTGCGACCGCCTGCCCGAGGGCATTCCCGGCGTCACCAAAGTCATCGATCGTGGCAGGTATTTGGAGCTGCTGATCGAGGAGAGTGCCTCCGCTCAGGATGTGCTCGGTGTGCTGGTACACGGGGGTGTGCGTGTTGACAGGTTCGAGGTGGCAACACCGTCTCTGAACGAGATATTCATACAGGTGGCGAAGACGACGGAATGAACAAGGTCCTGATCGTGCTCAAGCACGAGTTCCGGCAGGCCGCTCGGAGCAAGTGGTTCATACTGACCACCATCGGAGTGCCGCTGCTGCTGGCGCTGGGGTATGGGCTGTACCAGGGTGTGGAGCACTGGACCGGGTCGGACGATCCCGGCCCGACAGCGATCGCGCACGTGGGCTACGTCGATCTCGACGGGCGCTTCGACAGCTACACGACTCAGGGCGCAACCACGTTTGTCGAGTATGAGGACGAGGAAGATGCCAAGGATAGCCTCCTAAGCGGGGACATCGAGGAGTACCTCGTGATTCCCGAGGACTATGTGGCCAGCGGAATCGTGCATCGCTACACGACCAAGCGCGAGCTGGAGCTGCCCGGCGATGTCTGGAACCGCACCAAGGATTTTCTGCTGTCGAACCTTCTCGCCGGCGAGGTCGAGCCGGAGATAGAGACCAGGGCCAGGTACCCTGTCTCGATAGATACGACGGTGTTGAGCGAGAGTGGGGACGCGGCCGCCGGCCAGGATGCACCGAGTCAGATTATCCTGCCGGCTGTGTTCGGCTTCCTGTTCGCGGTCAGCCTGTTAATGTCGTCAGGCCCGATGATGGGGAGCGTTACCGAGGAGAAGGAGAACAGGATAATGGAGATACTCCTGTCGTCGGTATCGTCCAGGCAGCTCTTCGTGGGCAAGGTGCTGGGCCTCGGTGCCGCAGGGCTGCTCCAGATAGCGGTCTGGCTGGCCTCCATTAAGGTCTTCACTATGGTCGCCTCGGTCAGCATACCGGTCTTGAGCGAGCTCTCCATCTCATTAGGCCTTCTCGGTCTCGCCGTCTTGTACTTCGTGCTCGGCTATCTCCTTTTCGCAGCGGCGTACGCGGGCCTGGGCTCCATCGTGCCTTCGGCGAAGGAGGCTGGGGGGCTCTCTTTCCTCGTTACCATACCGGCCTGGGTTCCCATCTGGGCAATGTTCCCTATTCTAGAAGACCCGGATGGGGGGTTCGCACGCGCCCTCACATTTATCCCCCCGACCACGCCGGTGATATCCGTGATGAGGCTGTCCGTTCACGCCATGCCGGCGTGGGAGGTCGTGCTGAGCCTGGTGTGCTTGGTGGTGTCGGTGGTCGTCGCGATCTGGGTTGCGGCGAAGGTATTCCGCACGTATCTGCTTATGTATGGCAAGAGACCGGGGTTGAGGGAGATCGTGAGAAGCCTGAGGGCGGCGTAGAAGCAGAGGGGCCGGTGCCTGCGTCGATCGCGTCAAATTGACAAAGCGACGTTGGATGCGTATAGTAACTCTCGTCACGGGACTGAAGCATTTGACATAACCAGGTACCCCCGGAGACATCCGCAGTCGGGGAGTGGCGCAGCCTGGAAGCGCACTTGCATGGGGTGCAAGGGGTCGCAGGTTCAAATCCTGTCTCCCCGAC
>CAZGDV010000148.1:2926-5272 GCA_964524995.1 uncultured Dehalococcoidia bacterium | reverse complement strand
GCGGTTGCGGCAGGGGCTTTCTCTTGGCACCCTATTTTCTATTTCCTACTTCCCAATTCGCTGGTTTGTGCAGTTCCTTCGGCTGCGGGAGCGTTAGGGGACATGACCCTGTTTCGTGCGAAGCCCCGAGACGCCCAGGGCCGGCTGAAACAGGGATTGTGTCCCCGGGGAACACAGCAAGGGTGAGGGTCCTGCACCACTCCTTGCTCCCTCTCGGCCCCGAATGCCCCCGGACACGCTCGCCGAACTATCCTATTGCCCCGGGAGGCCTGTTCCGTTAGAATAAGGTGTTTTCTATGGGAGGGAAGTGGGGAGCGTAGTCAGATCTGTCAGGCTATGGCGCTGCCGCCGGCACAAGCTGGCGCAAAAGTCCGACTAGAACGGGGGACCGGAATGACATTCCTTGACGCGGCGGAGGCGATTCTGAAGAAGCACGGCCAGCCGCTGAGCCCCACCACGATAGCGAGACTCGCCCTTGACGAGGGGCTCTTGGAGACCGCTGGCAAGACGCCGCACGCCACGATGTCTGCCCAAATCAATACGGACATCAAGCGAAGAGGACGTCAGTCGAAGTTTGTCAAAGTGTCTCGTGGACTGTTCGGTTTGTCTGAGTGGAAGAAGTCCGACAGGTTGTCCAAAGACGACGCTCAACAGCAAGCTGGGACGCGGTACTGGATGATCACAACCTCGCCCGACAACTTTGAACTCGACCGCAAGAAGCTCGGGTTTCGGGTCCAAGGCCTCAGACACCGGCATCGGAAGATGGTTCAGAAGTTCAGACCTGGAGACAAGGTCGTGTACTATATCAACCGGATCAGTCGGTTCGGGGCGATTGCCCGTATCACGTCGGGATACTTCAAGGGCACCGATAGGCTTTGGACCGACGAGGACGAACTATGGCCGTCAAGAGCTCACAGCGAACCGGAGCTGGTCCTCGATGCGGAGACCATGCTTGATGCCATTAGGATCAAGGACAATCTGTCCTTCGTTCAGAAGTACTCGACCAGGAAGTGGGGCATCGCATTCCAGGGCAGCATTCGAGAGCTGTCAGAAGAGGACTTCAAGCTCATCGAATCGGAAATGAAGAAGCTTCCACATTCCCAGTTTGAGCACACGCAACCTCCCGGGCCGCCACCACCTCCTCCGCATATCGCGGAGACGGCCACTGAGGATCTGATCATGCGCCTCCCACTACGGGCGAAGTCGCTCCACGACCGACTTGGGGAGATGCTGGAAGCCGTGGGCTCGCTGATGGGCTACAATGCCACGACCCGCCAGAAGATCACGCCTGACCACGTCTATGAGCTCGATGTTGCGTGGCTCAAGAACAAGAACCCACAGGTTGCCATCGAGGTCCAAATCAGCGGCAATATCGACTCGGCTCTCAAGAGACTGAGCGAAGCAAAGCGATTCAACTACCGGAAGTTGATTCTGGTGATCAAAGAAGAACAGATGAGGCACCTGAATGCCCTCGTGAAGATGGATGAGATTCGGCACTGGCTTGACGCGTGGTCCATCAGTTCGGTCTACGATCTGTACGACGCGGCTACGAAGTTCTTCCGGCTGTATGACAAGATCGAAGAGTCGAGGTGGAAGGATGTTGCTGAGCTGGATCTCGTCTAGGGAGTTTCGTAGTCTGTCCCCGAAACTTGAAATCGGTGTCGTGTCGCCGGAATGCCGATAGTCTGCCCGGAATTGTGGGGGAGGTACCGTTGCGGAAAACCGAAGAGCAGACTGCGGGCATTGTGGACGCAGCGAGTGTCGATTCGATTGTCACTTGCATGGCTCGGGTGGGTCCGGTTCAGGCAGGGGTCTGGGCGTGGACGGGTTCGGTTGAAAGCACTACAGCTCTTTTGCTGAACCGCACGCTAGCCTTTGCGCCCTCCCCGGAGTATTCCGGTGGCCAGACTGGCCCATTTGAAGCACTCAGGCGCTCGCTCGCTCCGTTCCTTTCGGATGCATTCCCGGCTGAACAGAAGCGGCAGGAAGCCTTGAGGAAAACGAAGGCCTGGACACGCAAGCATGCTGAACGCATAGCGGTTGAGTTCTCGAAGCTTATGGCTGACGCTAATTGCCGGCAGTGGCTCGAGTCCGAGGTCGAGCTGCAATGGGAGAATCACAGTCAAGCCTCGAACGGCTTGTTTAATGAGACGCTAGTCCCTGAGATTTCGTCTGTTCTCAACATACCTCTTGAGGAACTACGCCGGTTGCTCATTCTCAGCCGGGACCGAGAGACCGTGAGGCAGTACTGTAAGACAACTGACGGCGCTGATTTCCACACTACTTGTGATTCCTACGTTCTTGCAGCCTTACTGCGGGGCGTCTACCACGATTATCTCGCACGAG
>CAZGDV010000148.1:0-2916 GCA_964524995.1 uncultured Dehalococcoidia bacterium | reverse complement strand
CGAGACCGGCGGCAGCAGATCCTGCATCACCAGCTTAGAAGAAACCCTCGTTTGCTGCCCAAAGTTCTTCGCAAGCCACGCATGATAGTACCGATCCCGAACACAGCTGAGTATCTAGCCAGGATTATCCTGGGATCGGCTGCCCGGGAAGCCAAGTCGAAGCGGATTCAGGCATACTCACATTATCTGGCGAATGGACGAGAAGCACACTTCAGGGAATCTATCGACTTGTCACACAAGACATACGACAGTGCGGCGAAGGACGCGGCCGTTGCCGCAGCAAGGAGGCTTGGTATTCACACGGTGCCGCAGGTCGCGTATCGGCTTATCGATCTCGCTGCCGCGGCTGGGATAGGAGTAATCACCTCCTTCTTCGTCGATCCATTCTGGTCGCTCACCATTGGCGGAGGCAGTTACGTGGCATCGCTTCACAAGGATGTCGGAGAACGGATTGGCGAAGCAGCCCTTGATACACGGAAGCGAGTGACCCGCTTAGCAGATCTTGGCCCTGGCCGGATCGGCTCCAGTGCGGACACGGATTCTCCGGGCGGAGAGTAGGGCTTGAATGCGCGTTTGACACTTTATGTGTTCCGGGGACAGTGGTCTTCGGGGGACATAATACGCGTTTGATACTTTCGTGATAACTGGGCTGCTCTGATGGCGTTCATCCCTCGATACACGGCGGGGCCAGCCTTCGGCAGGATCGCCGCACTCGGGACGAACGGAAGCGATTGCCTCGTCGCCCGGATCCGTCACCCTTCGACAAGCTCAGGGCGAACGGGGGGAGGGGTATTCCGGGGACAGGATACCAATAAGACGCTTTCGTGATAATCACGCAAAGCCGTTCCCGCTGTGGGAGTTCGGCCTAGCGCTGTGTGAGCCGGTACACCGCTAGGGCTCTGAGAGAGGTTCGGAATTGGTAACCTGTCCCCAGAATCCTTTGACGGAGATGGCTGGTGCGCTGATGCGGCTGAGCATCTAGCTAGAGGTAAGGGGGGAACAAGCTAAGGAAGCTAGCTCCGTCCCCTTGGCATCGCGCAGTCCTTCTCGAGGATAGACAGACGTGAATTCGGAATCTGTGCCAAAGTGGGTGTGGGTGACGTTACCTGGTCTGCTCTACGTGGTCTATTACCTTCTTCGAAGAATAATCGACCTGTGGCGGGAGGGTCAATCCTTCAAACGGCAACGCCGACTGGAGGACGCGGCGAGACAGAGAGATCTTCTGGTGGGGTTTCTGAACAAACCTGTATCCAGTCTCCACGAGCTTCATGCCGTTGGCGAAACATGGAAGGAAAGCTGGCGGCGAACAAGAGCTCGAGTCATTCAAGAGTGGGTCGCGGAGAACAGAGCGTACTTTCCCAAACGGATCCAAGGGGATCTGACGCTTCTCTCGAACCTCGCGGGGATGATGGTTTGCGATCGGTCAATTGAGACTGCCAACGGGTCCTTGATGTCCCCCAGCCTCGACAGAGCCCTTTCGAGCATCGAGCAATACAAAGACGCGTTGGAAAAACGCTTGGGTATTCCGCGGACAGGATACTAATAAGACACTTTCGGGATAATCACGCAAAGCCGTTCCCGCTGTGGGAGTTTGGCCGGGCGGTGTATGTGTCGGCGCGTTGCGAGGGGGCACGGAGACACGCTCGAAATCGGTATCCTCTCGCCCGAGCTGCCGTAAGCCCATGTGGAGTACCACTTCCCGTAGAACGTTTCCACTCGCATAGGGAGAAGTAGGAAATGCAGAAGATCCTCCTAGTGGAGAATGATGTGGAACTCGGGCATGTTATCAAGCTTCATCTAGAGGAAGAACTCCGAGTGTATTGGGCAAAGAGCATTCCTCGGGCAATTACGATGCTTGACGAACCAAATATCCAGATGGTCATACTCGATGTCATGATGCCATCTGAGGGACGGTGGTCGTTGCAGGAGACTGGTCACGGATGCAGAACCGGCCTCCTTCTCCTTGAGGAATTCATACTTCCGAGGAAGATCCGCACAATCGTCTACACGGCGGTGTCAAGTCCGCATCTGGACGATTGTAAAACCCTCATGCAAGCCCATCCGGAGATCATTTACAACGTGCTGTCAAAGGCTGAAGTTTCGGCGCGCGACCTCGTCCGAGAGGTCTGCGACTGTCTGTCGGGACCAGGAGGGGGAGATGAATCAGACTAAGATGTATTTCCTAGCAGCCGTTGGTCTGGCGTTGGGTATCGGTCTAGTCGTTTTATTCGGTGTGCACATTCTGTCTCTTGGCCAGGATACGTGCTTCGGGATTCTATCGAAGGATGGGGATCGGGGTTTCTCTGGCTACGTAACCATCGTCACTGTCTTGCTTGGCTTCCTGACCTTGGTCGGCGCCTACAACATCTACAAGATCATCGACATCAGGATAGAAACCGAGCGCAATTCGCTGGAGTGGAGGCATGAAGCATCAGGTCTCAGAGAAGAATTCAAGAGTGTGATGCATAGAGCAAGTGTTCTCGAAGATGTGATCAGCCGCGGGAAAGACATAGTGGAGCGTCCGGAGTATCCAGAGGAAGGGCGCTATGCGCTCCGGCGATTGTGGCGCATTGCGCGGATCCAACCTTGGTGGGATTACAATGAGCGTGTCGCCGCGGCTGAGCAATTCAGGGTCGATACTTCACCTGGCGATTTGAGGAACATGTTCCTGGCTCTGCTAGCGCAAGAGGAGTCCGTGGAACCGGATCCGAAAGACAGAGAGCTGCACGGGATCCTCATAAGTCACCTGAGATCACTACTTGGGACAGCCAGTGGCCAGGGATCTGGAAGAGCCCCGGGGGCGCAGTGAGCGCCGGGATAGACCGGCATGGAGTAGGGTATGAGAGCGACCTACGTGAAAGAATTCCCGGGGTCAGGTCTTGCATTGCCACATTTCGGGGGCTAAGTCGTTGATAG
>CAZGDV010000147.1:0-5347 GCA_964524995.1 uncultured Dehalococcoidia bacterium | reverse complement strand
TGCGAGTCGACGGCCATGATGCCCTCCGCGCTGCCCTCGAGTATGGACTCCAGTCTCTGCTTCTCCTGCGCCATGAGACTGGCGAGCCTGGCGTTCTGTACCGCGATGGCGGCCTGTTCCGCGAAGGCGGACAGGACCGGCTGATCGCCGCTGGTGAATGAGGCCGCGTTCGAAGGACGCAGGATGTATATAAGGCCGATGGAGTGTCCCCCGATGCGAAGAGGTAGTGCTATTACGGGGTCCTGCGCCATCCCGGCTTCCGATGAGGGCAGTGACAGCTCAGCCCCCAGCCTGGAGAGCAGGTCGAAGCTCTCGCTGCTTCCTGCGAGGTCGGGTATGGCCTCGCCCAGGAACGGCCCGAGATGTTCCAGTGCCTTCTCGTCGAGGCCATAGGACGCGCTGGCCGCGAATCGGCGCTCGACTTCATCCCACGTGGCTACGACACCGGCGCTGCCGCCCAGGGCCTGCACGGCATTCTTCAGAATGATGTCCAGCGCCGCTTGAAGGTCGTATCTCTGGGTGGCCGGGTCCGGGGCCTCAAACGTCATGTTCTTCTGTGGTCCCACCTCTTCTAATGCAATTCTAGCATTGCTCCAGCGTTCTTCTAACACACAACGTCGTATATTACAAGCTGGAGCTGTGTGAGCCTGAGGATGTCTAGCTATGTCCTGCAATAGCTCACAGCAGCGATCGAACATCTTACTAGCGCGAAGGAGGAAACAGATGCCGAAAGCCAAGCCGGCCGTCAAGCTGCAGCCTCTCGGTGACCGGATCATAGTCCGGGCAATGGAGAAGGAAGAAGTGACCAAGAGTGGCATTGTCCTGCCCGATACGGCCAAGGAGAAGCCCCAGGAGGGAGAGGTGCTCGCGGTGGGGCCGGGGAAGCTCACAGATGACGGCCAGAGACTCGCGATGGACGTGAAGGTGGGAGATAAGGTCATCTACGCGAAATACGCCGGTACCGAGGTCAAGATCGACGACCAGGAATACCTGATCCTGAGAGAAAGCGACGTGCTGGCCAAGAGCGCCTAGCTCAGCCTGGTCAGGCACAACAGGAGGTAAGGCATGACGGGCAAGATGATAGCGTATGACGAGGAAGCGCGACATGCGCTGAAGCGTGGCATCGACGCTCTTGCGGATACCGTAAAGCTGACCCTGGGGCCCAAGGGTCGCAACGTGGTGCTGGACAAGAAGTTCGGGCCGCCGACTATTACCAACGATGGCGTCACGATCGCCAAGGAGATCGAGCTCGAAGACCCTCTGGAGAACATGGGTGCCCAGCTGATCAAAGAGGCCGCTATCAAGACGAACGATGTTGCGGGCGACGGCACGACCACGGCCACGATCCTGGCCCAGGAGATGGTCCACGATGGTATGAAGAACGTGGTCGCCGGGGCCAACCCCATGGCTATCAAGAGGGGCCTCGAGAAAGCTGCTGAAGCAGTGGTCGGGGCGCTCAAGAAGATCGCTATCCCCATCGAGGGCAAGGACCAGATGGCCCAGATCGCCGCCATCTCAGCCAACAACGACCAGGAGATCGGAGGCCTGATCGCCGAGGTAATGGAGAAGGTGGGCAAGGATGGGGTGATAACGGTCGAGGAAGGCAAGGGTATCCGCTTCGAGACCGAGTATGTCGAGGGAATGAACTTCGACCGTGGGTACGTCAGCGCGTACTTCATCACCAACGCCGAGCGCATGGA
This sequence comes from uncultured Dehalococcoidia bacterium, assembly GCA_964524995.1. Taxonomy (GTDB): domain Bacteria; phylum Chloroflexota; class Dehalococcoidia; order SZUA-161; family SZUA-161; genus CAZGDV01. Next base: position 3,647 of record CAZGDV010000147.1, on the reverse strand, counting down.
GACGGTCATCGAGGACCCGTACATACTCCTCACCGACAAGAAGATATCGGCTGTGTCTGATATCCTTCCGGTGCTGGAGAAGCTGCTCCAGGTTTCCAAAAACCTGCTGCTGGTTGCCGAGGACGTGGATGGAGAGGCCTTGGCCACGCTGGTCGTGAACAAGCTGCGGGGCACTATCAACTGCGTCGCGGTCAAGGCCCCGGGCTTCGGGGACAGGCGCAAGGCTATGCTCGAGGACATGGCGATTCTTACCGGGGCCCAGGTCATATCAGAGGAGCGGGGCCGCAAGCTGGATTCGGCTACGATAGACGACCTCGGCCGGGCCAGGAAGATCGTGGTCAACAAGGACGACACCACGATCGTGGAAGGCAAAGGTAACGAGGCGGAGATCAAGGGCCGCATCAAGCAGATCAAGGCCCAGATCGACGAAACGACCTCCGACTACGACAGGGAGAAGCTGCAGGAGCGTTTGGCGAAGCTGGCTGGCGGTGTCGGCGTGATCAAGGTCGGTGCTGCCACAGAGGTCGAGCTGAAGGAGAAGAAGCATCGCGTCGAGGACGCTCTGTCAGCCACCAGGGCGGCGGTGGAGGAGGGCATTGTGCCGGGTGGTGGGGTCGCGTTCCTCAAGGCTGCGAAGGCGTTGGACAAGGTGAAGCTGGAGGGCGATGAGGCCCTAGGTGTGTCTATCATGAGGCGGGCGCTCGAGGAGCCGACGAGGAGGATAGCCATCAACGCCGGACTCGAGGGGTCGGTCGTCGTCGAAAAGGTGAAGAGCAACAAGTCGGCGAGCTATGGCTATGATGCCCTGAACGATGAGTACGGCGATATGGTGACGAAGGGTATCATCGATCCGGTCAAAGTGAGCAGGGCTGCGCTCGAGAATGCATCAAGCATAGCGGCCATGGTGCTTACCACCGAGTCGCTGATCACGGATGCGCCGGAGAAGAAGGCTTCGATGCCGGGCATGCCGCCCGATATGGAGTACTAGGAGGTGGGGGAGACGGTGGCGAAACGAAAGCGTTGCCCAAAGTGCGGAGGCTCGGTCCTGCTGAACAAGGACTTCTATGGCTGGTACGAGGAGTGCCTCCAGTGTGGCCACATGCATGACCTCAAGGTGATTGCGACCGCGCGCAGGTCGCGCGGTTCCCGGGAGGAAGGTGAAGAGACCCGTGGCATGAGCCTGGGTGGCTAGAACTCATCAACTAGCAGGAGGTGTGAGATGACCATGATGCGCTGGGAACCCTTCAGGGAGATGATGAGTCTCAGGAACGCCATGGACAGGCTGTTCGACGAGAGTTTCGTCAGGCCGTCCCGCATGTGGGTGGAGGAGGGGGCCGCTCAGTTCCCGGTGGACATGTACCAGACCGACGGCGAGGTCGTGGTGAAGGCGACCCTGCCGGGGATCAAGCCTGAGGAAGTCGATATCACCATCACCGGCGACGCGCTGACGATCAAAGGGGAGCACAAGGAGGAGAAGGAGGTCAAGGAAGAGAACTACATCCGCAGAGAGCGCCGCTACGGCAGCTTTACCCGGACCGTGTTGATACCGGTCTCGGTGCAGGGCGACAAAGCCGAGGCGAGCTTCGAGGATGGCGTTCTGACCCTTACTCTTCCCAAGGCTGAGGAGATCAGGCCCAAGCAGATCAAGGTGAAGCCGAAGGCGCGGATCGAGATTGAGAAAGGCAAGTAGTATCGCGCGGGCCGATTGGAGAGCACAATATGCCGATGTACGATTATGAATGCAAGCAGTGTGGACTGGGGTTCGAGCTGAAGAAGAGCTTTCATGAAAGCCCCGACGCCTGCTGTCCAAAGTGTGGAGGAGAGGCCCGGCGCCTCTTCTCCGTAGTGCCCATTCTCTTCAAGGGGCCCGGGTTCTACGTGACCGACTCCAAGAATGGCACCAGCAAGATGACTGGTGTCTCCGGAGAGGCTAAGAAGCCTGACGTAGAGAAGGAGACCAGCCCCACGAAGGAGAAGGAACCGGCGGAAACTTAGACAGCCAGTCCGTTTATCGGGATGCGAAGGGGGGATCAGGAGAGGCCTGGTCCCCCTTGCTGTTGTGGCGGCTAGTCCGCTAGACTACGTGGGGATTAGGATCGACTCCAACCGCTGAGGCTTTCATGGAGAAGAGAGACTACTACGAAGTATTGGGCGTCGAGCGAAACGCTGACGGGGCCGAGATCAAGCGCGCGTACCGCAGCCTCGCCATGCAGTACCACCCGGACCGGAACCCGGGCGATGAAGAAGCCGCCGAGCGAATGAAGGAGGTCAACGAGGCCTACGCCGTGCTGAGCGATCCGCAGAAGCGGAGGCTGTACGACACCTACGGCCATGCGGGGCTCGAAGGGTTCACGCAGGAGGACATCTTCAGGGGCGTCGATTTCGCCAGCCTGTTCCGTGAGTTCGGGCTGGGGGACATCTTCGGGTTCGGCGGGGGCATGTTCGACGGCCTCTTCGGGAGGCGGTCCGGCGCACCACGGGGGCCGACGAGGGGGGCCGACCTCCGGTACGACCTGTCGCTGACGCTCGAAGAGGCCGCCTTCGGAGTGGAGAAGACTATAGAATTGCCGAGGGCTGTGGTCTGTCTGGCCTGCGGCGGCAAGGGCGCTGCACCCGAGGGCCTGGAGAAGTGCGAAGCGTGCCAGGGCACGGGCCAGATAGTCAAGGAGCAGCGCTCGGGCTATAGCGTGATGAGACAGATAACGGTGTGCGGCAAGTGCCGGGGCCGGGGCCAGATCATCAAGGAACCCTGCGCCGAGTGTGAGGGCAAGGGCTATATCGAGCACGTCGAGGAGATATCAGTGACGATACCGCCTGGCGCGGACACCGGATTCCGGGTCAGGATCGAGGGGGCGGGCGAGAAGGAGGGAGACCTGCCCGGCGATCTCTACGTCATCGTGAGCCTGGAGAGACACCCGGTCTTCGAGAGGCACGGCGACGACCTGTACCTGCAGAAGGACATCGAGTTCACCACGGCGGCGCTCGGTGGGGAGATCGATGTGCCCGGCCTCGATGGCGACCTGACTCTGGAGATACCGGAGGGCACCCAGACGGGGAGCGTGTTCAGGATCGCGGAAGAGGGAATGCCGCATCTCGACGGCCATGGCAAGGGTGACGGGTACGTCGTGGTCAGGGTGACGACCCCGACGGACCTCAGCCGCAAGGAGAAACAGCTTCTCGAGGAGTTCGAGAAGCTGCGCCGCAAGCCAAGCCAGTAGGGTGCATGAAGCGGAGCGAAATGCACCACAACCCTGTTCAGGGAGCGGAGCTCCCCCCCTCCCGATGTTGACACCTGCCACCCCCTCTTGATAGAATCCGGCCCACCGAACCGGCCCGCCGTGATGGGCCGGGCCTGCGCATGGTGTTGCGCTGACAAGAATATCGTATCATTGACTCGATTTCAAGGCTGCGTAGAAGGAGGGTACGCCGATGGCTGTGATCAGAGGTGCCGAGGCTTTGGTGGAATGCCTGATCGCCGAGGGGGTGCGCTACGTGTTCGGCATCCCCGGCGACCAGTGTAACCCGATTACGGACGCCATATTCCGGCTGGGGGAGGGCAAGAGCCTCAAGTTCATTACCTCCCGGCACGAGCAGGCGGCGGCGCACATGGCCGACGCCTGGGCCAGGGTGACCGGCGAGCCGGGCGT
>CAZGDV010000146.1:0-5391 GCA_964524995.1 uncultured Dehalococcoidia bacterium | reverse complement strand
ACGGTGACCCAGTCGGCAGCGCACTTGCAGGTGAAGTAGCAGGGGACGGCGCAGCGAACCAGCGACGGATCGTAGCTCTCCAGCTTGTTTATCACCGTGGGCAGCGCTTCGTAGTACTCGTCCTCTGTGAATACCAGCTCATGGTGTGTCGATCCGATGTGCGCCGCCGCGATGCGCGAGGCCTTGAGATCGTCGCTCTCTTCGCCGTTGGCATCCCTCATCCCCACGACGAAGGTGTGGAGGTGCGGTATCTCCTCGGCTGCGATAGCGGCGACGAGGCTGCTGTCCAAGCCGCCGCTGCAGAAAGAGCCAACGTGCACCTCCTTATCGGCGAGCAGCCGCTTCTTGACCGCCCTGGTGAACGTCTCGCGGATCACCTTGCAGGTCTCGTCTATATCCGTCAGCAGGTAGTCCTCGATCGGCGGTATCTCGTAGTACTGGACGAACCCTGTTTTCGGAGTGTAGTAATGCCCTGCGGGGAACTCGTGCACCTCGTCCACGCCGGCCAGCGTCATCGCCCCCAGCTCGGAGCTGAAGTACAGGCGGTCGCCAACGTATCCATAGTACAGCGGCTTGATCCCTATGGGGTCGCGCGCCAGCATGTAGTCGCTGCCGTCGAACAGGGCGAAGGCGAACATGCCGTCCAGCTCTCTTACGCACTCGGGGCCCCTGTCGCGGTACAGGTGCAGGATCACCTCGCTGTCCGATGCCGTCTTGAACTCGTACTTGCGGACGAGGTCGTCCCGCAGCTCCTTGAAGTTGTAAATCTCGCCGTTGCAGATGATTCCCATCCGGCCGCCATCGGCGAGGATGGGCTGGTGCCCTCTGGCCACGTCTACTATGGAAAGTCTAGTATGACCGAACACCACGTCGCCGAAGGTGCTGACTCCGCGGTCATCGGGCCCCCGATGCTCCATCGCATCCAGCATGCGGTTGACGGTCCTGGTATCCACTGTTCCAAAACATCCGGCTATGCCACACATTCTCTCATCGCTCCTTCTGTTGCGCTCCGGCTATCCAACTGCTTGCCGATTTGAGGTTGCCCTAACAGTCCCGACCACCTCCCAATCCCCCCAGGATGTATAGTGTGCCTCCCTTCCAGCGCTGATCTCAGGCCCCCGCCTTGCGGCGGAAGAAATCGGGCCGCATGGGGTCCCAGCGTCCCACCAGGCGGTCGAACACGGGATCGGGCAGCGTCTTCTTGAATATCCTGTAGTAGTACAGCTCCTCAATCGAGGAGAGGTATGGATTGCTCGCCTTGCGATTGAAGTCCTCCAGGTCCTCTTCGGTGATGTGCTTCTCGGCCTCCTTGCGCATTGTGTAGGCGACGCCCGAGCCCTGCGCGAAGAAGCGCTTGGTCTGGTAGATAATGTGGTCGGGCAGGCAGCCCTCGAAGGCCTGCCGCACGATCCATTTCCCCGTCTGCTCCTGGCCGTGGATCTTGTGCTCGATGGGGATCTTGAGCGAGAAGTCCATGACCTTCGCATCGAGGAAGGGCGTGCGGCTCTCATAGGAGTTGGCGGCGTTCAGCCTGTCCAGCCTCTGCAGGGCCGTGTTGTGGGCCACGTTTATGAGGTCGTCGACAATGCTGGCGACCTCCTCGGGATTGCTGCCCTGCTTGAACTGCCCGTCGTATCCCGCGAAGAACTCGTCCGCGCCCTCGCCGGTCAAGACGCACCTGGTCTTGGGACTGACGAACCGGCCAGCCAGGAAGTTGGCGATTGCGCCATGCACGCAGCTCTCCTCGTACATCTCCTGGTGATGGATGGCCAGCGGCAGTATCTCGCCGATCTCCTCGTCCCCGAACATAAGGACGTGGTGCTTGACGCCGAGGTACGCGGTTACATCTTTGGCCAGCGGGAGGTCCTGCCCCTCCTCCATGCTGACCGTGAAGCACTCGATCTTGGGATCAACCTGGTATGCCATATAGGTTATGAGGCTGCTATCGAGGCCGCCGCTGAGAAGCACGCCGCCCACGGCCCCATCCTTCATGCGCTTCGCAACCGCCTCCTCGAGAAGCTGCTTGACCACCCTCTTGCCCTGCTCGTAGTCCTCGAACTCCGGTGTCTCGACAGCCTCGTGCCTGTACTTGCGGAACCCGACCTCGCGCGAATAGACATAGCCCGGCGGGAATTCCCTGACGTCCTGCGAGATGCCCACGAGCGCCTTCGCCTCGGATGCGAAGCACAGGTCGCCCTTGACGTCGTGGCCATAGTAGAGGGGCTTGATGCCCGCCCAGTCTCTGGCCAAGAGCATTTGGCCCTCGTCGGAGACGGCGCAGGCGAAGTCGCCGTCGATCATTCCCGCGAATCTGGCGCCGAACCTGTCGTACAAGGCCATGACCGCCTCAGCGTCGGTCTTGGTCCCCTTGTCGGCGTTGTACACGCGCCCATCCAGAACAACCGCACGCTTGCCCTCAGCCATGTGGTGCGAGCCATCCCGGCAATTCGCTCCAAGATTCAACTCATTGCAGCCAATGTTCACGCCCTGCTCTTGATGGATCCACTTTTCATGAGGGCCCCTATAGTTGATCACCCCCAGCATTCTCTCCAGTTCGCCATTGTCCTTACCCTGAAGGCCAGCGATTCCAGCCACTAAGAGACTCCTTTCTATCTTTCGAACGGCTAGGCCGCCTTTTCAAAATCCTCCAGTGCCTTGATACCCTCGAAGCCGTCGACGCAATAGGCATCGGCCCCGATCTCTTTCGCGAACTCCTCCGAGACGGCAGCCCCACCGATTAGCACCTTCACCTGGTCACGTATACCCGCCTCCTTCAACGCGTCGATCACCTCGCCCATGCCCACCATAGTGGTCGTCAGCAGCGCGGACAGGCCCAGGTAGTCGGGCTTCTCGTTCCTGACGAACTCGACGATCTTCTCCGTGGGCACGTCGATTCCGAGATCATGTACCTCGTATCCCGCCCCCTTGAGCAGGATGGCCACTATGTTCTTCCCGATGTCGTGAATATCGCCCTTCACCGTCACAATGCCGAACTTGCCCTTGGTCTCGACGTTCGATGCCTCGAGCAGCGGCTTGAGGACGTCCATCGCCGCACCTACCGCCTCCGCAGATGCCAGCATGTCCGGTATAAAATACTCCTTGGTGGAGAACTTCTCCCCGACAACCTCCATGCCGGCGGTCAGCCCGCCCTTGATGATCTCCTCGGCGGGGATGCTCTCTGCTATTGCCTGCTGAGTCAGCTCCAGCACGCCGGGCCCGGTAACGTCCTCGTCTATCCCCTCATCGTCCTCGGTCTTGCGTCCCTGGATGACATTCTCCCTCAGTTGCACAATGGTCTCGTCGCTCATGCTCGTCTCCCCTCTTCGTTCTTACCTGTCAGCTGTAGGTATTCAATCTGGGCAACAGGCCCGGTATCTCGTCGAACACCTTCTTCGTGGTTGCCTCGTCGATGTGCTCTACGGGCTTCGCCAGAAGCTCCTGCATCCTCCCGTACGCAAGTTCGAAGGCATTGTCCGCCTCACCATCCCCCTCGAAGGGGTAGGGCATCGACAGCTGCCCGCTCCTCATCAGCGGCCGTATGTACTTTATGTAAAGTTTTTGCGGGGTCTCCACGGCCTCTCTGACCTGCTTCATGGTCTTGGCGACCTCCTCTTCATCGACGCGAGGAGGCGTCAGGAAGTGCCTGATCATGTTGAAGTGCGCGTCGTCTATCACCGCCTGCATCAGGCAGAATATGGAGTTGCAGTCGAGCAGACCGAAGGCGCAGTGCAGGTACTGGGGCCCGGCGAGCGTCACCAGGATGTCAGAGAACAGCCTCTCCACAGTGGACTGCATGCCTGGCACCTTCGCATCGCAGACGCCGGAGGTCGCGTAGCACGGCAGCTTGTAGAACCGGGCCATCTGGACGCAGTCGACGTTGAACTGTGAGGTCTCGGGAGCACCATAGGAGTCCGCCAGATTGTCCAGCCTGGCGCGCACCGGGACGCTGCCGTATATGACGGGCGTCCCAGGGTTGACGAGCTGTCCCAGCGCTATCCCGGCGAGCACCTCCGCGTTGATCTGCGCCATGATGCCGTCTTCCTTCATTGGAGCGGTGCTCCCCGCCTGAGGCGCGGAAGATACGACCACAGGCAGCCCCCGCTTGCATATCTCGAGGTAAGTGTCCGTCGTGTCATCGACGAACTGCAGGGGACTCTTGACCAGGCACGTGATGAAGGAGATCATCGGATTCTCCTTCAACTGCTCGCTACCCCCCGCGATGATCTCCGCCATGCGAACAACGTTGTCGATCTGGCTAAGCGAGGTCAGGCCCGCCATGACGTGCTTCGTAGTGTTGTTGAGAGAGGCGAAGTACTTGTTAACATCCTTGTTCTCGGAAGTGATGTCCTTGTCCTGGATGTTCACCGTGCGGATATAGCCACCCAGCGTCTCCAGGTGCTCGCAGACGTGGGCCGACTGGCACAAGTGGTCCACCGTACCGCGATGCTGGACAAACCGAGGCACCCGTATCTCGACGCCGGGGTCGCCCTTCTTGACAAACGTCTCGAACTCAACGTCCAGCCAGATATTGGTCTCGGAGCCGGATATCCAGTGAACTCTGGGCTCGTCCCCCTTCATCACGAGCACGTTCTCTTCTTTCCTCGCACCCAGCTTGACTGTCTTGGGTGCCGCGTCCAAAGCGTCCATGACAACCTTCTCCGGTATCCTGATCAGCCAGGCCGGATGGTCGCCGGCAATAGTGGAAACATCGGCACCCTTGCTCGCGAATAAATCGGCAGCTTCGCGGTTGAAGCTTATCAGTCCTGGGTCGCTGAGGATCTCGAGTGAGGCTTTGTGAATTACTTCGATCTGCTTCTGACTCAGTCTCTGCAACGGCTGTCCAATCAGTATCCCTTCTCTCGGCACGCCAATTCCTCCAATCTAACCATCAACTCAACCCATCGCCACCTCAGTCTATGATCCCCGGGATCTCCCGGAGCACTCTGCTCCGCGTGTCCGCCGGCAGACTGTACCCGGGCCCAGACAGAATCTCCTGGGCTTTCCTCTTCGCCCGCACCGCAGTATCCTCCCTGCCCCTCTTCCACCACTGCTCGAGATGGTCCCTATCGCTCAAGGTAGGCTGGTAGTGCTCCTTTCGCATATGCCGGCGGGTGTGCCGGCTATATACGAAGTGACCACCCGGTCCCACCTCCTTGATGAGATCAAAAGCCAGGGTCTCCTCATTCACTTTGATGCCCTCGACAGCCCGCATGACCATGCCGATGATCTCATTGTCGACAACGTACTTCTCGAGGCTGACGCTGAGGGCGAAGTCCATAAGGCCCGCTGCATCGTGGATGTAGTTCGCACCGCTCAAGCCACAAAGCAGCAGCGTGAGCGCCGATTCATAGCCACACTGCGCATCCACAACCTTTGCATCGGACATCCCCG
>CAZGDV010000145.1:0-5485 GCA_964524995.1 uncultured Dehalococcoidia bacterium | reverse complement strand
TTCTTGTGCTATCATTGAAGACCGATACGCTATGTACGAGGAGGCAGACATTCTAGATGGGTGATGTTGCTCTTCCGCTCGCATTCGGACTCGGTATCGCATCTTTCGCCTCCCCGTGTGTGGTCCCACTGGTTCCCGTCTACTTCGCCAATATAGCAGGCCTCTCGGTCCTGAGTGACCAGCCTCCTTCCAGGCGCCACATACTGATGAACACCCTGCTGTTCATCATCGGGTTCTCCGTGGTGTTCATCCTGATGGGAACGGTCATAAACGTGGCCCTCGGGGGAATCCCCATCGCGGTCAAGCAGCGGATAGCGGGGGGACTGCTCATCGCGTTCGGCGTGCTCCTGTACGCGGCTACGAAGATACCGCAACTGAACTACGAGCACAGGCTCGGAATGGACAAAGCGGTAGGCACAGGCTACGTGCGGTCGTTCATCCTGGGGGCGATCTTCTCTATCGGTTGGACGCCCTGCATCGGCCCGATTATAGGGGGAGTTCTGGCAATGGCCTCCTACGGAGGGAACGTTGTGGAAGCGCTCCTGCCCCTTACTGCGTACTCTCTCGGACTCGGTGTCCCGTTCCTCATCATGGGAGCGATACTTGGAACACCTGCCGCTTCGCGGGTGATACGGTGGATGAGCCGCCACGCCAACATAGCGACTATCGCAGGCTCGGTTGTTCTTGTCACCGTGGGCATACTGATGTTCTTCGGCGTGATCTAGGTTCTACGGAAGGAAAGGAAGTAGGTAGCAATGAGACGGATTCGACGCACGGCATTCTTTGTGGTGCCAGTTGCACTTGTTCTCGCATTTTCTCTTGGAGCTCTCCCCGGCTGCTCCAACAGCAGTCCATCATCCATGTCACCCGACGACCTGGGCTTCCAGGAAGTCGAGGTGGAAGCACCTGACTTCACACTGGAGACTCTGGCGGGTGGCCCCGTCTCGCTCTCCAGTTTCAAGGGAACGCCCGTTCTACTCAACTTCTGGGCGCTGAACTGCCCTCCCTGCCGGGAGGAGATGCCGTTCCTTGATGCGGCGGCGGCGCAGTACTCCGGGCGATTAGCGCTTATGGCCATCGACATAGGAGACAGCAGGCAGAACGTTGAGGACTATTTTGGCGACGCCACATTGAGTATGATAGTCCCTATGGACCCGCAAGGGATGGCGGCAGCCAGCTACTCGATCGGCTACACGCCTACCACGTTCCTGATAGATGGGGAGGGTATCGTGCGATACGTGAAGGTTGGCCCGTTTGCGAACGTGGAGCAAGTCAGCGCAGCCATAGAGCTGATCTTGCAGGGTGCCTAGCGTGACAGTACGCATAGTGACGGACAGCACGTCCGATCTGCCTGTAGAGGTCGTTCAAGAATTCGGCATAGCCGTCGTACCTCTTCACATACACTTCGGAGAAGAGACGTTCGAAGACGGCGTCACAATCTCCAAGGATACGTTCTACCACCGGCTGACCACCGAGAGCAACCTTCCCAAGACATCGGCTCCTTCGGCGGGCGCCTTCACTGAGACATACGAGTCGCTGGCCGCAGACACGAACGAAATCGTATCCATCCACATCTCGAGCAAGTTGAGTGCCACACATCAATCGGCATTGCTGGGCAAAGAGGACGTCAAGTCCGACTGTCGCATCGAGGTGATCGACACGTGGCAGGCATCCATCGGGCTGGGAGTGCTCGTCGTTCGAGCCGCCGAGATGGCAAGAAGCGGCGCGTCCGCCGAAGAGATAGCGGCCGATGTGAAATCAGCGGCGAAGAGAACGCAGTTCTTCGGCGTTGTGGACACGCTCGACTACCTGCACAAGGGCGGGCGCATCGGAATGGCGGCGACCCTGCTTGGCTCCATTATCCACGTGAAGCCTATCGTGGGGCTCAGGAACGGCCTGGCCCATCCCATCGAACGGGTACGTGGCCGGGCGAAAGCACTGGACCGGTTCTGTGAGATGGTGGCTGGATACGGCGCGGTCTCGAGCGTGGCGCTGGCATACACCACGAACAAAGAGGAAATGGACGCGCTGGTGCTGAGACTGTCGCAGTTCTTTCCTGGCAACCAGATCATGCTCTCCCAGTGTGGCGCCACTCTGGGCACCTACCTGGGACCAAACACCGTCTGCGTTGGACTGATCCAAGAAGAGACGTAGCGCCCTTTCACAAGGCACGCTTCCCCCTGAAGGGCAGCGACGAAACGCAAAGATTGAAAGAAAGGGATGCCCCATGGGGCATCCCTTCTGGTCTTAACATCCCACATCGGGATCAGCCGTTGAACCTGCTGAACACCACAACTGCGTTGGAGCCGCCAAAGCCAAACGACTCTGACGTTGCGATACCTACCTTCATCGGTCTGGCGACATTGGGCACGTAGTCCAGGTCGCACTCAGGGTCAGGGTTCTCGTAGTTGATTGTAGGCGGCACCATCGAGTCACGAATCGTGAGAAGAGTGAATACCGCCTCGACAGCGCCGGCGCCAGCCAGCAGGTGCCCTATCATGGACTTGTTGGAGCTGATGGCCAGCTTCTTCGCATGAGCGCCGAACGCCAGCTTCAGCGCGGCTGTCTCCGAGCGGTCGTTACTGGGCGTCGATGTGCCATGTGCGTTGACGTAGTCAACCTGCTCCGGCTCAACTCCGGCGTCCGCAAGCGCCGTGGTGATACAGCGCGCCTGGTTCTCGCTGTCAGCCTCGGTGATGTGGAACCCATCCACGTTGGTGGCGTAGCCCAACACTTCTCCATAGATGTTGGCTCCGCGCTTGAGCGCATACTCAAGCTCTTCGAGGACGAGTACCCCGGCACCCTCACCAATGACGAACCCGTCGCGGTCTCTGTCGAATGGACGGGATGCCTTCGTCGGTTCGTCATTGCGCGATGACAGAGCTCCCATCCTGCCAAGGCCACCTATCCCAACCGGAAGGATGTAGGCGTCGGTGCCGCCGGCCAGCATCGCATCGGCCTCACCGTACTGGATCTTCCTCAGCGCATCGCCGATTGCATTTCCACCCGTGGCACAGGCAGTCACCACGCAGTGGCTCGGCCCCTTGATGCCGTGGGCGATTGCAATCTCGGCAAGCGCCATGTTCGGGATGAAACCCGTGATGAAGAACGGAGAAATCTTGTCAATGCCGGACTCGGCAAGCGCATCGTAGTTCTTTTCGTAGGTGGACATACCACCGATGCACGTCCCGACCACGGCACCGATACGGTCAGCGTTGTGTTCATTGACAACCAGTCGAGAGTCCTCCATCGCCATGACACTGGCAGCAAGTGCGTAGTGAATGAAGGGATCGGTACGCCGAATCCGTTTTTTCTCGATGAAGTCTTCCGGCGCGAAATCCTTGAGTTCGGCAGCAATCCTGGTCTTGAAGCCCGTTGTATCGAACTTCGTGATAGGGGCAACTCCTGACTCGCCGTTAAGGAGCCTCTTCCAGGCAAGATCGGCTCCCGTTCCGAGAGGAGTAACGGCCCCCACGCCTGTTACGACAACACGTCGAGGCCCGGCTGTCATGCTGCCTTCGCCGCCACGTAGTCGACTGCGTTCTGAACGGTCTGCAGTTTAGGAGCATCCTCGTCCGGAATCTCAATCTTGAACGCCTCTTCGACCGCGGTGAGCAGTTCGATTATGTCAAGACTGTCGGCCCCGAAGTCATCCATGAAAGAGGCCTCCATCTTGACCTCTGCCTCATCAATCTCCAGCAGTTCAACGATGAGTTCCTTGAGACGGGCGAAAATGTCGTCCTTGTTCATTTCATCCTTCCTCTCTTCCGAATGGTACGAACTGCTCGCGGAACCGCGCAGCAGTTTCTCCACAGTGTTATAGCGAGAAATGATACACAGTACACGCGGCAAGTGGCAACGCCGAACGTGCCGCGCGCGAAAACGCGCCATCAAAGGTCTTCTGCCGTGAGGCGGAGGGGAGTTCCCTCCGCCTCAGCACTTTGGCTATGCAGCTATCTTCGGCAGATCGGCGAGCGATTCGCGTATCTTCTCGTCGGGGTACTCGTAGTCCTCGAGCTTGCCGCTCAAGTAGGCGTCATACGCCGCCATGTCGACGTGGCCGTGACCGCTGTGGTTAAAGAGGATGGTCTTGGCCTCGCCGGTCTCCTTGCAGACCAGGGCTTCATCGATCACTGCTCTGATGGCGTGCATCGTCTCGGGTGCGCTCAGGATGCCCTCGGTGCGAGCGAAAGCGATGCCTGCTTCGAAGGTCTCGAGTTGGTGGACGGCCTTCGACTCGGTGAACCCGAGCTTCTGCAGGTGACAGATGATGGGCGCCATTCCGTGATACCTGAGTCCACCGGCGTGAATCGGGGGCGGCATGAAACCGTGCCCGAGCGAGTACATCTTCAGAATGGGCGCCATCTTGGCGTTGTCGCCGTAGTCATACACGAACGGCCCCTTGGTCAGGGTCGGGCAGCTATATGGCTCGACAGCGATGACGCGGAGATTCGGCTTCGTACCATCGAGCTTGTCCTTCACGAACGGCAGGAACAGACCAGCGGCGTTAGAGCCGCCGCCGGCGCAGCCGATGATGATGTCAGGGTACTCGCCAACCCTCTCCATCAGCGTCTTCGCCTCAAGTCCGTTAACGGTCTGGTGCAGCAGGACGTGGTTCAGCACGCTACCCAGGGAGTAGTGCGTATCGTCGCGAGACATAGCGTCCTCTACCGCTTCGCTGATGGCAAGGCCAAGACTGCCGGGGCAGTCCGGGTCCTCCTCAAGCATCTTGCGACCGATGTTCGTCTCCATGCTCGGGCTGGGAACGCAGTTGGCGCCCCAGGCTTCCATCATGATTCGGCGATACGGCTTCTGGTTGTAGCTGATCTTGACCATGTAGACCTTGATCTCCAGGCCGAACATGGCTCCGGCGAAGGACAAAGCGCTGCCCCACTGTCCGGCACCAGTCTCGGTGGCGATTCGGTGCACGCCTTCCATCTTGTTGTAGTAGGCCTGTGCAACAGCTGTGTTCGGCTTGTGGCTGCCGGCCGGGCTCACGCCCTCGTACTTGTAGAAGATTTTTGCAGGCGTGTCCAGGTACTTCTCAAGACGCCGGGCGCGGAAGAGGGTCGTTGGCCTCCACATGCGATAGATGTCACGCACCTCGTCGGGTATCTGGATCCAGCGCTCGGTGCTGACTTCCTGCTTGATCAGTTCCATCGGGAACAGCGGCGCGAGGTCGGCAGGCCCGAGTGGCTCAAACGTGACAGGGTGCCGTGGCGCTGCCATGGGCTCCGGCAGGTCCGCCTGGATGTTGTACCAATACTCAGGCATCTCGTTCTCGCTGAGCGTGTACTTCACGATGTTGTCAGACATGTTCATCCCTCCTATGCGATATTTGCGACTCGTCAGATTGTGTATCGATACCTCACGTGTGGCGCCGACGGCGCCAGCGCATTCCTGTCTTCACCATTTCAAGCCTCCAAGAACAAAAAAGAGCCTCTCGCCGAGGGGCGAGAGGCTCATGCTTCGCGGTGCCACCCTC
>CAZGDV010000144.1:0-5765 GCA_964524995.1 uncultured Dehalococcoidia bacterium | reverse complement strand
TCCTGACCACGGCATCGATATCGCCATCCCGCATCAGGTCGTCGCAGCTTCTATCGTCAACGACCAGCATGCATCTCCTGCGGGTCTTCTCCGTCACGAGTGGCAGCAGGGCTTCCAGGTTCTTCTCGGAGGAGCCTTCGCGGATCATCAGGTACATACCACGCTTGAGCTTCTCCTCCGCCTCTCCCAGAGAGGTTGACTCATGATCGGAATGGATACCAGCGGCTATGTAGGCATTGAGGCTCTTTCCCCTGAGCTCAGGTGCATGGCCATCAACCACCCATCCGGCGGCCGCTTGGATCTTGGCAAGAACCTCGCCATCGGCCGCCAGCACGTCGTGGAAGCTCATAACTTCGCCAAGACCGACCGTCTCGGGCCAGCGCAGAGCAGCCTGCACATCCTCCGGTGTCACATGAGCCCCCGATGTCTCAAGTTTCGTTGCCGGAACGCAGGAGGCTACCATGTAATGGATATCGAGAGGCAATGGTCTGGCGCAATCCAGCATATAATGCACGCCTTCGAGCCCGCGAACGTTCGCTATTTCATGGAAGTCGGTCACAAGGGCACCAACGCCTCTGGGTACCACCGCCTCTGCGTATCGGGCGATATGGAGCATCGAGCTTTCGGGATGAACATGGCCATCGATCAGTGACGGCGCAACGTGCTTGCCGTGCAGGTCGATCACCTGGGCCCCGTCGCTGTAATCACCAACCCCCGCTATCCTGTCGCCGCATATCGCGACGTTACCCACCTCGATCTCCCCCGTCAGCGTATTCACCACCTCGGCATTGGTGAGCAACACGTCCGCCGACGCGTCGCCCCGGGCTACGGCTATGAGTCTCTGAAGATCCGTCATGGCTCCTCGAGTATGCACAGGTCAGACAGGTAGCGATACTTCTCGTCGTAGTCCAGGCCGCAGCCAACTGCAAAGGCATCGGGGATGGCGAAACCTACGTAGTCAACAGGGACTTCCACCTGACGCCCCGACGGCTTGTCGAAGAGGGTGCAAAGCTTCAACGAGGCGGGCTTGCGACGGGTGATGTAATCAAGAACGAAGCGTATCGTAACGCCTGTGTCCACGATGTCCTCGACCACGATGACGTGCCTGCCTTTGATGGGCAAACCCAGCCCGTGGACAAGCTTGGCCTTTCCGGGCGACTGCTTGCGCGCCCCATAGCTGGACACCCGCACGAAGTCGATCTCCACGGGTATTGTGAGCTTCCGTACGAGGTCCGCCAAGAATACGAAGCTGCCCTTCAAGACCCCGACTAGCACCGGGTCTTTCCCTGCGTACTCGGCATCGATGGCGCGGGCAAGCTGGGCCACTCTCTGATCGATGAGTTCCTTCGAGATAAGGACGCGGACTGTACCCATCAGGCGTTTGACCTCTCGATGGTGCCGATCGTCACGAGGTAGAGTGCGCTCTCGCGACGACCGTCAAGTCCCATAACGCGGTTCACTGCATCGTCGTGGAATGCCCCAATCGCGCATGTTCCGAGACCGATGGCCGTGGCGACGAGGCACACGTTCTGGGCGATGTGTCCCGCCTCCATCGCTATGTAACGTTGTGCCCGGCCTCCGTATCGGCGCTCGGTTCTCTCGAAGACCGCCGTCAGGACCACCACTACGTTTGCCTCGACCACCATCCTCTGGCTGATAGCCGCCCGCTCCAGATCACGACGGTGGTCACCTTCCCGTATGAGAGCCAGCTCGTGCGTCGAGGCCAGGTATCTGTAGATGCCAGCAGGCACCCCTTCTACATCGTTGACAATGGCACAGGTCTCGATGGGATAAGTAGCTCCAGCGGATGGAGCCGCTCTGAGTCCCCCACGTGCGTCGGTGATGCCGCATGAGTAGTACAATAGGGTCGCCAGCCGGTCCACCGATATCAGCCCTCCGGTGTAGTCACGCTCTGAGCGCCTTCTTCGAATCGCTTCCTCGATGGGCATTCCCAACGTTGATAATGCAGGCGGCAGCCGAATTGCGCTCATTGCATGCGGATTATAGACGTCTGTGCATCCACCTACAACCGAAAGCCGCCGATGCCATGCTTAGCCACAAGTAATACAACCATCGTACATCCTACAATCCCTCTTTCGGGCTATTCTCTTGGCCAAGTTCGTGTGCTAGCATATCCTGACTCGTGGGGGGAGCCCCCCACAGAAAATTCGGGTATTCGGTCTTGCAAATGGCCAGGAAACTCGTTAGAATCCGCAAGGCTGAACGTACCCAGCTAGGCATCCGATCGAGGTAGGAGATGGTATTCAATCAACTCAGCGACAGAGCCAAGCTTCGACGGCACCGCACGAACGAGGCCATCGCTCTCGCCATGCAAAGCCGGTGGGAAGAGGCTGTTGTCGTCAACAGAAGCATAATAGCGATCTTCCCCGACGACGCTGATGCCTATAATCGCTTGGGGAAGGCGCTCACCCAGCTCGGCAACTATGCCGAGGCGAGGGAGGCTTACGGCCAGGCGCTCAACATCGAGCCGCACAACTCGATTGCCAGGAAGAACTTCGAGAGACTCTCGCACTTGAATGAGGCCGATCCCCAGCCCAAGGGCAGAAAAGGGGTCGGCTCTCATGTGTTCATCGAGGAGACCGGCAAGGCTGATGTCGCCGAACTGGAAGATCTGGCTCCCCGATCGGTATTGGTCAAGATGGCGGCTGGCGACCACGTCTCGTTGAGGGTCGAGGGCCAGCGGCTCCTGGTGGAGAGCCAGGACGGCGAATACATCGGCGAAGTAGAACCGAAGATCGGCCTTCGCTTGATCAAGCTGATGCAGGGAGGCAACCGTTACGCGGCAGCCATCGCGAGAATCGGCGACAGCCGTGGCCGGGTCATGATAAGGGAGACTTATCAGGACCCCAGCCAGGCAGGGCGACCCTCATTCCCCGTCAGGGCCGCAGACGAATTCAGATCGTACGTGAAGGATACAATGCTGAAGTACGAACTCGAAGACGAGGAAGAGGATTCCGATGACGAATCCCCTGACGAATGGGCCGGGGAGCCACCGGCCCGCAAGCCGAGCGCGCAGATAGAAGAGGTGGTAGAGTTCACCGAAGAGAGCGACGATGACGACGAGTCGGGCACGCTGGAGGAGTGAGTCCGACTGTTTTTCAGACCAGGCCAGAACTCCAGAAGGCCGAGGCTGTAGCCTCGGCCTTTTAGCTTTGACGGGTGCCCTGCACAGTGCTACACTGTTGCAGGCATCTTCCGCTCTGCATTGCCCGAGATAGACGCCAATCCAATCGAAGGGACTGAGCTATGGACATAGGGATAGTGAAGCCCATCAAGATGGAGGACGAGCTCAAGAGCTCCTACCTCGACTACGCCATGAGCGTAATCGTGTCTCGGGCGCTCCCGGACGTCAGAGACGGTCTCAAGCCGGTACAGCGACGAATACTGTACGGCATGCACGATATGGGGCTCCGCGCGGGCAGCCCTTACAAGAAGAGCGCCCGCATTGTCGGTGACGTGCTTGGTAAGTATCACCCCCACGGTGATACCGCCGTCTACGATGCGATGGTGCGCATGGCCCAGGATTTCTCGATGCGCTACATGCTGGTTGACGGCCAAGGCAACTTTGGCAGCATAGACAACGATCCTCCCGCAGCAATGCGATACACCGAGGCCCGCCTTTCGCGGATTGCAGAGGAGATGCTCCCGGATATCGACAAGAACACCGTCGACTTCGTGCCGAACTTCGATGGCAGTCTCACCGAGCCCTCCGTCCTGCCGGCACGTTTGCCCAACATGCTCGTCAATGGCGCATCCGGGATAGCAGTCGGCATGGCGACCAACATCCCCCCCCACAATCTTGGCGAGGTCTGCGACGGGATATGCCATCTGATCGAGAACCCCGATGCAACCAGCGAGGACCTGGTCAGGCTTATACCGGCCCCCGACTTCCCGACCGGAGGAGTGATCGAGGGCAGGGACGGGATAAAGAGCGCTTACACGACAGGCCACGGGAGAATCGTAATCCGTGCCACTACCCACATCGAAGAGTCGGGCAAGAGCGGTAGATACCGCATTGTCGTGACCCAACTGCCATACCAGGTCAACAAGGCAATGCTTGTGGAGAAGATCGTCGACCTGGTAAGGAACAAGAGGTTGGAGGGCATTGCAGAGGTACGTGATGAGTCTGACCGTGAGGGAATGCGCCTCGTGATCGAGCTCAAGCGTGAAGGGCATCCTCAGCAGGTTCTGAACAACCTGTACAAGCACACCGCCCTGCAGTCGTCGTATTTCGCCAACATGCTCGCCCTGGTCGACGGCCAGCCGAAGGTGATCACACTCAAGGTAGCGCTGAACCAGTATATCGCCTTCCGAAGGCAGGTTATCACCCGCAGGTCCCTGTTCGACCTGGAGAAGGCACAGGAACGAGCACACATTCTGGAAGGTTTCAAGATAGCGCTCGACAACCTGGACGCGGTCATCGCGACGATCCGCAAGTCGGAGACGGCCGACTCGGCTCGCACGAATCTCATGAAGAAGTTCGACCTGTCGCAGGCTCAAGCACAGGCGATCCTGGACATGCAGCTTCGCCGTTTGGCGGCCCTGGAAAGACAGAAGATCGCCGACGAATACGCGGAAGTACTCAAGACCATAGCTTACCTGGAGGACCTGCTCGCCAACCCGAAGAAGATCGACTACCTGATCAAGGAAGAGGCAGTCGACATCAAGAAGAAATACGGCGACCCGAGGCGCACTGAGATCAGCGACGAAGAGATCAGGGACTTCGAGGCCGAGGATCTGATTCCCAAGCAGCCCATGGTCGTAACACTGAGCAACAGGGGTTACATAAAGAGGGTGCCGACGGACACGTACCGCCAGCAGCACAGAGGTGGTAGAGGCATTGTCGGCATGGCAACCAGGGAAGCGGATGCCGTCCAGAAGATACTTGTAGCCAGCACTCATCACAGCATGCTGTTCTTCACCGACCGAGGTCGCGTATATCGCCTGAAGTGCTATGACATACCCCGGGAAAGCTCCCGTCAGGCCAAGGGCATACCCGTCGTCAATCTCGTTGCGATGGATTCCAAGGAGCGGGTGACAGAGGTCCTGGCCGTGCCAGACTTCGGTTCGGACAAGTTCCTGATAGTGGCCACACGTTTGGGAGAAGTGAAGAAGACGGGTCTGGACGAGTTCTCATCGGTTCGCTCGAGCGGTCTAATCGCCATGGACCTCGAGCCCAGCGACGACCTCGTGGCCGCGAGAGTGGCTTTGCCTGATGATCAGATCATACTGGCCACACAGAAGGGCCAATCCATCAAGTTCGCAGTATCACAACTCAGGGCGGCATCCCGGACAAGTGGTGGTGTCAGAGGCATTCGTCTGGTACGCGGTGACAACGTGATCGGGATGGATGTCGTCGATCCGAACGCATGCCTGCTTGTTATAACGGCCAAGGGCTTTGGCAAGCGTACTCTTTTGAGCAAGTACCCGAAGCAGAAGAGGGGCGGCAGCGGTGTGCTAACCTTCCATGTTCTGGCTAAGACAGGTGACCTGGTTGCTAGCAGACTTGTCTATCCCGGTCAGGAGCTGATGCTCATATCGGCCCACGGCATTGTGATCCGTACGCCCGTTGATGGCATCCCGACCCAGGGCAGGGACACCCAAGGCGTGACTATCATGAGGGTGGAGCCCGGTGACAAAGTAGCATCCGTCGGATGCTTGGGCAATGAGTAGTGACTTGTGCCCTGTAGCAGCTCAAGGGCGTTGTCGCTGACGGTTGGCCGCTTCGCAATGGAGAAGGACGA
>CAZGDV010000143.1:0-6039 GCA_964524995.1 uncultured Dehalococcoidia bacterium | reverse complement strand
AGCTAGTTCCCATCCGGAAACAGGGTATGTGGCTCAATGTGAGACCTGGCGTGAGGCGAGGCAAGAGGTGTCGGGATGTGGTGTTACCTCGGATCTTGGCGGCAGGCGCCGGAACGCGGTGTTCATCCTGATTTGATGATGTGTGGACGCACTTCTCCCCACCTGACCGTGAGCTGAGGACGTGGTCTCTGGAGGAGATGGGAGTCAGGCCAAAAGGTGTCTGGCCAATGTGAGGAAGTTCGCTGCCAAAACAGAGGCGTGCACGTAACTGGCGAAGGACTCGACGCCGCGCCAAGTGCAGCGGTCCAGTCCGAAGGCGCGCTTCAAAAACGAGATCAGTCCCTCGATCCCCGCTCGGAAATTTCTCAGTCTGCGATAGACCCAACTGCTCCGCGTCATTTCACTGACCTCGAGCCCCCGCTTCTTTGAGAAGGCCACATCCTCGACTCCAAGAGCCTTGGCATCACGCAGGTTGTCCTTCGAGGCAAAGCCTCCGTCGAAGGCTGCCTGCCTGGGTGCAACGCCCAAAATGCGCTTCTGGCGCTCAAGCAAGGGAACTGTCATGGTCGTGTCGGCGGGATTACCATCCACCACCACGCAATCCAAAATCAGACCGGAAACGCCACCGGTGAGAAAAACCTTGTGGCCGTAGAACGTATCACGCCGGTCTTTCACGATGATGTCCGTGTGGGGTTCGAAGAGCGAAACAATCTTCTCAGTCGCTGGCACCGACTCACCGTGGAGAACCCGCCGCTCCGTTTGGTCGACGACCTTACGGACCAGTGCGACAGCCTGATGTAACTCCGCGGCCAGACAGGAAGCAAGCTCACCATCGACACCTCCGAGCCGTTTCGCTCCCACTGCCGCGTAGCCCACCGTCTTCTTCGTCACCTTCAAGAGATCCCGGTAGGCATTCTTGCGCTTCTTCGCGCTTCCCGTGTGCAGAATGGCCAAGGCTCGGCGCTTCGCCCGTTTTTGGTGATCGCTGAAATGACCAACCCCGAAGTGCCGGCCGGCCCGGTGCAGCAACCGCACCAAAACTCGCACACCGTCAAAAAGCAACGATGAATCCGTTGGGGCATGAATATTCGACTCCGTCACCGTGGCGTCGATGCGAACCTTACGTCCCTTCTCGATCTTCCGCTCCACAGCCCAACCCACCAGTTGCTGGTCCACTGCCTCCAATGTCTCAGGACATATTTTCTTCAAGTTTTCCGACAGCGTGGAGCGAGCGGGCGTCCGCTCCAACGCCCCGAAGCGACAGAATGCCCGGTACGTCACCGAGTCGCCAAGGTGGAATGTCAGCTCCTCGTAACTGAAACCGTTCATCTGTTTGATGAGTAAGATCCGCAACACCTGATCTCCTGTAAGACCACGAGCTCCGGTCCGAGGATTCTTCACGCCAGAAAGAAGGTCTTGCTCAACGAGTTCCGCCATGCGAGGATTAGCATCGACTATTTGACCGATCTGCTCAAGCTCCTCGGCATGCTGATGTGCAGCAGGCGACCGGTCAAGGGAAAGCTGCTCTTTGCGGCGCATTCGGTAGGCTCTCTCTGTTCGAGTTCGGTTGTGTTTTCGCAAACCAAACCTAAGTACCCCTGGGTCATAAGTGTCCGCACGTATTCTAAGCGGCTTTCGCCAGTGTTTGTTCTGGAGCTGTGGCGCGGGTGATCCGGTCAACGCAGGCTTGGCCACGGTGCGATGATCCGTTGTCCATGATCCAGAAGACTCGACGAGCTGACCGATAAGGTTCCTGCGTCATTACTTGATTCATGAGTCGACCGAAAGGAACGATGCCAGTATTCGACTCGCAGCGTCCGTAGATCTTCGCTCGACGTACGTCCCAGGCAGCCAAGTACGCCCATGAGCCCATACGCTCATACTCGTGTTCGATCCGCATGGCTTTGTTCGCAGCAGTCGGCAGCGGTGTATGGCAACGCCGCCGCGCCTGAATGCTGGTCTTCTCGTCGGTCGAGATGATGAACTCGTCGTCCCTCAGAGGCGTACCCTGCCAACGCCCTTCGTAGAGATCCAGGATACGACCTGCCTTGGTACGGAATTCAGGGTCACGAGGGAAGATCCAGCAGCGATGTTGCCACGGACGAATGGCGTCTTCATGGAGCCAACGCCACACGGTCTTGTCGCTGATGCTCGCGACGATGCCAGCTTTGCGTACCTCGTGCGCAACATCGGCTACGCTCATTCGAGACAACGGGAGCCCACGGCTGATCGGCAACTCACACGCCAGAGCTTTGACCTGCACGATCACGCTTGGGGGGAAAGGCCCGGGGGCGTCCCGGGCGATCGCGATCCTCCAGGCCTGCCAAACGTTCGTAGAAGAATCGTTTTCGCCATTGGCTGACGACCTCCCGTCTGGTGCGAAGTCGCGCTGCAATCTCTTTGTTCTCGAGCCCTTCGGCCGCCAAAAGAATCATCTGCGCCCGCTGAACTACAAAGTATGGCAACGTATACTTCCGAGACATCCGTAACAAGTCACGCTCTTCTTCATCGGAGAGCGTGATCACATATGGACTTCTCCGAGGCACAATCGCTCCCTGTCCGGGTTACCCAAACCATACCCGCGACAAGGGAACGTGTCAATATACGTGTGGGTAATTATGTCGATGAGTACTAAGCTCCGAATGGAAGACAAACCATACCGCATGCGCCGCTTTCCCTTGTTATTCCTGAGGTTTCGAGTTTCCGGATGGGAACTAGCTATTCACAACTCTCGGAAGAAATGAAGGAGCTCCATATTCCGTCCGGCGTGATTCCACATCCTGAACCGCACCTGCGTTTCCGGTGGCTTCACTTGTTGAGAGGTTGGAATCATGGGACAACCATGCGGCTATTCGCCGCAGGCCTGATACCAAGCATGGCGACCGGCTGACCAACGGGGGCGAGCCGGATTGTCACACTGCACCCAGCGGACGGTAGTCGCTCCCTCCCTTCACCTGTTCGAGTTTCCGGTAGAGCGCAAATGGAGCAAATGCCCGACAACCACAGGTCATGTGACGGAAGGCGGGCTTTTTGTCGCGTTTTGGCTATGAATGTCGAAAAATATGCATCCGTGCGCAGAAACGCTCTAGCGGAGGCCTTCCGTTCTCCACATCTTCTGGCGCCAACTTCCCAGTCAGCACCTGTTATAACCTAGTGCTTCGAAATGTCCGCATCGATCCTCGAGCTTCATCTCCCAAGCCTTGTTGGGTAGGCAGTGACACCAACGACTTCCAAGTTGGGGGCGCCCGTTGCAGACGATCAACATCAGGCCATTGCCTATGCGGGCATGCTTCTTTGTGTTTCTCTCAACTTTAATATGCGCTAAAGATATTATGGCCTATCCAACTCCAGAAGCTGAGATCCAGTGGGACCACCCCGGTCGGTTCCAGGGCGTGACCTTCTTTCAAGAAATCGAGGGCGAGCGATACGCCTGGAAAATCCCCTGGAACGGTCTTGTCTCCCAGGCTCTAGCTGCCCAACTGTTGGGTGTGAGTCAGATGGCTGTGAACGGTTGGATCCGAAGTGGGCGCATGCGCCACGTAAAGGTGGCAGGCCAGCCCTCGGTGATACCGCTCAGCGAGGTCAAGGAAATCAAGAAACTCCTCGGGCGAAAAGGGCGTTTGCCCCGAGGCTGAAAGTAGCGGTGTGCGCCAGACGGCGGACCGATGCGAAAAACGGAATTGGCGCGGTCAGCTTGCGGACACTGTGAGGTAACGCCGCGGTCAAACTGCCGTTTCTGAGGGAGGACGTATCAGTGCCAAAACAGGGACCCACTGCAGGCGGCAGACCGCGAATGGTAAATCAAACCCTCTTGGACAAGATGGTCGCGCTCCGTCGTTGTGGGTATTCAATGCGCGAGATAGCTGAGGAAGTCGATCGCTCGGAAAGGACAGTCCGACGCTATGTCAAAGATGTTGAGCCTCAGGTTGAGCTTCGTGACGTCTTCGACACAGCACAACTCATGGACTGGTTCTACGACGAAGTGTTGGCTCGGCGGCGGTGGGCCACTACTCAGGCAGGAGAGCATTGGGACGAATCCTTTGACCTTGGGGTGGAAGCCGTGGACTCCACCATGAAGCTGCTCCGCCAGCGAGTAGAATCAATGGAGGAGATCTCACTCAGACGGCTCAAGTCTGACGAAGCACTACGCCGTCAGTTCTTTGAAGAATTCATCTCGCCTGTGATCCTGCGCTGGATCTCAGTCCTTAGGGGGGGTCAGATGCAGAAGATGCTCGATCGCGAATTCGGACCCTACGGCTGGGAAGAAGTGGACGAGGACGCCGAGGACCCAGATGTCTGGCTCTGAACATCATGCGAAGTGCGCCGCAGCCTGAACCCGACCTTCCGGACGGGCTCCCGGTTTGGCTGGCGACGTTCGTCCGCGAGGCACTTCGCGAGACGGAGACACTCTTCGAGAACGGAGCAAACCAGGCAGCTACTGCTCGCGGCGCACTGACCCAAAGGCTGTTAGCCGCCGCACACACGAGGCTCGATTCCGAAATCGGCGTCAACGAAGCTGCCAACTCCATGGGTGTGTGCGAGGAGACTATCCGGCGCGCCGTGCGTGACGGCGACCTTCCAGACCGACGACCACACTCAAAGGGCCGCCACCGGATCCGTCGAGGCGACATCGAGAAGCTTGCTACCCACATTGGGCGGCCGTATGATGCGAATGCCGATGCCCAAGACATCGCCAGACTCCGGAGAGCGTTTCCATGAGCAAAAGGAAGCCCAAACGGTGCTGGTCGAAGTCGATCGGCGAACGCGGCTACCGAGTCCGCATATACGAGGCGAGGCCCGGTGGTACGATCATGCGGTCGTTGTACATAAACGGAAAGGAGGCTCGCAAGAGCCTGGGGCATCGCGACAAACAGTTGGCCATTCGGCAAGCCTACGAGCTGCTCCAAGCGGTGTATGCGAACGAGACAGCCATTGAGGACGAGAGCCTCACAGTTGGACTGCTGGAGAACCTCTACATTGAGAGCCCCAAGCACCTCAGCAAGAAGGAGCGCACGCAGCGGGAAGATGCCAAGAAGTTGCAGCGGGTGGTCGCATTCCTTGGTGCAACCCGGAACGCGGAGAGTATCTCCGCATCGGATGTCGAGCGCTACACGATGGCTCGGCGACGAGGAGACGGTTCGTTGCTTGGAGTTGTACCTGAGAGACACGTGAGCGATCGAACCATTGAAGCAGACCTGGTCGTGTTGCACGCCGCACTGCACTGGGCCACGAGGGAGCGGACCAGAAACGGGAAGCAGCTGCTCAAAGGGAATCCGCTGATAGGCGTGCAGTTCCCGACGGAGAAGAATCCGAAGCGGCCGGTGATGCGGCACGACGAATACTTGAAGCTGCTCAAGGTCGCGGACCAGGTAGATCCACTTCTCAAACTGGCGCTTGTAGTGGCCGAGGGAACCGGCCGAAGAATCTCAGCTTGCCGGTCTCTCCTCTGGGAAGACATCGACTTCAAGAAGGACACGATCCGCTGGCGTGCGGAGAATGACAAGAAGGGGTATGAACAAGTGGTTCCGATGAGTGAAGCAGTACGGAGAGCATTGCTGGCGCAGCGCAAGGCAAGGCGCGCCATCGGGAGCACACCGGTCTTCCCCAGCCCGAAGGACGCGACGCAGCCGCCCAGCCGACATCTACTAGACAACTGGCTGAGGCGGGCGTACAGGAAGGCGGGGATCGAGCCGCAGCCCGGTGGGCTGTGGCACCCAATCCGTAGAAAATGGGTCACCGAGCGGAAAGGGTATCCGGTCAAGGACGTAGCTGTTGCCGGCGGTTGGCGGGATGAGCAGACTATGCTCAGGTCATACCAGCAGGCGGATGCAGAGACAGTTCGTCAGGTAGTGCTCCACCCCACGCAGCGTCTTGCCAGTCGCTGAGGTCAAGAAACTCACAACAGAACTCACAACACCGGGATTCACAACGACAAAAGCCTCACAACGGAATCCGTTGCAGGGCTTGAAGTTAGTGAAATGGGACGCAGGGATTCCATCCCACGACCCCCTGAACCTACCTCAGGCTACTGTGGTGGCT
>CAZGDV010000142.1:0-6062 GCA_964524995.1 uncultured Dehalococcoidia bacterium | reverse complement strand
CGGTCTCTGATGCATGGCCTATGAGGCCTCTAACCAAACCCATTCTACCTTCTCCTTCCTACCGAGAAAGGTAGCTTGATTGTCCGTGTATATCAATATGCAGGAAGTACCACTATGGTCACTACTTTGGTCAACGCATACCAGTACTACCATCGACTCCAGGGGGTTCGCGAGGGCGGGGATGGCGGGAGGGAGGGAGCTAGAGGTATCCCAGGATCATCAGCTCGATGGTAGTCACGTCCCCCATGTTGATGGAGCCATTCTCATTGGCATCGGCACCGGGGGTAGGAGCGAAGTACCCCAGGACGATCAGCTCGGTGTACGTGACATCCTGCATGTTGACGTCGCCGTCTCCGTTGGCGTCGCCGGGAATGATGGGCGCAAGCGAGAAGTCGATGTCAGTGGTCTCATGGGGTGGTGCCACCGATACCGGAATCGCCGCCCCCGGATTGGAGGCGCCATTATACCATTCGGTCAGATAGTCGGGGGCTGACGCCCGTACCATGTACCCTCCCGAAGGCATGT
Source organism: uncultured Dehalococcoidia bacterium (assembly GCA_964524995.1). Lineage (GTDB taxonomy): Bacteria > Chloroflexota > Dehalococcoidia > SZUA-161 > SZUA-161 > CAZGDV01. Next base: position 5,537 of record CAZGDV010000142.1, on the reverse strand, counting down.
CGTCGCTGGAGGGCAGCCCTGAGAGTGTGTAAGTGCCATCGCCCGCAGTAGTGGTGAGAACGAAGGGCTCCGGACTGCCGAAGTCCGAGAGATACACAGTTGCACCCTCGATCGGGCCCCCTTCTTCGCTGATCACCGTTCCCGATATGTTGCCGCCCGGCTCCAATGCCAGATTTATGCCGTAGACCGTGGCACCCCCGCCGACCGGCACCAGGGTTGCCAGATCCGGGTGATGCACATCATTGTAGGCCTCGTACGCATAGCCCGGTGCACGGGCGTGCACTATATAGCTCCCGGGGGGCAGGCCGGGTATCTCATACGTGCCGTTCGCAGCGGGGGTGAATGCCAGGCCGCAGAATGGACTGTCGGGGTGAGCAGCACCGACCTTCGCTTCCAGAACCGGGGCTCCTCCCGTATCCAGCACGGTCCCGCGTATGACGCCGGCCTCCTCGAGCGTGAAATCGATGTCGGGAGTGTCGTCGGGGGCCGAGACAGGAACAGGCGTCACCGCATCCCAGCAGTCGACAATGAAGGCACCATCGTAGAACTCGCGAGTGTGACCGGGGGCCGAGGCTTCGACCCAGTAGCTGCCTGTAGGCAGGTCCGGAATGGAGTAGCTCCCATCGATCCCCGTCTGGGTGCTGATCCACGGCCCCATGCTGTCGATCTCCAACACGCGGACCAAGGCCCCACTCAATGGCCCGTCGGTCCCGCTCGTGACGATGCCCGATATCGAGCCTCCCACCTGCGCCGAGACGGGCAACGCAGGCAGCATGCTCAGGCACAGGCAGGCAACGCACAGTAAGGTCAACAGCAGCCTATTCATTTCACCCTTCAGCGGCCCCTCTCCGACGGTCCCCCTGACCACTTCGGACAGCGAGGCCCCTACAGCAAGTTATGATAGGCCCATCGTCAATGGTTGTCAACGAGTCTTGGGCTCGAACTCAACTCGTGCTGCGATGAAGATGAATGAGGAGAGGCCCCCTGGCCTGCGGCCTACTGTAGGCGAGAGGTTCCGGTTCGTGGCAGCGGCCCACGTGGACCAAGCTCTGCTGGGAACGGGATTGCGCCTTGCGCAAGACCGGTTAAGTCGTCCAGACACCACAAATGAGACTAGGTAGTATGTATCGCAACGAAGCAGGTGAGAGTGGGGTGGTAGAGTGTCGCTACTCAGGTAACCTGAACGACTTCTGGATGGCGTCTACTTCCGCTCTCTCTTCGAATTCGTCCATTCTCGGGATATATGGGTCTGACACTTCGATGTTCGCCGCAGCGGACACCCTGTATCCTCCTACTAGCAAGTCGTTGATCCACCAGCTCTCTCCGTCAATCGTACAGTGGTACTCAACCACACACGCAGAAGCACCATGGTGACCAGTTACGTATGAGCGAACGAGGGCGAAGCTGGTGTCATTCGCACACTCTTCAGAAACGGAGTCTGCATGTGCTCTTGCATAATCCTCCAGCGTGCTACCCGTTGGCAGAACGTAATTGCATTCCTTTACGGTGAACCAAGCGTCTGGTCTTCTCCCGCTCCGATTGACTACCCTGACTTCACTTGGGTCAAGACCATCGTACTCCACCCACCAATCGGCAGGATACTCAAATGAATAGCCATACGGAGGGTCCTTGTATGTAGTGGTTGCAGTCGTCACTGCGCTGAAGTCCTGACTCTCCGGTTGCGCTAGCAGGTAGGCCACCGACGATCGGAGAAGCTTCGGGGCCACAGCGCGGGCCATTCCTTCTACCCAGACATCCACGAACTTGGAATGAACGATACCGTATACTTGTCCATCGAGACCGACAAGAGGGCTACCACTGCTGCCAGGGTTCACTGCGGCGTCGAACTGGACGTATTGGGCTTGGTCATAAGTTCCGAAGGCGGATACAATGCCTTTCGACACTGTAGGGTCAGTGGTCCAACCAAACGGATAGCCGATGACAACAACATCGTCACCAACAGCGAGTTGCGATGGGTTTCCGATAGTCGCCGTGGGGAGATCACTCACAGGAATCATGATGAGCGCGAGGTCTGCGACACTCTCCCTTGCAACCACGGGGCCTTGGAGTACCGTGTAGTCAGCCAGAACAACGGTAGCCACTCCACTGTCTTCAACCACATGGGCGCAGGTAAGGATGATGCCATCCCCTCCTATGATTAGGCCAGAGCCCTCTTGTCGGGCCTGAACCTGCACAACAGAAGATCCGACGGCTTCCACTGCATATTGCACCGAATGGGGCGTGGGCGATGGTGTAGGCACAACAGTTGGAGTGGGCGTTGCGATAGGGCTTGGGCTTGGCGTTGGTGACGGCGTCGGCGAAGGAGCGAGGGTCACGAGGGGCTGAGGACTTGATTCGGTGCTCGTGGTCGGCACTGCTCCGGTTATCTCACCTTCGTCAGAGTCATCAGGCCCTAGCATACCCACGACCACGACAACCACGAGGGCGCACACCACCGTGAGCAACACCACGGCTGCGACTTTCCACCTGTTCGAAAGTAGGTGCGTCACCGAGCGGTCCCTCAATCTGTGCTATTTGCCAATAGCGATGGTCTGTTTCGCATTATATCATCCGCTGAGATTGTCGCAAGCTCACGTTTTGTACGGCGCAGCCATGCGCGGAGAAGGGGCGAGTCGGCCCGCCGACAGGGGGGCTGCGCGAAGCCAAGCCGACTCCAGGTTTGTTCGCCCCCCTCACACCCAGTTCGCGAAGATGCGGAAGGTGATGTTGATGAAGATGTGGATGATGGCGGCGGGCCAGAAGGAGTTGCCCCTGTAGGCCACCCAGCCCAGGTAGAGCCCCATCGGTATGGTGCTGATCGTCTCCAGCTCCGGCTTCCCCAGGTGCAGCAGCACGAACGGGACCATCTGGACGAGTATGCTGCCCTCCTTGAACCTTTTTCTCAGGCCGAACAGCAGGTAGCCCCGGAATATGAACTCCCAGGCGGCGAGCTCGACGATAATCCGGGGTGCGTAGGCCCCGAGGTCGAACCCTCTGACCGTATAGTACGAGTTCAGCGAGCCGATCCGCGAAGCGCCGTACAGGACGGGGAGCGCCACCAGGCAGGTCACGACTACGTACGGGGCCCACACCCGCCACTCGCCGGGCCGCAGGCCGAAGTCGAGGGGATTCCTGCGCAGGAGCAGGATCACAGCCACCGGCAGGGCCGCGTAGAACACCAGGGCGTCCGCCCAATCGTCCCCGACGGAGTAGTACCGCCCCAGCACAAGAAACAGGACGCCCGAGGTCACGATGACGAGCTCGCTATAGCTCCCCTTCATCCTCGACCAGATGGCTTCGATCTCTTTCCTGAACAGGCCGATTACGCCCCCCTTCCATACAGCGCCCCGAGCGCGTGACCGCCGTCCATGATAACACGGGGCGGAAGCGGGCGGGGGTTGACTGCGCATCAAGTCAGCGGGTATGATTATTTTGACCATATGTCCATAATCAGCCGGTTATGAAGAGGTGAGCCGATGCTGCGTGTAAGGAAGACCCTGTGTCTGGGCTGCGGGGTCTGCGCCGACAGCTGCGCGAGGGGCGCGATCTCGCTGCTGAGCGGTCAGGCGCACATAGAACAGGAGAGGTGCAACGCCTGCGGCCTGTGCATCGACGCATGCCCGAGGGGAGCGATCGTGGAGGCGGTGCCGGTCTCCCGGGAGTCGCTGGTGGCGACCGTGGCCGGCCTCAGGCAGCAGGCAGACGACTTGTTGGAGCGGATCGAGAGACTCAGAGGAACGGAGAGGGTGACCGGCGGCGTCTCTAGCTACCGATCAGGGGGATACCGAGCAGCACAACCGCACCGGCGGCTGCGCCGCCGAGGAGCAGCACCCACCGCATCCTCCACAGGCCGATCAGCGCCACTGCGACAGCGGTCACCATCATACCCGCACCGATACACGCGACGGGCTTATCGCTGAGGCGCGATAGCTGTTCCCATACCAGGCTCACCGCACTCTGGCTGGAATCGATGAAGCTGCCCCATGTCAGCTCAGGGGTACGGAACATCACATACCCCACGAAGAACGCGAGCACAGCAAGAGCCAGGAACGCCGGTCCCGTCAGTGCCTTTCCCATCGCCTACCCGTCCAGCCCTCTTGCGCCAGGCTCTACATATGGGGTGAGGTGGGCCGAGGACCACATGATATAGGGGAGCGGCCCCAGAGTCGCACTTTTTGGGTCGCTTGTCAAGCCTACCAAGGGCCAGGCGCGTCGTGTCCGTCAGTCCTCCCTCAGGCGTTGACAAATGCCCCATATCCGCGTATCATGTTAGTGATAACTCACTAACATAGAACCTGAACCGATGGCCGGGCCAACACAGAGACTACCCTCCGACGAACGAAAGAAGCAGCTACTCAGGTGCGCCGCCAAGGTGTTCGCGCGGACCAACTACCGCAAGGCCAGGGTGGCGGACATCGCGGCCGAGGCTGGCATATCGGAGGCCGCGGTCTACAGGCACTTCCCTTCAAAGAAGGCCATATTCCTCGAAGCCCTGCACGACATCGCCCGGAGCGTAGCCCTGCGCCTCCAGGAGGAGGCCAGCCGCGAGCACGACGCCCTGGCGGCAATGCGGGCCATGGCGTCCACCTTCTACAATCTCACGGCGGAGCGTCCCGACGAGGTGAGGGTACAGGTCCAGGCTATCTCCGAGATACACGACCCTGAGATCGCCGAAAGCCTGCAGCGGGACCACCTCGAGTGGATGTCGTTCCTGTCAGGCCTTATAGAGAAGGGTATCGAGCAAGGCAAGATCAGGAAGGACGTGGACGTCGCGACTCTGGTGATGGTGCTCGATGCCGTAGCGATGTTCATACAGACGTTGAGCATGCTCTCGCTGAGAGATCACTTCACAGAGGAGACGGCCCTGAACATGACCGAGCACGTGATCGATTCCGTCCGAGCCTAGAAAGAAGCGGACATGAGGATACTACTGGTACAGCCCCGCAAGGCACCGGCGACCATAGGCGGAGACGACGTTTTCATGTACGAGCCGCTGGCCCTGGAGTACATCGCCGCCGGCGTGGCAGAAGACCACGAGGTAAGGATTCTGGACCTGCGCCTCGAAGACCGTCTCGAAGACGTACTCGCCGGTTTCCGCCCCGACATCGTCGGGATCACGGCATACACGATCCATGTCAACACCGTTCGAAGGCTGTTCGACGAGGTCAAGCGATGGAACCCGGACGTCCTCACAGTGGTGGGCGGCCACCACGCTACCGTGGTGCCGGAGGACTTCATTTCCCGGTCGATCGACCTGATCGTTCTCGGGGAAGGCATCTCCACGTTCAAAGAGATAGTCGAGAGGTACGGGAAGAAAGCAGGGTTCGATGGGATTCCGGGGTTGGCCTTCGCCAAGGGGGACAGCCTGGTTCGCAGCGATTACTCGCCCAACGTAGACCTCGATGCGTCTCCCTTCCCAGCCAGGCATCTTACGGCGGATTACAGGAAGCGGTACTACTCCGAATGGATGAGGCCCCTGGCATCCATGCGCACGTCGAAGGGCTGCCCGTTCAGGTGCAGCTTCTGCGCCCAGTGGA
>CAZGDV010000141.1:0-6086 GCA_964524995.1 uncultured Dehalococcoidia bacterium | reverse complement strand
TGCCAAGTGGACATCGCGTTCCACCCGCACTCAGTGCATTCGCATTTCAGGACCGTTCTATTGTCAATCAGTGTCTCGTTCATCGGAATCCGGTCTGTATCGGATTGTTCCTGGGGCTAATCGGGTTGCTCCACGCCGGCCGCCTGCCTCAGGATCTCCTCGGATATGTGGTACTCGATCAGGTGGAGCATGGACTGTATCTGCGTGAGCTGCGTTTGAAGAGACTGGCGCTCCTCGAATAGCCTCACGAGGTAAGGGCGCTCATCGGTCTGCTGCTTGCTCATCTCGTCCAGGGTTACCGCCTCTCTGTCAGTCACTGCGCTGGTCATTTCGTTTGCCCCCTCTCTCTGCTCCTGCCCGATTCCCATTCTACGTTACGCGCTGCGGCGGTACTATCAACTCCGACACAGTCCTGCTGTAAACCAGGTTACACTTGGCCTGGGGCCGCGCGATAGTCGACGTGGACATGGTATGGTATGATACGTATCGCATGGGAGCATATAGCCTTAGAGACAATCCGAAAGTCGTTCTCATCATCGTTGGGCTGGTTCTGGTTCTGGGGGTCGTCGTTCCGGTGTTGCTCGCCCAGACCAATTCGGAGGGGCCATACATCCCCGGCGAAATGGTGGGTACGTACCTGAGCGCCGACAATCCTGATGACTACATCGTCCTCCTCGAGGATGGTGCGATAGAGGGCCAATTTGACGCCGGTGGCAACATATCTGTTATCGAGTTCCAGGGGGAGTGGAGCGTAGAGGATGAGAAGCTGAAGCTCTGCATCGTGCCAGTCGGGAGCAGTGAGGGCGCTTGCGACTATCTGGATATAGTGGGCGACAGAATCATCAATCAAGCGGGCAAGGAATGGGTGAGGGTGGCGACCAAGGAGGAGGAGTAACATGCTGAAATTGGTGCTTGATCGTAAAGTGAACAAGGCGGCGGTAAACTCCAGGTTGGGCATTATCGAGGAGAGATTGGATCGGATCGAGCGTCGCCAGCCGGTGACATTGCTCTACGTTCTTCTATTCGTCGGGGGCTTCTCAGCGATCATCATGGGCATGCTGATCAGCGATGTGAATGCGGAGCTAGCTGGGAAGGTCACCATGGGCATTGGTCTCGGCATTGTTGTACTCAGTGCTCTGACGCTCTTGAGGATGAGATAGAGTGGCTATCGTACCCGCCCGGTACGGGTGTTGGCAATGTCTCTCTCCTCTTCACGTCAAGGGAGGACTCGTGTGAGCGAGACTGCTGTGTCGCTTGTCTCGCGGTTTCAAGGTTGTCTCGTTGGGCTGGGTGTCGGCGATGCATTGGGTGCTCCGGTCGAGGGCATGTCCAGGGCTGACATAGAGCGCAAGTACGGACGCCTGGACAAGATGGTCGGGGGTGGGTGGCACATTCTGGGGGCGGGCGACTATACGGACGATACCGCGATGATGCTGTGCATTGCACGCAGCATCGCGGAGAAGAAGCGCTTCGATGCGGCCGATGTTGCTTCCAGATTCCTGCACTGGTTTGACTTCGGCCCGATAGGCATAGGACGTACGACCATGATCGCCCTTTCTGAGATGAAGAAAGGTGCGCCCTGGAACGAGGCGGGGAGACTGGCACATCAGAAGCTCGGCGGCAAGTCTGCGGGAAATGGCAGCATCATGCGCTGTGCCCCGATCGGGTTGCTCGACTTCAAAGACCATGAGAGGCTGGTCAAGGACAGCATTGAGAGTTCGACGATCACCCACTGGGATGCACAGGCTTGCTGGGGCGCGGTTGCTGTCAACCTCATCATTGCCGGACTGCTCACCGGAGAGAGCGACGGGCTGCTGCCGGATGTGGCGAAGAGGATCGAGGAACCCGATGTGCGAGAGACACTGGAGGGAGTGTTGGGGCTGGACTCAGTTGCCGGCGAACCCTCGGCCTACGTACTGGATACGCTGCAGGCTGCCCTCTGGTGCTTCCTGAACACGTCCTCTTTCGAGGACGCCCTGGTAGAGGCGGTCAATCTCGGCGGAGACACCGATACGGTTGGGGCCGTCTGCGGAGCAATTGCCGGTGCCCGCTATGGGATCGAAGCGATTCCCCAGAAGTGGGAGGGCCTGCTGCAGGGCCGGGAGGAGATCCTGGAACTCGCCGAGAGGATACACACCCTGGCCGTATCCCAGCCGCGTTGAAGATCGAGGCGGTAGCTTCGGGGAGGATATCATGACGGTCCAGGTCACGGTCAAGAACGTGGAGCCGACCACCACTGCCTTTTTGGCGGTCAAGGGCCCCTTCGACCAGATGCCCGGGGCCTTCGGCAAGCTTATCGGTTGGTTGGGCAGCAAGGGCTATGCGCCGGCCGGGCCGCCGTTCGGCGTGTTCTTCGATGATCCTGCCCAGGTCACTGCCGCTGACCTTCGATGGGAGTTGCACTTTCCAATCGGTGAGGGTGCGCCTCCATCGGGGCCGGATGAGGAGGGGTTGGGCGTCAAGCGCCTGGAGGCGGCAGAATACGCTTTCGCTATTCACAAGGGCCCGTATGATCAGGTTGGCCCTGTCTGGGGGGCGGTTGCAGGCTGGATACCGGCCAACGGGTACCGGATCGTTGGCGCGCCCCAGGAAGTGTATCTAAGCGACCCCAACAGCACGCCGCCTGAAGAGCTGCTGACCGAAATACGCTTCCCCGTGAAGAAGTAGAGTGCCGTCGCCTTAGATCAGGCTGGCGTCAGCGCTCAACCCGCCACACACATACAGGCATTGACCGGTGATGTAGGAAGACTCCTCGCTCACGAGAAAGAGCACCGCGTTGGCTATGTCGTCCGGGACGCCTATACGACGAAGGGGTATTCTCTTCTCCAGCCGCTCGCGAGTCTCAAGTGCCACGTCCGTTCGAGACATTGGCGTGTCGATGACCCCCGGCCCTATCGCATTCACTGTGATGTTGCGGGGCCCCAACTCTACTGCCAAACCGCGGGTGAACCCGAGTACTCCGGCCTTGGTGGCGGAGTAGTGCGCGTAGTAAGGGCTGCCCTCTGCGGCGAGGATCGATGTGATGCTGACGATTCTGCCGTATCGCTGCTCCTTCATCGACGGAATCACCGCGCGGCAGCACAGGAAGACGCCCTTCAGGTTGATATCGTTCATTCGGTCCCAGGTCTCGTCTGACATCCGGTCGACCTTCTCCGGTTTGCTTATCGCGGCGTTGTTCACAAGGATGTCAACTCCACCGAAAGCGGCAACGACGTCCTGTACCGCGCCTTCCACGTGAGACCGGTTGCTGACATCCACCTCGCAGGCGAGGGCCATGCCGCCTTGCGCCTCGATGGCGGCGACCGTGTCTCCCGCTGCCCGTTTGTCGATGTCGAACACGGCTACCTTTGCGCCCTCCTGGGCGAGGCGCAGGCAGATTCCTTGGCCAATGCCCATGCCGCCGCCGGTTACGATAGCCGTCTTGTCCTTAACACGCATGCTTTCCATCCTTCGTGTGATACTCCGGGCCGGTCCAGTCTCGGCGCTACAGACCCAGGTCGTCGGAGATGCCCTGCATTGCCTCGATCCCCAGGGTTACGAAGTCCTCGAGTCCCAACCCGATCTCGGTGCACCCGGATATCTGTTCCCTGTTCGCGCCGGCCGCGAAGCGCTTCTCGTTGAACCGCTTCATGATGGATTTCGATGTCAGGCCCTCCAGCCTCTTGTCCGGCCTTATCAGAGCACCGGCGATTATCAGGCCCGTGAGCGGGTCGCTGCAATACAGGGCCTTCTCCAGAAGGCTCTCACAGGCGATACCATGGATCTCGTTGTGGCAGAGTATGGCTCGGCACACGGCCTCGCTGCCGCCGAGATTGCGGATCATGTCGGCCTCGACCTTCCCGTGGGCCGTGAAATCGTCGGCTGTGAGTTCAACGTCGATGTCGTGCAGGAGACCGGCTAATGCCCACTCCTCCTCGTCCTCCCCGAATCGCCGGGCCAATGCCCTCATAATGGCTTCCGTCGCCAGCATGTGCTTCACCAGGTTGGTGTTCTTCACGTTGGCGCGTACGGCTGCCAGCGCCTCATCTCTCGTCATAGGTTTACTGCTACCTTGTGATTAGGTGATTAGCATCGGCAGTGGGTCGGTCACTGTCGCCATCTGCCGAACGTCACGCGGTGCAGGAAGCGATCCCAGGTGTTGCCCGACAGGTTGCCGAGGCGGTTCATTCTCAGTACGACGTGGATCGTCCTGGCCATATCGTGGCCGTAGGTGCTTTCGAGTCTCTCAACTGCCGATGGGTCGGGTCTGCAGTTGGTGTCGGCCCAATGCTGCGCGTAGAGAAGGGCCACGGCCTCCTCTTCGGGGCAGGTGTCTATGCTGCCCTCCAGCAACGTGGTGATCTCTTCTTCAGGGACGCCGGCCCTCAGGGCTTCACCGGTGTGCAGCCACGTGCAGTAGCGGCAACCGTAAACGGAGATGACCGCCAGCATCAATCTCTCGCGGAAGGCCGGAGATACTTGCTTGCGCAGCGACAGCCTGATAACAGTGCCGATGTTCTTCACCAGATAGAACTGATCGGCGAAGAACTCGCCCGGACCGCTGTATGTTCTCTTGGCGCGGGCCTTTACTGGTGTGTCTACGTTAGTCTCGTGTGATACGACTGACATCTCAACCCTCCTCAGGTCGCCTCTACGGGCTGACCCTTCTTCACCGCCCTTTCGAGTGTCGCTCTCAGGTAGCGTCCCGTAGCCGAGTCTTCCGACTGAACGATGTCCTCGGGCGTGCCGGTCGCCACCACCCACCCGCCGCGGTCGCCGCCGCCCGGGCCCAAGTCTATTATGTAGTCGGCACACTTGATGAGGTCAAGGTGGTGCTCGATGAGGACGACGGTATTGCCGGCGCTGACCAGCCGCTGCAGAACACCCAGTAGAGCTGCGACATCGTGAAATGAGAGGCCGGTCGTCGGTTCGTCGAGGATGTACAGGGTTCGACCGGTGGAGCGTCGCGATAGCTCGCTGGACAGCTTGACCCGCTGCGCCTCGCCGCCGGAAAGCGTGGTAGCGGGCTGCCCCAGGCGTATGTATCCCAGGCCGACGTCTCTCATGGTGGCAAGCTTGCTCTTGATGGAGGGGAAGTGCTCGAAGAACTCGTACGCCTCGTCCACGCTCATCTGGAGGACCTCGGCGATGTTCCTGCCCTTGAAGCGTATCTCGAGGGCCTCCCGGCTGTAGCGCTGGCCCTTGCATACTTCACAGGGGACGGTGACGTCGGGCAGGAACTGCATCTCGATCTGGATATAGCCCTCGCCCCGGCAGGCCTCACATCGACCACCTTTGACATTGAAAGAGAACCGGCCGGGCCTGTAGCCCCTCATTCGCGCCTCGGGTACACTGGCGAAGAGGCCCCGTATGGGAGTGAAGGCTCCTGTGTAAGTGGCGGGGTTGGATCGCGGAGTACGGCCGATCGGCGACTGGTCGATGTTGACCACCTTGTCGATGTGTTCCAGACCCAGGATTGCGTCGAATTCACCGGGAACGTCCTTGGCCCTGTACATCACCTGTGCCAGGTACTTGTGGAGGATCTCGTCGATGAGCGTGCTCTTGCCGCTGCCTGATACGCCTGTCACGCAGACGAACAGGCCCAGGGGGATGTCGACGTCTATTCCTCGCAGGTTGTTCTGTCTGGCTCCCTTGATCAGGATCGACCTGCCGTCGGGGTCTCGACGCTTCTCCGGGGTGGGTATCTCTCTGTTGCCACTGAGGTACTGACCTGTCATCGATTCTGGAGAGGCCATGATGTCGTCGATCGTGCCGCTGACCACGACGCGCCCTCCGTGCTCACCGGCGCCCGGCCCCATATCGATTATGTGATCGGCGGCTCGCATCATCGCCTCGTCATGCTCCACGATCAGCAACGTGTTGCCGAGGTCCCTCAGCCTCTCCAGGGTCTGGATCAGCCGGGAGCCGTCCACGGGGTGGAGCCCGACCGTAGGCTCATCGCATATGTACAGGACCCCCATCAGGCCGCTGCCGATCTGGGTAGCCAGACGTATTCTCTCAGCCTCCCCTCCCGAGAGGCTGCCCGCCACACGATCCAGGGTGAGGTAATCGAGGCCGACGTTCATGAGGAAGCCCAGGCGGGATCG
>CAZGDV010000140.1:0-6201 GCA_964524995.1 uncultured Dehalococcoidia bacterium | reverse complement strand
CCCTTGCGGACACTACGCCCTGAACGTAGCGCGTCTGCCGTTCCGCCACCCCGGCCTGTGGGTCGCCTGCATCCTTGACAAGCGATCCGCACCTGCACGATGCCTGGCATCGAGCGAGTCCAATTATAGCGTGGCCAACTACCCCGGTCAATGAGCCCGAGAGCAGCTCGATTCCTCGCATCATCATGGGTTACAGAAGCCGGAGCGCAGGCAGGCAAACCCGAATCGACAAGTTGGTGTGTCGGGTGCGCTGCTTGGGGTGACTGGGGATTCTCTAGACTGGTTGCCGCACGTATCTCCAGGTAACACCGTTGCCCATGTGTAGGGGGCGGCCGCACTTTGAGCAGACGATGTTGGTTCTGTGGGGGTCTACTTCGTCCTGCTGCTCCAGCCCTCTCACCAGCTCCCTGCAATGTGGACAGTAGATGCTTTTCGCGCACAGCCTCATGACCCAACTCCGGCACCGTTCGTACTGCTGGCGGTGTGTGGTTTGCTACGGGCGATGTCCTCGCGGTCATCGCTCAAGTCCTTGAATCTGACCCGGTTCAGATTCGGCCTGCCGGCCGACAGGAAGCTGTCGCTTCCCCTGGAGAGCGCCACTGGCGTGAACACCCGGCGTGACTCCGAATGACAACGCGGGCAGTCCACCGGTGACGAACCTTCGAAAGGTCGCCTTGTCTCGAAGACATAGCCACAGTTCGTGCACTGGAATTCATAGAGAGGCATTCTTGTCTCCCACCGGTCTTATCCTACGCCTGACTCGCTATCCGCAGCCGGACGCTCGACTCCACGGGTAATGTAGCGGCTGGTCCGGCAGAAGTTCAAACGGCGCTGGCACCTGTATCCGTTGCCGGGGTGAATGGTGCCAGCGCCGTTTGGTCATCTTTGCTCGCGGAGTTAGTTCAGGATCATCACGGTGTCAAGCGCACCCGGTGTGATCCTAGTGATGTTCATAACAGCACCGTGAGCAGGCTTGACCTCGATGGTGAACTCGTGATAGGTGTCGATGTTTTCACCAAGCCCGGTTACATCTACAGTTACTTCTATCTTTTCACCGATCTCGAGCAGGTTGTCACTGTCCGCCCTGCCCATCGGGTTGATTGTGAAGGCGATGTCCTCGACGCGCTTGGTCTCGCTTGTGTAGGAAACCACCGCGACGTTGGTGCTGCCGCTATCCGCCAGGCCATCGCTGTCTATATCGTTTGGAGGAGTCAGATCGATGTCCTCACCATCGAGCGCATTGGCTAGGGTGAAGACGATAGTCTGCAAAGCTGTGGTGTTTGACGTCGCCACCACGCTGCCCTCCAATGACAGCGTTGCCCTCGCCTCTTCCAGGGCCGAGAAAATGGCTTCCTGGCCCCTTTGAGAGGAGAACATACCTGCTGACAGAACGCTGTATGCGAACACGGATGCAATCACAACGAATGCGATCAGGATGATCGCGGTCTCAAGACCGGTGATCCCTCTCTCTTCACGCTGCAGGCGTTGAAGAAATCTCTTCAGGTTTCTCATCATGCTCGGCCCTCCTTCGATGTACACCCAACTCTGTCAGGCCGTAGAATACTGGGAGTACGTGTACCTTCGTAACAGTTTATATAGCAGCCACTACTAGTTCACAATCACCCAAAAGGCCCAATTTCGTTAGTACTATAGTAGTTAACTAAGACCATCGGAAGCTCACAGAGCGCTGCATAGTACCATTGGCTCGATCGTAAGCACGCAGTTGAGGTAAGACGTGCTGCAAGGTGGTGACGCACTAGGATGGTAGGTGAGGCTGTGGAAGACTGACAAGGACGAAAGTACTCCTGCCGCCAGGGACTCAAGGGGGATTGCGAATCCCACGTGGTCGTGCACAATTCGAAGCAGAGCTGACAACGTCCCCGACTGGCAGCAGAGCCAAGTCAGGGACTCTGCACTAAGCCCCAGGATTGCTTCTCCAGCTCGGCAGTCCTGGGGCTTCTTGTTGTGCGCGGTCGGCAAGGTGCTCTCTTGAGGCACCGATGCAGTCCGTGAGTTAAAGTATGAGGACTTTCATCTCAGTGTGTTATGCTGTTTGCAGTCCGCACAGTCCATATGTTGTCACAGTAAGGACTGCCACCTCTGCGAGTTGGCTGCCCTTTGGCCCGGTGATGACCATAGTAAGCGTGTCAAAGTACGCTTGTAAGATTGTCAATGCAATGCAGCGGGTGCAGAATGAAGCTACCGGGGGGGAGGGGGTGCCCGTGCCACCCCTGCCACACCCAGTCCACGGTGAATGATCAGGGGGGCGTATATGATGAAGCAGAGACTTAGTGAGACCGAGCTGTCCCCGGTTGTGGCAGAACTGGCACAGCAGCTTGACCAATTGGACGGTATAGTCAAGAGTATGGTTGAACTGCAATACGACTTCGGCAAGAAGTTGAAACAGATCGACACGCTCGTAAGTCAGGGCGGCGGGGTTCTGCTCGACGGCGAAGACAGCAGGCTGGAGCATCTCGATTCCCTAACCAAGCTTGCGGAAAGAACGTTGGTCGAGGCCGACAAGATCGCGAACGGCGTTCGCCAAGAGGCCGAGGAGGAGGCCCGTACCAAGGCAGCCGGTATCATAGCCAAGGCTGAGGAGCAGGCCCAGGTTGAGGCCGAGCGGATGATAGCCGAGGCGAGGTCTCAGGCCAAGGAAGCTGCGTCCCAGGAAGCACAGGCCATTCTCGGCGGCATAAACGAGGTAAAGGGCATATTCGAGAAGGCCTACCAGAACGTGCTGGCGAACCTGAGCAAGACCGACTAGCGTCCATCCATATAGTGCCAGGTCCTGCAGATCAGATTGCAGTCCGCAGGACCGGCCACGCCCGCCTGTATCCCCGCAGGCGGAGCGCCGACCAGTTCAGCCCTCACGGGCCGAGACCTAAACTTCCCTTTCACCGCAACCTCAACTTGACGTCCCTCAAGCCTGACAATATCATGAGGGGGAACGCTCACAAGGAAGGCAAACGATCTCCCCACTACGCCTGGCTACCGCGCTACCGCGTCGGCGGATTCCGCAAGACCGGTCACCGATACATCTGCCAGTCAATAGACAGTGATTCGAAGGTGGTGAGCCTATGCTGTACAGCTTCAGGAACAGGGCACCGGTGTTCGGGGAGGAGACATACATCAGCGAACATGCCCTAGTCATCGGTGACGTACGTATAGGGAGCAACTGCTATATCGGCCACGGCGCTATTCTCCGGGGTGACTACGGCTCGATCGAGATCGGTGATGGTACGGCGGTCGAGGAAGGTGTCGTGATGCATGCGCCCCCGGACGAGGTATGCAAGGTCGGTGAGAAGGTCACAATCGGTCATGGCGCAGTCATTCATTCCGCCTCGATTGGCGATCTGGCAGTCATTGGCATGGGTGCTGTGCTCAGCCTCTTCTCGACGGTAGGTACCGAGGCCATCGTTGCCGAAGGCTCGACCGTCAAGATGGGCCAGAAGATACCACCCCGCGTCGTTGCACGCGGGAACCCTGCCGAGGTAGTAAGAAAGACGAAGGACAAAGACCTGCAGTTCTGGCAATGGGGCAAGCAGCTGTACATCGACCTCGCCAGAGAGTACCTCCGAGATGGCATGCACAGGGTCGACTGATTGGGTCGGTAGGCCGTTCAGCAAGCCCGCGACGATTGACATTCCCAAGCGGTAACGTTATTTTACAGGCGAGCCGCAATGGGTCCCTTTAGACGCTTCCTGCAGATAGTCTACACACTTCTATTTGTCATCTTCCTCGGCGTCATTGGCTACACCCTGATTGAAGACATGACGCCCCTCGATGCGCTCTACATGACCGTCATCACGCTCAGCACCGTTGGCTATGCGGAGGTTCACGAGCTTGGCACCGGTGGACGCATTTTCACGATCTTTCTGATCATCGGCGGCGTCGGCCTCGTGTTCTATACCCTGACCACCATTGTGCAGTACATAATCGAAGGCAATCTGAGAGACCTGGTTGGGAGACGCCGTATGAAGGAGAAGATATCGAAGCTCACCGGGCACATGGTCCTCTGTGGTTACGGGCGTGTGGGTAGAGAGGTGGCTCGAGTATTCGAGCGGGAGAGCACGTCGTTCGTGGTCATAGACAACGATCTGGATGCCATCGCCAGGGTTGGGAAGGACAAGTACCTGCACATCGAGGGGAACGCGACCGACGACGAAGTACTGAAGGAGGCTGGTATCGAGAGGGCGAAGGGGTTGGTTGCGGCCACCGGCAGCGATGTCAACAACCTGTTCATCACGCTTTCGGCGCGTTCGATGCGCCCCGAGCTCTGCATTGCGGCGCGCGCGTCTGAGGAGGAATCGGAGCACAAGCTGAAGCTCGCAGGCGCGGACAGAACACTGTACCCACACGTATTGGGGGGGCGCAGGCTGGCCATGATGGCCCTTCGGCCGCTTGTAATAGACTTCGTCGACACTGCTCTGGATAGCAGAGGCAGGGAGCTGGTACTGGAGAACATCGAGGTTGGCCAGGGCTCACCGGCCGACGGCAAGACTATCAAGGAGGGCCAGAGCAGCAGCGGAGGAGCCATAGTCCTGGCGGTGAGGAAGAAGGGTGGCAAGCTGCTCACCAGATTGACCGACGACGTCCTCCTTTCTCACGGGGACGAGTTGGTCGTCATCGGCACCCGAGAGCAACTGAGGGCGCTCGAGGGCTCGGCCTAGTCGAGAACGAGTCAATCAGAACGACTGAGGGTGGAAGCGATGCTGGATATCATGAATCTGACGGTCGAAGTAGATGGCAAGGAGATCCTGCACGAGATCAGCCTCGGCATCGGGCCGGGGGAAACCCACGCCCTGTTCGGGCCCAACGGCGGCGGCAAGACAACGCTGCTGATGGCCATAATGGGCTTCCCCCGTTACAAGGTCACGAGCGGCCGGATAGTTTTCAAGGGCCAGGATATAACCGGCGCTACCCTGGACGAGCGTGCGCGCCTGGGCATCGGCATGTCTTTCCAACGCCCCCCGGTGGTGCGGGGGGTCAAGACGCGCGATATGGTGACCGCCAGCATAGCCGCCCGCGGTGGGGAGGGCGGGGTAGACATAGACCGGTTGGCACAGCGGCTCAACATGGGGGAGCTTATGGACAGGGAGATCAACTATGGCTTCTCGGGCGGCGAGATCAAGCGGTCCGAGCTGCTCCAGCTCCTGGCGCAGGAGCCGGAGTTAGTGCTCCTGGACGAGCCGGAATCCGGGGTCGACCTGGTCAACATGGCGCTGATCGGTGAGATGACGAACGAGCTTCTGCAGAGCGGGCTCGGCTGCAATCGAACGAGGTCAGGCCTGATAATCACGCACACCGGCCACATACTTGACTACGTTCATGCCAGCAAAGGATATGTCCTCCTGAACGGCGCGCTCAGATGCCGGCGTGAGGCCCTGGAGGTACTGGACTCGATCAAAGGCCAGGGATACGAGGGGTGCGTTGCATGCATGAGGTGAGATCCAGCGCGAAGACACGTGAGCTGGCTGGGAAGGCGGCTGATAAGAAGGCAAGCCTGGGCGAAGACGTCGACCTGTCTACATACACTTCGGACGGCGACAAGCACGAGTACCAGCAGGACCTGTCCGGTATACCCTCCGAGCAGAGAGATCAGATGGTCAACGTGGGCGTGACCCTTGATGACCTCGGCCTGCGTGGCGGCACCTTCCTCCAGGTCGATCAGTCAGTCATCCACAGCTCCACGAGCCAGGAGGGTGTGGAGGTCATGCCTATACTTCAGGCGCTGGAGACGCATAGCTGGCTCGAAGACTACTGGTGGAAGGCCGTCGACGTGGACGTCGACAAATACACCGCGAACGTTGAGCTGGCAGAGCCGAGCGGCTACTTCATCAGGACACTCCCGGGCGTCAAGTCGATCAACCCGGTCCAGGCCTGCCTCTACCTCGGCCACAAGAACCTGGCCCAAAAGGTGCACAACATCATCATCGCCGAGGAGGGTTCGGAGCTCCATATCATTACCGGCTGTGCCACTCACCCTATGCAGCCATCGGGACTCCACCTCGGCGTCTCCGAGTTCTACATCAAGAAGGGTGCCCGGATCACCTTCACCATGATCCACAACTGGGCACCCGACATCGCCGTACGCCCCCGTAGCGCAGCGATCGTTGAGGAGGAAGGCGTCTTCCTCAGCAACTTCGTGTGCATGAAGCCCGTGCGCACGCTGCAGACCAACCCGCTCGCCACCTGCGC
>CAZGDV010000139.1:0-6372 GCA_964524995.1 uncultured Dehalococcoidia bacterium | reverse complement strand
GCGCTTTTGCGGCAACAACACCCGTTCGGTAACAGTTTCTATTGACGCAATACGTCGGCCGGCGCGGACAAGTGTGGTCTACTGCAGCTTCCTCTTGGCGCGGTCGGCTATAGAGTCAATGGCATCAGGGCCGAGACGGGCGAGCAGGTCCGCCAACTCATCCTGGGTCTGGTCGAGCCGCTCCCTCACAAGCTGGCCAACGGTGTGAATGGCCTCGGGCCCGAGCGACGCCAGGAGGTCGGCCAACTCCTCCAGCGAGTACAGCTCCTGGGGCTCAATGGCCCCCTTCCTCAGCGCCAGGATAACGGCCTGTGCCCTGTTGCGCGCGCCGAGCTTGGCAGACGCCTGGTGCAAGAACACCTTGACGGCGCTGGTAGTGGTGCAGAGGACATCCGCGATCTCCTTGTTGGTGAGCCCTCGCGCCACCTGAACGAGGACATCGCGCTCCCTCTGGGTCAGCAGGGAATCTTGTCGCTCCATAGGCCGGCCTTGAGTGGTGCCGTGTGAGCTAGGATAATGGCTGGTGTTGCGTGCTGTCAAACCAGTGAAGACGCTAGGTGAGCCACCCCACCCCCTGCTGCCATCGAGAGTTGGGTGCTGCCCAACCCTAAAGCTCGATATCCCTCAAGTCGGGCGAGAGTACGAGCCTGGGCTCAGTCACGTCCTGTATCTCCTCGGGAGACCAGCCCGGCGCGGTCTCCTTGAGGACAAGGCCCTCGGAAGTCACCTCGATGACCGCCAGGTCAGTGATGACGAGGTCGACGCACTCACGCGCGGTAAGCGGGTAGGAGCACTTCTTCACCAGCCTGTAGGCTCCGTCCTTGGCGTTGTGCTCCATCGTCACGATGACGCGTTTGGCCCCCACAGCAAGGTCCATGGAGCCGCCGATCGTGCCCGCGAGCGCATTGTTCTGCGTGTTCCAGTTGGCCAGATCACCCCTCTCGGAGACCTGGAGCCCTCCCATTATGCTGATCAGCCTCCCGCCCCTTATCATTGCGAACGACGTCAGGACATCCATGACGGCCATACCCGGCGCCGGCAGGCAGAACCTGCCGCTGGCATCGATATAGTGCCAGTCAGCCAGGTCGATCTCGTCGGACATGACCAGACGGCCGTATCCCAGGAGACCGGCCTCGGTGTGGAATCTGACCCCTTCCGGCACGTACAACGCGCAGAGCGTGGGCAGACCGAATCCCAGATTGACGCAATCGCCCTCTTTCAACTCTTTGGCTGCCCGCATCGCTATGGTGTCGCGGTCCAGCCGCTCCTTGGTCGCCTGCATTGTCACTACTCCTTGCCGAACAGTAGGTCGCGGGTGCTCTCCAACTGGCCCAACATGTGAATCATCGCCGTCTGCTTCTCATGGGAGCCCAGCGCGCCCTCTGGTATCTGCACAACTCGATCGACGAACGCCCCCGGCGTAACAACATGCTCGTGGTCTATCTCTCCCACCTCCACCACATGGTCCACCTCGGCTATTGTGGTCCTCGCAGCCATGGCCATCATCGGCGAATCCGACCTGAAGTTGCCCCTGTACGTCAGGTTGCCCAGCCTGTCGGCTCGATGAGCGCTGATGAAAGCGTAGTCCGGTCTGATCGGCTTCTCAAAGATGTACTCTTTGCCGTCGATCACCTTCTTCTCCTTGCCGACCTCGAGAAGGGTCCCGACGCCAACAGGATTGTAGAAGCCGCCGAGACTGGCCGCGCCGGCGTACAGCCTCGAGGCCAGCGTCCCATGACTGGTGATCTCAACGTCCAGCCCCCGATCGACGTACTCCTGTAAGAAGGCCCCGGCCCCGAGACGCTGTATCCCAACAATCGCGGAGATCAGCTTCTTCATCTGCGGAAGCAGGAGGGATGGGAGAGCCGCATCATCCTCGTTCCAGACCATTGGTATGAAGGTGTGCGTAACGATCGTCAGGTCCCTTACACCCCTGCGTTTCAAAGCTGCGATCAAGTTCTGGGGGGTGGCTGGTATCCCCCAGGACTCGATTGCTATGCAGGCGCCATCGGGAACGTCCGCAACCGCTTCATCAAAGCTAGCGACCACTTTGTCAAGCATATGAGTCTCCCTGCAAACGTCAGTGATTCTGGAATCTGGCGAAGGCTAGCAGTACCCGATGGGCGTCATACAACCCTGGTGAGCAGCCGGCCCCAGCGGTAGTGGCCCGTCCCGGATGGAGAGAACGTTGCGCATAATGATATGCGAGATTAACCCCTATATTTCCATTTTACCATGGTGGTCAATGAGTCTTGTACACGACATATATATCGTCTACGACATACATATCAGTTGAAGTTGGTCATGCTAACACAAGAGGAGTCGACACCTGAGGTTGGAGGCGTTGCTCTCTCGACTGCCCGGGCTGCTAGTTCCTGACTACCAGCTTTCTCACAGCTTGCTGCAGGCCCTCTATCGTCAGAGAGTACATGGGGAAGACGCCGTTGATCATGCGAACGGTGGTGTGGCCCCAGTACTGGGGTGCCTCCGGGTTGACCCAGACGGCGTGTGTGAAGTGATCGGCTATTCGTCTCAGCCAGACGATGCCCGGTATCTCATTGCGGTCATAGTAGTTGATTGCGCCATACCTGTCCGTCAGCTCGTACTGGGACATGGTGGCGTCGCCAACCAGCAGGACCTTGAAGTCCGACTCCAGCGTGCGCAGGAGGTGCTCCGTGCCCACAGTCTCCCGCCTGGTCATGTCCTCGTAGACCTTATCGTAGACACAGTTGTGGAAGTAGTAGTAGCGGAACTCCTTGAAGTGCGAGCTCGTATGCGCCGCCGAGAAGAGCGTACTGCACAGTCTCGCGTAGGGCTCCATGGAGCCGCCCACGTCCATCAGCAGAAGGACCTTGGCGGCGTTCTTGCGGCTGCGCCGCCACATCAACTCGATGTCGCCGCAGTTCTTGGCCGAGGCCGCGATGGTCTCTTCGAGGTCGAGCTCGTCCTCCGGCCCAACCCTGTTGAGCTGACGCAGGCCTTTCAGAGCCACCTTGATCTGGCGTGTGTCGAGGATCAGGTCGTGGCGGTAGTTGCGGAACCTGCGGTCCATGGCCACCTGCACGGCCTGCCTCCCCCCGCCCTCTCCCCCGATGCGGATGCCCGCCGGGTTGGTCCCCGAGTGGCCGAACGGCGACGTGCCCCACCTGCCTATCCAGTAGTCCCCGCCGTCGTGCTGCTCCGTCTGCTCCCGCAGCCTCTTCTCCAGCTCGGCGATCAGCTCGTCCAGGTCCATCGCCTCGAGCATGGCCCGCTCCCTCGGGCTGAGGCCGAGCCGGTTGAGCGGGTCGCGCAGCCACTCCAGCACCTGCTCGGTGATCTCAGGCATGGACTGCACGCCCGAGAAGTACTCCTGGAAGGCCAGATCGTAATGGTCGTAGTAACCCTCGCTCTTGACCAGGATAGCCCTTGCCAGGAAGTAGAACTCGTCCAGGTTCGTGATCTGCCCTTTGGCCAGGGCCTCCATGAGGGTCATCCACTCTGTGATGGAGACGGGGACCTTCTTGCTTCTGAGGAGGTAGAAGAAATCGGTGAACATCACTGCCAGCTGCGGCGAACGAGCGTATCGCCGACTTTGGTCATTCGCGTCTTGACGAAGTAGTCGTAGTCGGCCTCCTTCTTGAGAAGCGCGCCCATGAACGGTATCTCACTGGCCACGCGTTCGTGCGCGACACCGCCGATCATGAGGGCCTGAATCCAGTCGAGCAGCTCGCTCGTCGACGGCTTCTTTCTGAAGTCGTCAATCCTTCTGAGCGAGTAGAACGTCTCCGTAGCCGCACCGAGGAGCGTGGTGTCGATATTGGGGAAGTGGACTCGAACGATCTCCTCCATGAGCTGAGCGTCGGGGAACTCTATATAGTGGAAAATGCAGCGCCTGAGGAAGGCGTCCGGAAGCTCCTTCTCGGCGTTGCTGGTGATCACTGTAATGGGCCTGTGCACAGCCTCGATGGTCTCGTCGGTCTCCATGATGTAGAAACTCATCTCGTCCAACTCGTTGAGCAGGTCGTTGGGGAACTCGATGTCCGCCTTGTCTATCTCGTCGATGAGGACGACCACCTGCTCGGGCGACGCGAATGCCTCGCCCAGCTTGCCCAGCTTGATGTATCTCTTGATATCCGACACGTCTCCATCGCCGAAGCGGCTGTCGTTGAGCCTCTGCACCGTATCGTAGAGATAGAGGCCGTCCTGGGCCTTGGTCGTGGACTTGATGTTCCAGATGACCAGTCTCTGTCGGAGGTCCTGCGCGATGCTGTGGGCAAGTCTGGTCTTGCCCGTACCGGGCTCGCCCCTGATCAGGAGCGGCCTGCCGAGCGCGATGGACGCGTTGACCGCGTTGCGCAACGGCTCTGAGGTCACGTAGTCGGATGTGCCAGCGAACTTGTCGAAGCCTTCATGTGTCAATGTCTGCCTGCCTTCCGGAACCGTGGCTGGTTCTGAGTTTGTGGGGTGTCAGGGAGGGGAAATAGGGTGTTCGAGGAAACGACATCCCGTATAGCAATTATACGTCAAGCCGAACGGGCGAAGCAAGCGCACACGTGGGGAGGCCATGCCCAACGTCCCTCCAGGCCAAAGGCGAACGTTATCCTTCCCACCCTCCCTCCCACATACCTCTCGGGGGCTTCGCCCCCGAACCCCCCAGTGTTCCACCCCACGTGCGCACATCAGCGTAGTCCGGGCCAGGGAGCGCAGCGCCCGTAGGCGGGCTCACCCAACGCCCGATGGCGACAGGCACACGTTGACACCCGCATCGACGCCCGCTATGATTGAACCCCCGCCAGCCGACTCCATCCGCCCGCCGCACAGCAGCCACCGGAGACATCCGAAGTGAAGACGTTAATGAAACCCCTGGCAATTGCCATCATGCTCGCACTCCTGGCGCTGGCAACGCCGCCGCTAGCGTGCTGCTCCTCTACCGAGCACATCGATCTGGCCGAGTACTGGGCGCCAGTGTGGTACCAGGACACGGACAGCACCGACTACGATGCCGAGTACATCACGAGGTTCGACTTCGACGGCAACTGGTTGGGCAGCGACAACTGGGAGAACCAGCCCTTCTACCCCCTGCCGGCCTATATCTACTACTGGGTCGTCGAGACCGAGACAAACTGGTTCATCGGCTACGCCGACTTCCACCCCCGTGACTGGACCGACTTCCCCCTCATCGACACGCAGCACGAGAACGACCTCGAAGGCTGCGTGCTGGTGATACAGAGAGACGGCTCGGAGCACGGCCAGTTCCTGCTGATGATCACGATCGCCCACTGGAACTTCCTCTCGTACAAGGACTTCGACTCGCTGCCCTCCGGCAACGTGACGAGCGGCACTCATTCCATCACCGGCGACGTCGAGTTCTACGACGGGCATCACCCCTATCTCTACGTCGAATCCGAGGGACACGGCGTGTACGGGGACCAGCGCTGGGAGGACAGCGACTTCCCCGGCGGCGACGGCGTTGTCTACTACTACACGGGCGTCGCCGAGGAGCCATCGGGCGGGAACGACAGGGACGTGGGCTATGCCCTGGAGAGTATCGACGAGCTGTGGGAGATGAGGTATCCCGACGAGCACCCGGACACCTGGTACGCGTACGGCACCTTCGAGGGTGATATCACCCCCGGCGTCGTCGCGATGACCGCGAACGCAGCCGACGCGCCGTGGGGCTGGGACGACTGGAACGACGGCGACGCCTTCGAAAGCGACCTGTTCATGGACCCGGCGTACATTGTCGACTACTATCACGACGGGCTGGGCGATTTCTCCCACACATACGTTTCCCGATCGTACAGTGGCGTCCTGGAGTCCTTCCACCCGTACCGCAGCGACTTCCACAGGACATGGGCATGGCGGGTGCCCGGCGCGGACGAGGTGAGGGTGCATTTCACAAGCATTGAGACGGAGGCTGACGACGACACGATCACGTTCCTGGACGGAAACGGCACACAGGTCGGCGAAGCGGTGTCAGGCGAACACACCGACTACTGGTCGCCGTGGGTGGCCGGTGACACAATCCAAGTGCGCTTGGACTCCGACGGCGACTCGAACCGGGGATGGGGGTTCAGCGCAGACGTATTCGAGACACTACCCGCGCCCGGTGACGCCAACGGCGACGGCGACATCAACATGCAGGACGTGACCTACACCGAGCTGATCATCCTCGGCTATATGGAGACCACGCCCGGCGCGGACGCCAACAGCGACAGCGACGTCAACATGGGCGATGTGACCACGATCGAGCTGATGATACTGGGGTACTTGTAGGACAAGAGCGCGACGCTGTCCCGATGAGGCTGACCGTCCTACCGTCTTCCCTGCATCCTTGCGTATTGCGTCAATAGAAACTGTTACCGAACGGGTGTTGTTGCCTCAAAAGCG
>CAZGDV010000138.1:0-6395 GCA_964524995.1 uncultured Dehalococcoidia bacterium | reverse complement strand
TTCTACCTGTCGGCGGAGCTGGGTGAAGATGCGCCCGACTACGTCGCCGAGCTCATCGGGGGTGACGAGCGCTTCTTCTTCGCCTCGCCCTCCGAAGTCGAGCAGAACTACAACTACAACGAGAACACAGTGCTGGTGAACGCGATCAGGGAGGGGTATCGAGGCGCTTTCTGGGACATCCTGCGCAGGCTGCATGAGGCGAAGGGCTAGCCCTTCGCCTTCCTCAGCGCGCCCACGAGGTAGACGCCGAGGAGCGACAGGTCCTCGGTGGGGAGGTAGTTGGGGGCGGAGGCATCGAAGAGCAAGTTGATCGACGAAGGTATGCCTTCCTCGCCCTGGTAGAAGATGCACCCCATCGGTACCCTGGGCAGGGCCCTGAACCTGAACGCGGCGTCTCCCGTGCGGCTCATGGGATCACCGCCGACGGCCTCCCCCGCCCTCCTGAAAGCCTCCACGTCGTCGCCAAAGATGCGCCGTAACGGAATCATGGCCATCTGCTGGAACCTGCGCTCGAACAGGTTGGCCCCCGGCAGTTGGCGGTAGGCTATCCACTGGTCGGCCAGGGCCGTCCCATCCGCCTGCAGTAGGTAGTGCAGCAGTATGATCTCGATGTACTGCGGCACCTTCGCGCCGCTTCCCTCTTCGTCGACCCCGACATCGGGATGGCTAACTAGGAAGACGCGATTGAAGAAGGGTATCCGGAACCTGCCTCCGTCGAAATCGCAGCCGCTCTTGGAGGCGACGGCGTAGGGCACTATGTCCTTCATCTCCTCCAGCGCCTTCTCCAGAGCAGCATCGTTGGCCATGTTTCGCCTCCAGACTAGAGTATAAATGCGTACGTACGCGATGACAAGCTGGCGCAGGCTCGCGAACGATATTTGACAACAGCTTCGACATATGATACAAATTCAGTCACACTCCCATTTCAGGAACGAGCCGCCCGTCATACCTCCGCCGCCTTGAAGGAGGGACGGTGCCCGAGTCCACCGCTGTAACGGACGCGCCCCAGGCTGAGACTTGCGATTATGTCGTTATAGGCTCCGGCTTTGGCGGGAGTGTGTCGGCGATGCGCCTCGTCGACAAGGGCTACAGCGTTCTCGTTCTAGAGCGCGGAAAGCGGTACCGCGACGAGGACTTCGGGCCCAACTGGCAGGTCTGGAAATACCTCTGGGCTCCTGCACTCCGCTGCTTCGGAATTCTTCAGATCAGTGTCCTCAAGCACGGCATCATCTTGCACGGCTCGGGTGTCGGCGGTGGCAGTCTCGGCTACGCCAACGTCCTTGAGGTTCCCGACGACCGGCTGTTCGAAGCCAAGGCCTGGCACGAGTTGGCGGACTGGAAGACGATTCTCAAGTCCCACTATGAGACCGCCCAGCGCATGCTCGGCGTGACCACCAACCCGAAAGAGTCCCCTGTAGACGCCCTGCTCAAGGAGATCGCCGCCGGCCTCGGCCAGTCCGAGAGCTTCAGGCCCACCCAGGTGGGCGTCTTCTTCGGCCCGGAAGGCCAGGAGGTCCCCGATCCGTACTTCGGGGGGGAGGGACCCCCGCGCAGGGGATGCGACTTCTGCGGGGCCTGCATGGTGGGATGCCGCAACAACGGGAAGAACACGCTCCCCAAGAACTACCTCTACTTCGCGGAGAAGTGGGGTGCGCGTATCCAGCCGGAGGCTGAGGTAGAGGACATCAGGTTGCTGTCGCCGGGACAGCCGGATGGCGCCCGATATGAGGTTGTCTACAGGCGTCCTACCGCGTGGGTCTTCAAGCGCAAGCACACGGTGAGAGCCCGCAACGTCGTGCTATCCGCCGGCGTGCTCGGCACCCTCAAGCTGCTCTTCCGGGCGCGGGACGTGACCCGCTCACTTCCCAACATCTCGCCTCGCCTCGGGGAGATGGTGCGCACCAACAGCGAGGCGCTGCTGGGGGTAATGGCGCGAAACCGGGAGGTAGACTACTCCAAGGGAATTGCCATCACCTCGATCTTTCGAGGCGACGAGGTTACGCGTATCGAGCCGGTCCGGTATCCCGACGGCTCGTCGTTCATGAGAATCCTGGTAGGCCCCCTCATTCCACGCCAGTCGAACACCCCGATCCGCCTGATCAGATCTATCCTGGAGGTGGTACGCCACCCGATGGACTATCTACACGCCTGGGTGCTGCCCGGCTGGGCGTACCGCACGACTATACTGCTCGTCATGCAGACCGTCGACAACCGCCTGCGCCTGCAACCAGGCAGGAGTATCTTCTCCCTGTTCAAACGCGGTCTTGTCTCCGAGCCAGATGTCGAGGAGATGGTCCCGCCCAGAGTTGACATCGCACACAGA
This sequence comes from uncultured Dehalococcoidia bacterium, assembly GCA_964524995.1. Taxonomy (GTDB): domain Bacteria; phylum Chloroflexota; class Dehalococcoidia; order SZUA-161; family SZUA-161; genus CAZGDV01. Next base: position 4,072 of record CAZGDV010000138.1, on the reverse strand, counting down.
GTGACGCGGGAGCTTGCGGAGAAGACAGGTGGTATCGCGGGTGCCTCGATCAGCGAAAGCCTCCTCGATATGGAAACGACGGCACATATACTGGGTGGCTGCCCGTTCGGCCGGAATGCCGATGAGGGTGTTCTCAGCCTGGACTGTCAGGTGCACAACTACCCCGGCCTGTACGTAGTGGACGGCTCGATCGTTCCGGCCAACCCCGGAGTGAACCCGAGCTTGACGATAACGGCCCTTTCCGAGTATGCGATGAGCTGCGTTCCGCCCAAGACCGCGAGTCAGGACGCAGTACAAGAGGTATCCGCGGGGCGCACAGAGAGCTAGAACGTCACTATGGCAAGCCGCTCAGCGCCTCGCTCGCAGCCGCCCAAGATGGCATGCCCGTTGTAGAGTTGCGACCCTGTAGCTCTTAAAGAGAACTCAAATATCGACCGCCCAACGCCGACTGATTGGACTGCGGGCGTCTCGCCCGAATACATAGGGAGACAACGATGAGAAGAGAGATTCGAAAAGCAGCGGTGCTCGGGGCCGGCGTCATGGGCAGCAGGATAGCCGCCCTGCTCGCGGGCGTGGACATCTATGTCTACCTCCTGGACATAGTACCGGCGGACCTGGATGCAGGCGACCTCAAGAAGAAGCTCACCAAGGACTCGCCCGAGTTCAGGAATAAGCTTGCCACGATGGGCATCCAGGAAACTATAGGTACAAGCCCGCCAGCCATGTTCGTCCCCGATGACGCCAAGCTCATCACGCCGGGCAACTTCGAAGACCACCTGTCATGGCTCGCGGACGCAGACTGGGTGGTCGAGGTTGTTGCCGAGGACCTGCAGATCAAGAAGAGCCTGCTCAGCAAGGTCGAACCTCACCTGAAACCCGACGCCATACTGAGCACCAACACCTCCGGGATATCCATCGACAGGATAGCAGAGGAGCTGCCGGAATCGGTCAAGGCCCGCTTCCTCGGCACGCACTTCTTCAACCCACCGAGGCACATGAAGCTGCTCGAGATCATCCCGGGCGCGCAGACCGATAGGGAGATCATCTCGTTCATGGCAGGGTTCTGCGAGAACCGTCTGGGCAAGAGCGTCGTCTTCGCCAAGGACACGCCGAACTTCATCGCCAACAGGGTAGGGGCGCAAGCCATGATCGCGGTCATGCATGCCCTGGTGGACGATGGCTATACCATCGAGGAGGCTGATGCCATCACCGGGCCGCCGATGGGCAGACCGCGCAGTGCCTCGTTCAGGACGTCCGACATGGTGGGACTCGACACGATGGTCAAGGTGGCTCAGAACGTGGCGGACAATATCGAGAGCGATGCCGAGAAGAAGATGTTCGCCGTCCCCGAGTTCGTCAAGCAGATGGTCAAGAAGGGCCTGCTCGGCGACAAGACGCGGCAGGGCTTCTACAAGAAGGTGCTCGGGCCCGAGGGCTCTCAAATACACGCCCTGGACTACAACACTATGGACTACGTCCCCCAGCGCAAGCCCTCGCTGCCCGTACTGGCGCAGGTAGCCACAGAACCCGACCCGGCCAAGCGGATCGAGACTGTCGCGTACTCCGACGACAGGGCCGGCGCGTTCGCCTGGAAGGCGCTCAAGAGCATGCTCCTGTACTGCGCCGCCAAGATACCGGAGATAGCCGACGACATCCTGAGCGTCGACAGGGCCATGCGCTGGGGATACAACTGGGAACTCGGCCCGTTCGAGACCTGGGATGCCGTGGGCCTCAGGAAGTCCATCGAGCGTATGGAGAAGGAAGGCGAGACGATCCCGGACAACATCAAGCGGATGCTGTCTGCGGGCCACGACCGCTTCTACGAGAAGCGGAATGGAAAGGTGTACTTCTACGACTTCACCAAAGCCGACTACGTCGAGATCGAGGAGAAGCCTCAGATCATTATCCTCCCATCCCTGAAGGAGCGGGCGAAGGTAGTCAAGTCGAACGCCGGGGCCAGCCTCATCGACATGGGCGACGGGGTGGCCTGCCTGGAGTTCCATTCTCAGAACAACTCGATCGGTCCCGACGTGATCCAGATGATGGAAGACAGCGTTGCCGAGGTCGAGGAGAACTTCGAGGGTCTGGTGATCGGCAACCAGGGCGTCAACTTCTGCGTGGGGGCTGACCTGAGGCAGGTCTATCCCGCTGCAGCAGAGAAGCGGTGGGACGAGCTCGAGCGGGCCGTCAACAGCTTCCAGCAAGCGTGTATGCGGGTCAAGTACTCGGAGCGGCCTGTGGTCGCAGCGCCGTCCCGCATGGCCCTCGGTGGAGGCTGCGAGGTTGTGATGGCTGCGGGCGCGGTGAGAGCGAGCGCCGAGGCCTACATCGGCCTGGTCGAGATGGGTGTGGGCCTGATACCGAGCGGCGGCGGCGCTAAGGAGATGCTGCTGAGGGCCACGGACTGGGTGCCCAAGGAGGTCCCCAGCGCGGTGCCCGGCGGCGGGAAGCCCGACCTGCTGCCCTATGTGGCCAAGGTCTTCGAGACGATAGCCATGGCCAAGGTGTCCACATGCGCCCGCGAGGCCCAGGAGTTGGGCTACATCACCCGCCATGACACTGTGACGATGAATCCGGACCACTTGCTTCACGACGCCAAGCAGGTCGTACTCAACATGGCCCGCGAGGGATACCGGAAGCCCAGGGCGCGAAACGAGATCAGGGTGACGGGCAGGTCCGGCAGGGGACTTCTCGAGCTCCTGGTCTACCTGCTCAAGGAGGGCCTGTACATAAGCGAGCACGATGCCGTGATCGTCCTGAAGCTGGCCCGCGTGCTCACAGGCGGCGATGTCGACCAGAACACCCTGGTCACGGAGCAATACCTCCTCGATCTGGAGAGGGAGGCTTTCATGTCGCTGGCTGGTGAGCCGAAGTCCCAGGATCGAATGAAGCACATGATGGAGACGAACAAGCCGCTCAGGAACTAGGCCTTACGCCAAGGAGACGTGGCAATGAGAGACGCAGTAATCGTATCAGCGGTCAGGACGGCCCTGGCCCGAGCCATAAACGGCAGCCTTCGCAACACGAGGCCGGAGCATACGGCAACCGAAGTAGTCAAGGAGGCGGTCAGAAGAGCCAGCGGCCTCAAGCCCGAGGATGTCGACGACCTGGTCATGGGGTGCTCGTTCCCCGAGGCCGAGATGGGCATGAACATCGGGAGGGTGATAGCACTCAAGGCTGGCCTGTCATCGCAAGTGCCGGGGATGACGGTCAACAGGTACTGTGCCTCGGGCCTGGACGCGCTAGCCATCGCCTGCCAGAGGGTGATGTGCGGCTTCGCTGACATCATCGTGGCCGCCGGCGTCGAGCACATGACATGCGTGCCCATGGGCGGCAACAAGCCGATGCCCGATCCCGACCTCATGCAGGTGTTCCCGGCCACATACATGACGATGGGGCTGACGGCGGAGAACGTGGCCCAGCGCTTCAACGTCAGCAGGGAGGACCAGGACGCCTTCGCGTTCGAGAGCCATCAGAAGGCGATCAGGGCCTACAACGAGGGCATCTACAAGGACCAGATACTGCCTCTCAAGGTGATCGACAGGCCCTTCGAGAACGGAAAGCCCGTCGCACATGAGAAGGTCTTCGATGCCGACGAGTGCGTGCGGTTCGACACCTCTCTGGACAGGCTGGCCAAGCTGAGGCCGCTGTTCCGTGCGGGCGGCAGCGTCACGGCGGGCAACTCCTGCCCGATGAACGACGGTGCGGCGGCGGTGGTGGTCATGTCGCGCGAGAAGGCGAACGAGATGGGCCTGAAGCCGATGGTTGCGTTCAGGGCGTTCGGGGTGGGCGGGGTCGACCCCGATATCATGGGCATAGGCCCGGTCGTGGCCGTCCCCAAGGCGCTGAAGAATGCCGGACTGAACCTCGATCAGGTCGACCTCATCGAGCTGAATGAGGCCTTTGCCTCGCAGTCCCTGTATGTCGTGAGAGAGTTGGGAATCGACATGAACCGGTTGAACGTGAACGGCGGGTCTATCGCGATCGGACACCCGCTTGGCTGTACGGGTGTGTACCTTACTGTCAAGCTGGTCTACGAGATGCAGCGGCGAAACGCCAGGCACGGCATGGT
>CAZGDV010000137.1:0-6455 GCA_964524995.1 uncultured Dehalococcoidia bacterium | reverse complement strand
CGGGCGGCGTCTATTTTGAATAGCCTGCCCGGAATGCGCAGCGGAAGGGATAAGATGTCTCTAAGTCCTCTCCCACTCTCCGTTTCTGCAACGTCTTGATGGTGATGGATATCACACCCGGGTCAGGACCCCCTGCCTCCACGACGAAGTCACTAACCCCTCCCAGGATTCTGTAGCCCTTCTCGTCGCCGGGAGGCCCGCTCCGCCGCACGAGATCTCCGTCCTCCAGCGAATAGCGCACATGGTTGCCATCTGGTGACCGGAGTTCAAGTGAGGACTTGTTCGCAGAAAAGACGGGAACGTTTCTGCGGACGTCGCCCGAAATCCGGCGGATTGCGAATACGGCCTGAACCGCGCCTGCTGAAGACTCCTCGAAGTCTGATGCGACACGTTGCGCCCGCCACAGAAGACCTGCGAACACCGTCGAGATGAGGAAGGCGAATATCCACGTGGCGAAGAGCATCTCCATGATCGTGTAGCCGCGTTTGCACTGGGCGCGCGGACCATGGCTCATTGTTCACCCCATGCGACTAATCTGGCCTCCACTTTTCCACCGTCCCGCTCGATGAGCACACCGGCGATCACGGTTTTGCTGCGCATCCTATCGCCAAACACAACGAAACCCGTCGATGTCACGACGTATGTACGCCCATCCGCCTCGCGGGCGACACTGACAGAGAAGCTCCCGGGCCCGAAAGGCGTGCTCTGCTCACCTGCGTAATCTCCGTCGGACGCAAGACGGCAGATTGCCTTGTCTACCCCCGCCTCTGCCAGGTTCAGCAATACTAGGTCGGAGTGTGCTTTCCTGGCTACTCCAAGATTTGCGGCAGCAGCGGCGAAAACGAGTGTAGATATGATCCCCAGGAGGAGGACAAGGGCAAGAGCGTAGGCCACCGCGGCTCCCCGCTGCCCTCTTCGAGTGCCAGCCGTACTACTAACCATCAATTGCTGAGACTCCTTCGTCGTTGCTACGATGACTTCCTATCAACGTCGAAAGCTCCAGCGACCTCCTGCTCCTCCGGGAGCCCCACAGCGCTTGCACCCGCACTTCTTTGAGAGCGCCTCCCAGATCTCCTGAATCTTCCACGGTGAGCAAGAGCGACAGCGTCGGCACTTCGTGCAAACTAAGCGCAGCTACCTGCAGGGGTCTGTCTGAACACTCCTGGATTGAGGCAAACGGCGACGCGCGGAGATCTTCAATCGCCGACTGGGCAGCGAGCGACGCAATCTGATGGGCGTGCGCCGCGGCGGATGCGTGGTTGCCATGATAGATCACGCTGGCAGTGCCGACGACCGCCGTTCCGAATATGGCAACCGCGGCCATGAGCTCCATCATGGTGAATCCGCGCGCTCGCCAGGGCCTGAACGCTTTCATATCGCTGACTCCAGAGCGTCCATGAGTCCGCGTAAGAACGACATGACAGACAAGGCAAACAGTCCTGCCCCGGCACCCAACAGGATCATGGACACCGGGAAGGCAAACTCAATTGCACGGTTCAGCGACAACTCCAATCGCCGAGAGAGTGAAGAGCCCACCTTCGAAAGCGAAGAGGCGAGCTCGCCGGACCGTTCGCCGACGGACACCGCCCACGAAAAGGTAGGCGGATATCCAAACTCCGATGAGAAAGCACCTGAAGCCGTCTTTCCCTCCCGGAGGCGCGCTGCCGAGGCTCTGAGCCTCTTTTGCAGGCAACGGTTGACCCGAATGAGCGAAGCTGTCTCGACGGCTTGGTGAAGCGGAACACCTACTCTAAGCATTTCGGCAACCGTGCTGGAGAAAAGCGCGAGTCCCGTCCGCATCTCATACTGCCTGAAGAACGGCAGGTGCCACTTCACGACATCCCAGGCCTCGGTCATAAGCCCCGAACCGGTGCTCCTGTACCCGATGGCCAGGGCTATCAGCACCACGGAGAGACCGAGGAGCATTCCCCGAGCGAGTACCCCTGTGGGCGGAATCAGTCCACGAATGTACGGAAGCCAGCCGAAGTCACCATACTCCGCTTCAATCTCCGATAGCTGCGGCCAGATGTAGGCGCTCATGAACGACAATACGCACACCAAGAAGAAGGTCACGAACGTGGGATAGAGCAGATTAAGGATCAGCCGGTGCCGCGCCTTTGAGAGCGCTTCGTGATGGCGTCGCAGAGCGCGGAGAGCCTGTGGCAGCTTGCCGGTTTCCTCACCTATTTGGATCACGCTTAAGTGAAGCGGCGAGAACTGCCGCCGGAAACGTTCCAGCCCGTCGGACAGACGCGCCCCGTCCAGCAGCGCGAATCTGCACCTCTCCGCGATCAAGCGTGGAAGCCCACGTGCATCCTTCTCCATAACCTCAAGCGCTCCTATGAGGGACACTCCACGCTCCGTTGCCAACATCAGTCGCGATATGAACCACCCTCTGGTCAGGGAGGCACGGTGCCGAAGATATGCGGCCCACCCCAGCACCACCACAAGCGCACCTGCGTCGAATAGCAGGCCGGCGATTGCAGCCATCAGGGTCTCCGGTGCCGTGCCTTGCCGAACAGCGACCGTTCCGACAACAACGAGAAAGGTGATGCCGATGATCGCGATGAGGAGCTCGACCGATGTCAAGCCGCGTTGTATTCCATGGCTCCGGCCACTCATGGCTTCCCTCGATCAAAATTCGCCCAGTTGCGACAGAAGATTATGCAACATCCCCCAGAACGCCATCATCGTCGGGAACCCCGAAAAGAAAAGAATCCCCACGGCAAGCGGGGTCGTAGCATTCCAAGCCAGGGCAGCCTGTCTCCTAGTTTCAGCCGTGTAGAAGTCGGAAAGGTCGCCGAGAGTTTCCACTAACGTGTTGGACTCCTCTCCCTGGGAGACCATCCAGACTAGCGTGTGGGGAAATGCGTCGCTGTGCTCCAGCGATTCGGCCAGCCCCATGCCTTCTGCTGTCTGTTTCGAGACAGCCGTCAAGGCATGAGCAATCCCGGGGCTTCCCACGGTCAACCGAACCAGCTCAAGCGCTCTTCCAAGTGGCACTCTCGCGCCCAGAAGGACAGCCAAGCTCGAACAGAACCTTGCCAGCGAGCCGTTTCTGCCAACAGCGCCGTAGATGGGCACAGCGTTGCTTACCCGTTCGGCGAAGCGGGCCCCGCCTGACGAGATCGAGGCAATCCGCAACCCTAAGGCCGCGAGCACGGCGGCCAGACCGCATCCGAGCTCGAACACGAGAATCAACGAGGCCGCAGTGTGAGAGGGCTTGACGATCAGATAGAGATCCTCCGCGAAACGCGTTACCAAGGGGCTCACGACGAAAACGGCGAAGAAGAGGAACGTTATGCACAAAGCATAGATGATGCCCGGATAGATCAGCGCGCCCCGGATTTTCTGCTTCAGATCCTCACTTGCCTGGTAGTGTTGAGTCATCGACTCAAGGACGGCAGGCAGGTTCCTCGATTCGACGCCGGCCCGGATCATCGCAGCGTACGTCGGGGGAAGACGATCGGATACATCCTCGAGAGCATCCTGAAGCGCTTTCCCTGACTCAATCTCGGAGACAAGGGTGTCCAGCACTCGTCGCAGCCTACCTCGACGGACGTCACTCGAGAGGGCCTTCAACCCTGGCAGCGCAGGTACCTCGCTTCTCGCGATCGCAGCGAGCTGGGAGTTGAACAGCGCCAGCTCTTCCGCATTCATCCTTGACGTGACCATCTCAATTCTCCCGAAGGGCCAATAGCTGCGGCCGCGCGCCTGTGCTCAGAATCATGCAACAATTACGCGACGTACCTCGGCAACCGAAGTGACACCTTCCCGTACCATGGTAACCGCGTGGTCGAGAAGTGTCCTAGCACCGCTGTCGGCCGCGGCTTTGTGCAGAGCCTCGCGGTCAGCGCGGCAGAGGACGGCCTGCCGCACCGCCTCGTCCACTCGAAGTATCTCGACAACGGGACGTCTCCCCCTGTAACCCAGAAAAGAGCAATGCTCGCAACCGTGGGCCTCGAAAACTCGTCCTGCGCGAGCTGCGACTCGATCGTTGGGATCGATTGAACCCTCGACCTTGCACGCAGCGCAAAGTGCTCGCACCAGGCGTTGCGCGAGAACCATGTTCACCGCCGAAGTGATCAGGTACGGCTCGATTCCCATGTCGAGGAGACGGCTGAAGACACCGCAGGCCGTCCCGGCGTGAATCGTGCTTAGAACAAGGTGCCCGGTGAGGCCGGATTCGATCGCGATTCGTGCCGTCTCCGGGTCACGTATCTCGCCGACCATGATCACCTCGGGGTCCTGCCTGAGAAGTGAGCGGAGCCCCGAGGCAAACGTGAGTCCGGCGGGTACGTTGATCTGGGTCTGGGTGACTCCCGGCAAGTCGTACTCGACCGGGTCTTCGATTGTAACGATGTTTCGAGGGATTAAGGACCTGTTCAGTATGTGATTGAGACAGGAATAGAGCGTCGTGGTCTTGCCGCTTCCACTGGGGCCGGTGAGAAGGAGCACCGCTTGAGGACGGGGCAGATGAGCGTGGAGGGTCTCAAGAACGTGAGGGGGGAAGCCCAGGCCTTGCAAGTCGAAGGTCTTGTTCTCGGGGTCGAATATCCGCACCACCGCCTTCTCGCCATGGATGGTGGGAAAAGTGGATACACGCAAGTCCACACTCCCGCCGTACCTTTCAGACTTGATGCGCCCCTCCTGCGGGATATCCGTCCTGTAAGTGAGGAGGTCGGAAAGCACCTTTAAGCGAGCCACAACGCTCGAGGAATAAGAAACGTCCAGAAGGTCGATGTCCTGGAGCACCCCGTCAACCCTGAACCGGATGCGGAGGCCCTCCCGCGTCGGCTCTGCGTGGATATCGCTGGCGCAGGTCTCCAAAGCGAAGGCCATCATCCTGTCGACGATTGCAGAGGGGTTCTTCTCATTGCTCAATGCGCCACGCGCATCAGGTTCGAGGGGCGCACCCATCACGCCATTTGCCATGTGACTCTCCCGAGATGACGGAATCTTTCAGCCTGCCGGTCATCGGACTCTTCACCCTTTGTGCTTCCCGCATCCGGCGACCTATCCGGAACCGCCGTGACCGGCGCGAGAACAGCTTGAGGGGGGAGTTCTAGAGGATCGCCCTCGTGACTCTTCGAAGAGCTTTGGGCATCAAGCTCCCAAGGCACGTGAGAAGTCAGCGCCATCCTCAGCTCCACCGCCTCTCTGATGGGCAGCACTGCGTTGCCGGGCTCACTCGCAACAGCGGCTGAAGAGGACTGGCGTAGTAGAGCAACCAGCACACATAAGAGCACCACCGCAACGCCTGGGAACGAGGCGGCGAAACGAACAGTCTTCGCAAGAGGGAATAACGAAAGCCGGCGCCCCGTGTCTTCCCCTCGCACTGCTGCGAGGATGGTGCGCGTCCTCCTGGCGCTGCCGGCGCTGGGTGCAAGCGCTCGCCGCAGCATCGCTTGCTCCCCGGACAGCTTCTTCAGGTAATGTCTGCAGGCAAAGCACGAACTCGTGTGGTTTCTGAAATCCATCTCCTCGGCGAGGCCCAGTCTCCCTTCGATATACTCCATCGCCGAAATACGTACGTCGTCGCACTTCATCGCGGGTCCTTGCCGTTGCGAAGGGCAGCCCTCATGAGAAGACGGGCACGGTAGAGCCTCGTCTCCACGGCGCTTCTGGATATGCCGAGCACTTCCGCCATCTGCGCGATCGAGAGGGATTGCGTGTAATGGAGCACCAATGCCTCGCGGTAGCCGAGCGGCAGCTCGTATACGGCCTCCTCGACCGCGCGGCGCGTTTCGCGGTTCTCGACGAGCTCCAATGGGTCGCTCGTCCCATGGTGTTCGCTAGGTTCGGGCACGTCATCGAGAGACGCACCTCCTAAGTTCCTGCGCGTGCGCGCGCGGCGCAGCCTGTCGCGACACACGTTCACCGTTATCGCCATCAGCCACGAAACGAAAGGGCGGTCCTGACGGTAACGAGCCCGGGAAGCGTGAACCCGAAGGAAGACTTCCTGGGGCACTTCCTCGGCCTCATCACGAGAGCCAAGAGTCCGAAGCGCGTATGAATACACCATTCCCTCGCACCGTTTCACCAGCGTGGCAAAGGCCGATTGATCCCCCGTGGACCCGTAGGCGGCCATCAGAGACTCGTTCGTAGGGTTCATGGGGCCCGCTGACCTCGGTATATATACGCATACCCAGCCGGATTCTCACATAAAATAGGGGATTTGTCACGTGGCTGGAAAGAAATGCTGCGTCCGCGAAGTATTCTCTCCTCTCGGCACGCCACGAAGCATTGTTCCTGCGGCCTCGCAGGGAAAGCTGGACAGGGAGGACTCCTTGCTGATCTCTCCCACAGCGACCAAGGGTCTCGCGGGGGCAAGATGCGGTCTTGGCCGGTCTGCCTCCGGTTGACATCGCGGCCACACACCTGTAGCATCTCCTCGTGCCTAGTCAAATAACGGCGAATCGCAAGCCACAAGGCGTAGGAAACTGAAGGCATGG
>CAZGDV010000136.1:0-6498 GCA_964524995.1 uncultured Dehalococcoidia bacterium | reverse complement strand
GGAAGGCAAGTAGGGCCGTCCGGCCCGGCAGGCAAACGTTGTTCTTCCCACCCTCCCTCCCATACACGCCTCGGGGGCTTCGCCCCCGAACCCCAATCGGTCCATCACACCCTAGACCGTCCGCATAGGGCAGCCCGACGCAAGAACGCTCGATAAGACACGGGCCAGGGAGCGGATGCTCCCTGGCTACCCATACAGAGCGAGGGCTCGGGAGTACAACTCCCGTGGGCGGGCGGGTGGGCACCACCAACGCTCGATGGCAGGACGGGGGGCGGGGGTGGCGGGTTGCGCTTCGCTCGGGGAGCAAATGCTCCCCGCTACCCGACTAGGGGGATCACGGGTGGGGGGTGATGGCTACGATGGTGATGACCGGTATCCGTTTTCCTTCGTCGTCCCTGTCCGGTCCATAGTGGAAAAAGACCCTGTAGGCCGCCGGGGTCTTGCCTTGCACATACGCCTCCCACACCTTCTCGCCATTGGCCCCTCGGATGGACCTGTACTCGTGGGTTCTCAAGGAGGGGTGGCGCGGGTTCGTCTCGAGGAAGGCCAGGGTCTTCTGTACCTGCTTCAGTACGCCCCTGCTCGCCGGATCGCCCAGCAGACGGCCGTACTGCTCGTCGGCGGTCTCCGTGAAGACCAGCTCACGATTCATCGTCGGCGTATTCTGCGAATGATCCGAGGCTCCTGGTCCGGCCCTCCGCCGACTCCACCAGCCCCCGTTTCACCGCGGCGAGGGCCTCAGGGTTCTCGAACAGCCAGGCTTCGTAGGCGGGGATTGTCACCTGTGGGTCCAGGATGATCTGCCCGTAGCTGTTCCGGTATATGTGGTAGGTAACCCCCTCCGCGACCGCGGACTTCGGTAATACTACGCGCTTCTTAGCGTCCGGCCTGACACCATCTGCAACCATCTCGAATGCCGTGTCCCTTATCAGTCTCTTCTTCATAGCACGATGATAATACCATTGGTGGGACAATGTGTCAAGTGGGATATGCCCACCCATACACGCCTCGGCTTCGCCTCCGAAGACACGGGCCAGGTTGGAGCGAGGGATTCGGGCGTGTGGCCCCCGTTGCGCGATCGGCAAACGCAACGTCGCATGTCGTAGGGGTGACTCGGCGAGTCGCCCCTACACGGGCACCCAACGCCCGATGGCAAATCGGGGGCTCCCCGGCTAGCCGCCGGCATCCGAGGGCGAATGCCCTACCCTCCCGAAGAGCGCGGGTCCAGGAGTGCAACTCCCGTGGGTGGGCGGGTGGGCACCACCAACGCTCGATGGCAGGACAGGGGGGAGGTGGGTTCGAATTCGCTCGGGGAGCGGATGCTCCCCGCTACCCGTCAGGAGCGAGGGTCCGGGAGCGCGGCGCGTTGACTCTCAGCTACGCCGGGTGCTACAATCAAAGTGAGGAACAAGGGTATGCCGCTCTACGAGTACAAGTGCGGTGACTGCGGGCTCAAGTTCGAGATGATGCGCCCGATGAGCCTGTCGAGCGAGCCCGCCGAGTGCAAGCGTTGCGGTAACAAAGCCGGACGTGTCCTCTCTGTGTTCGCCGCCTTCGCTAAGGGCTCCGACGGCGAGTCCCCTACCCCCGTAGCCGGCGGCAGCAGCTGCGCCGGTTGCACCGCCACCAGCTGCGCGTCCTGCCATTAGCCGTTCGCCGGGGAATACCCCCTCGATTTCGCAGAAACCTGACTATACCCCAGCCGATACCACCCAGCAGCAGCGCTTCCACCAAGGTCGCGCCCGCTACGAACAGCGTCGCCTCGTTGAAGAACCCCTCGGGGAACATCGGCAGCAGGGTATCGCCGGGCCCCATGATCCAGAGATCGTTGCTGAAGCTGGCCAGGTGAAACACCAGGAACATGCTCTCGAAATCGACCGCCGCCCAGATGCCCAGCACGATGAGCACCGCGATGGTGAAGAACCCGCCCCAGACCAGCCGCCCGGCGAGCAGTCTCCAGAACCGGTGCCGGGCAAGGGCGAAGCCCGCGAGAATGAAGGCCCCCATGTACGCCGCGCACCCGATCTGAACGCGGTAGTCGAGCCTGATCAGCCCCTTGACGTCCTTCATGTGCTCGATCTCGCGGTCGTTGAACAGGTCGATATCCAGGTACTCCTCGTCGTTGTTGTAATACTCGATGAACTGCACGGCGACATCCCGCAGCTCCTCCTGGCTCAGCCCCACAGCCATATCGACGTCGTACTTATTGAAGCCGTATTCGTAGAGCCGGACCTCGTTGACCGCCGCCCGAAGGTTGCTGCTGACCAGCAGCACGGGCACGCCGACTACGAACAGAACCGACGCGAGCAGCAGGATTATCCTGACCGCCTTGCCTCTCATGTCACCGGCTACGCCGTCCATCCCGCCCCATTATACCGCACGAGCGCGTATACCCCCGTATTGACAATAAGTTCAAGCCGATGATAAGGTAGACTTCGAACGCGGCGTACCGCGAACACGTGGAGGTCAGAATGAAAGAGAAGGTGGAGGCCGCCCTCAGCCAGATAAGGCCCGTCCTGGAGAGGGACGGCGGAGGCGTCGAGCTGATCGACGTCGAGAACGGGACGGTAAAGGTCAAGCTCACGGGGGCCTGCGGGGGCTGCCCTATGGCGGCCATGACGCTGAAGCAAGGCGTCGAGAGGGTCATAAAGGAGCAGGTGCCCGAGGTGGTGGAGGTAGTCTCCGTCTAAGCTATAGCCAGGAGAGCATACAAGGGGAACTGTCCGCTTCGTGCGATCGACAGTTCCCCTTGCTTCATCTATTGCGCACCGGTATCCAGCCTGAACGCCTTGTGCAGTGCGTTCACGGCGTCGCTGGTCTGTGACTCGTCGATAATGCAGGTTATCCTGATCTCGGAGGTGCTGATCAGCTCGATGTTGATCCCCGCCTTGGAGAGCGCCGTGAACATCCTCGCCGCGTAGCCCGACGCCGTCTGTATCCCCGAGCCCACGACACTTATCTTGGCCACGTTGGCGTCACTCACGCACTCGCGTGCCCCGAGCTTCTTCGCAGCGGGCTCTATGAGCTTCATCACCTTATTCAGGTCGCTCTTCGCAATAGTGAAGGTGAGGTCCGTGATTCCTTCCCTGCTCGCGTTCTGCACTATGGTATCCACCGAGATGTTGGCCTTCGCCACGGGCTCGAACAGAGCGCTGGCAATTCCCGGCTTGTCGGGCACGCCCACTACCGTCACCTTGGCCACGCTGAGGTCATGCGCGATTCCTCGCACTTTGTTCTTCGCTTCCATTGAACCACCTCCGTGAATGAGAGTGCCCGGTGCGTCCACGAAGCTCGATGCTACCAGTATCGGCATCTGGTACAGCTCGCCCAGCTCCACGGCCCGCGAGTGCATGACCTTGGCACCCTTGGACGCCAGCTCCAGCATCTCCTCGTAGCCTATCTCATCGAGCTTGTGTGCGTTGGGGACCATGCGCGGGTCGGACGTGTAGACGCCCTCGACGTCCGTGTATATCTCGCACCTGTCGGCTCCGAGGGCAACCGCCAATGCCACGGCGGTGGTATCCGAGCCGCCCCGGCCAAGTGTCGTGATGTCCATATCCTCGGTTATGCCCTGGAAGCCGGCGACTATCACGATCCTGCCCTTGTCCAGCTCGCGGTGCATGCGCTCCGGGTCCACTTTCATAATCCGCGCCTTGCTGTAGACCGAGTCGGTCTTTATGCCCGCCTGGGCCCCGCTCAGGCTCACCGCCTCGGCCCCCATAGCCCTCAGCGACATGGCCAGCAGCGTGCTGGATACGGTCTCGCCGGTCGAGAGCAGGACGTCGAGCTCCCTCTCGTCGGGATGGTCGGTCACCTGGCTGGCGAGCTTGATCAGACTGTCCGTCGTCTTACCCATCGCCGACACCACGACGACGACCTGGTTGCCGGCCTGCTCGGCCGTCATGGCACGGCGGGCCACGTTCTTGATCTTGCCCGCGTCGGCTACCGAGCTTCCACCGTACTTCTGAACAATCAGCGCCATGTCCCCGCTCCTAGCTCCCGAGTAGCTCTCTCATTATCTCCTGTCCCTCTTCGATGAAGATACCGCTGTCACCGGCCTGTTCCTCGCTGAAAGCGGTAGCTCCCGATCCCTGAAGGCCCTCACCCCACATCACGAACGGCACAGGATCAGCCGTGTGCGTCCGCACCTCGATGGGGGTGGGATGGTCGGGCATAGCGAGCACCCGCAGCGGGAGGCCCTTCTCGGTAAACAACCGCCCCATGACGAGGCGATCAATGTCCTCGATTGCCTTGACCTTCTCGTCGATAGTCCCCGCGTGACCTGCCTCGTCGGGCGCCTCGATATGGACAAAGGCCAGGTCGTCGGTCTGCAGCGCCTTCAGGGCACCATCGATCTGGGCCGAGTGGTCATTGTCCAGCCCGTCGGTGACGCCCGCTATGTCCAGCACCCTGACCCCAGCCATAATCGCCAGCCCCTTCAGCAGGTCGACGCCCGATGTCATCGCCGCCTTGAGGCCGTAGGCCTCCTCGAAGCTTGGAAGCTGCGGGACCACGCCGCTGCCCCAGAACAGCCAGACCATGTTGGCGGGAAGCTCGCCTCGCGATACCCTCGCCTCGTTCACCGGGTGTCGCCCGAGCACGTCGACCGAGCGTTCCATCAGGTCCTTCAACAGCTCGCTTCCCGGCCCCGCCGGCAGGAAATCGTGGATCGGCCTGTCCGGTATGTCGTGGGGTGGCGTGCAGCTCGCCTGCAACGTCTCCTCATGGCCCTTCATCTTGCACAGGTGCCTGTAGCCAACGCCGGGGTGGAAACAGATGTCCTCAGATCCCAGCGCTTCCTGCACAGCGCCGATGAGAGCCCTGGCCTCTGTGTCGCCGATGTGGCCCCCGCTATAGTCCCGCATCTTGCCGTCCACGACGGAGACCAGATTGCACCGGAAGCCCACCTCCCCGTCCTGGATAGGCAGTCCCATGCTCACGGCCTCGATCGCGCTCCTGCCACCATAGTAGACCCTGGGGTCGTAGCCCATGATGGACATGCAGGCACACGCGCTCGACGGCTCCATACCCGGGGGCACGGTACGAACCATGCCCAAGTGCCCTTCGGAAGCCATCCGGTCGAGATGGGGTATCTGCGCGAGTTCGAGGCACGTCTTCATGCCCCGGGCTGCGAGGGGTCTCCCGGCAGCACCGTCGATTATCACAACGCAGTACTTCACGGCCAAACCAAGTATAGCGTGCTACCGCCTCGCGTTCAACCTGAGGCGTACGGCCATTCAGCGGGACAACGTCGACCGGAAAGGGCTTTCCGGTGGGCGAGCTGGACAACTATGCAGATGCAGGCGCCCGTGGCCGGGTCTCCCGGCGCTTTCCCACCCTACTCCAGCATCAGCTGCGTGCCCGCGTTGTTGGTGAAGAAGATCTCCCCGAACTCTCTGGCCAGTGCGGCAGCCGAGTGAAACCCCGTACAATGGGATACCCCCAGCCTCTGCAGGCCCAGCTCCCTCAGCTCAGCGATGGTCTTGTCGATGCGCTCCTGCGGGACAAGGTGAAGGTGTGTGCCGCCGAGAATGGTGTGTATGTACTCGCCGTCGGTGATGTTCTGGACATGGCGGACCGTGTTGACGATACCACGGTGCGCACACCCGGTTATCAGTGCCAGCCCTTCACCCGTCCTGACTACCACCGCCAGGTCGTCGGTCATCGGGTCAGGAACGAGCTCATCACCCAGCTTGATACAGAGCCTGTCGTCGATCGGCTCGAAGTCGACGGTAATGGCCACCTCGCCGGTGGTCATGACCTCATCGCACACCCTGTAGGGCTCCGCCGTCAGCGTGAACTGAGCGCCCATTGCTTCGAGCTCCTCGCGCAGGAAGGGCATCCCGGCATAGCGTCTCCATTCTCCGAACACCACGTACTTGGGTATCCATATGTCGGGATGGGCAACGACCTCTATCTCCTTCCGCACCCGCCTCAGGACATCCCGGAGGCCGCCGGTATGATCGGCGTGAGCATGGCTCAGCACGATCGCATCAAGTGTCGAGAAATCGAAGCCCAAGAGGTCAGCGTTCTGCACGGCGGAGATGCTCATGCCGGTATCGAGCAGGACCTTCTTCGTGTCCGTTTCGATAAGGACGCTGAGTCCCCACTCGCCCAGGAAGCCTAGCTGCGCCGTGTTCTCACTGAGTGTCGTTATGCGGACCGCCATCTGAGCACCTCCAAACGGGTGCAAGTATAGCACTTGGGTATCCCGAGTTCAACACGCGCGACACCATACCCCCGAGGGGTAACCGGAGCTGCATGCCTGGATGGTAGTGATAGGTGACGGGTTGGCAATAGGCGTCTGCAGCCGGGCGCAGGGTGATGTGCATCGTGGCGTGACCTCGGCGGGACTTGACAACCTAACCAGAAGTGTCTATACTGACCGTTTGTCAGCACCTTAACAACTGGATAGTGGAAGGAAGTAAGGTTCTTTGGACTGAGAGTTTGATCCTGGCTCAGGATAAACGCTGGCGGCGTGCCTTATGCATGCAAGTC
>CAZGDV010000135.1:0-6722 GCA_964524995.1 uncultured Dehalococcoidia bacterium | reverse complement strand
CCCACTGTCTTCCACCTCCTGGTCCGATTAGTCTAGCTTCAGGACGTGTCCCATCTTCTTCTGCTTCGTGCGAAGGTATCTGATGTTGTTGGGATTGGGTTTGCACTCGATAGGTACCGTCTCGACCACCTTCAGCCCATAGCCCTCGAGCCCTATCACCTTCTTGGGGTTGTTCGTCAGCAGTTTGATATTGCGCACACCGAGGTCAGACAGTATCTGCGCCCCGATGCCGTAGTCGCGTATGTCGCTCTCGAAGCCTAGCGCCTCGTTGGCCTCCACGGTGTCAAGCCCCTGGTCCTGCAAGGCGTAGGCACGGATCTTGTTGTGGAGGCCTATGCCGCGCCCCTCCTGCCGCATGTACAGGAAGATGCCACGTCCCTCCTCCGCAATGGCCTGCATCGCCAGATCGATCTGCTCTCCACAGTCACACCTCAGGCTGTGGAAGACGTCGCCCGTCAGGCACTCACTATGCACACGAACGAGCACAGGCCTGTCGCCATTCAACTCACCCTTGATCAGCGCGACGTGCTCATCCGGGTCAATGGAGCTCCTGTAGGCCACGGCCAGGAAGTCACCATACTTCGTTGGCAGACTCGCCTCCGCTACCCGTTGAATGAGCTTCTCGTGGCGGCGCCGGTACTCGATGATCTGAGCTACGCTTATTATCTTGATCCCGTGTTCAGCCGAGAGGCTCTCTAATTGAGGCATGCGAGCCATCGTCCCGTCATCGCTCATGATCTCGCAGATAACGCCGGACGGGTACAGTCCCGCGGCTCTGGCCAGGTCTACAACCGACTCCGTGTGGCCTGCACGGACCAGGGTGCCGCCCTCCCTGGCCCTCAGCGGGAACATGTGCCCGGGTCGTGCGATATCATCCGCCTTGGCGGCAGGGTCAATCAGCGTCTTGATGGTCACAGCCCGGTCCTGTGCCGAGATGCCCGTAGTCACGTTATGCCTTGCTTCCACAGACACAGTGAAGGGGCTCCCGAACTTGGAGGTATTGTCCTGGCTCTGGACCATCATTGGGATCATGAGCTCGTCCAGCCTGTGCCCTGTCATCGCTATGCAGATCAGCCCCCTGCCGTACTTCGCCATGAAGTTTATGCCATCGGGGGTGATCTTCTCGCTCGCGATAGCGAGGTCTCCCTCGTTCTCACGCGATTCGTCGTCGACTATTATCAAGAACTTGCCTTCCCTGAAGTCCTGCAGTGCGTCCTCGATCTTTGCCAGCGCCATTCTCATACCCTCTGTCGTCAAGCAGCCAGGAAACCGTGCTTGTCCAGGAACTCCAGCGTGATCCCGGACGATTCTCCACCCCCCAGTTTTTCCGCATACTTGGTCATTATGTCAACTTCGATGTTGACCATGTCGCCGGTTCTCTTCCGGCCAAGGGTCGTGTTGTCCCTCGTGAAGCCGACCAGCGACACCGTGAACGTTCCGCTGTCACACCCCACTATCGTCAGACTCACGCCGTCCACCGCGACAAAACCCTTCTCTACGAAGTAACGCGCCAGTTCGACGGGTGCGGCGATGGTCATCAGGACAGCTTCCTGCTCAGGTGCAAGCGATGCAATCCTGCCGGCCCCATCTACATGGCCCTGGACGAAATGCCCGCCGAACCGGCCGCCGGTTGCCATCGCCCGTTCGAGGTTCACCCCGTCGCCGGACCTCAATGACCCCAGATTGGTGCGCCTGAGTGTCTCAGGCATGACATCCACTGCGAACCGGTCGCTGCCAACCCTGATCGCCGTGAGGCACGCGCCGTTCACACAGATGCTGTCACCAGCCACCGTTCCTTCGACGACCCGTCGGGCGGATATCTCCAGCCCTCTTGCGCTTGCCGATCTGACGATACCTAGCTCTTCAACGATTCCGGTGAACATGCCCCAACTCGCCTCAGCCCAGGTGTGAATCCGTGGAGAAGTGCCGAACCCGGCGCCCCCGCCTGCTACGCGGGCCCTGTGCCACCTGTCCAGCTTGAGCTTGACTACACATCGATTCTATCACCAGGTTCGTGATGGCGCAACTTCGCTCGCGAAAGACGAAGGGGACGAGCGATTGCTCGTCCCCTCTATTCTATCCGTCAATTGCAGTCTGGTTCAGCCACCCTCGAAGACAATGAACTGGCCCATCATGTCCCACTTGCCATCCAGGATGGCGCGCGTCACCACCCCATTCGTGACCTTTATCTCCGCCGTGTGAGGTGTGATAACCTGCAGCAGGATGTGACCGGTCCTGTCACCGTACCCCGAATGCAGGCAGTCGAACTCGAAGACGAACTCCCAACAGCTCGGGCAATCCATTGGCCTGGCTTCGACACGCTCCAGTGACTCCACCACACCATCATACGTGAAGGTGGGGCTATTGAGAAGGTACTCTTCCGCTATGGTCCAGCTCTCTTCCTCAGTGAAATCGCCTACGCCGTTGCCCTCACCCGACCCGCAGCATGCAGCCGAAGTCACGAGGACAAGCGCCAAGGCGATGAATGTAACAACGAGTCCGGTCCGCATGTCACGCCTCCTCCTCTTGCCGACGCAGCATTGCATAGCCAGTCGCAGCCAGCAGGAGAACCGCCAGGACGCCAACGCCGATCTCGACCCATCGCACCACCGGCCAGCCGCCGCCACCCACAGAGTCTAGCTCGGCAACAGCGCCACCATTGGCCCCTGCCTCTTCTGTGGTCGACTCCATACCGCGCCCAACCCCAGGCTCCTCCCCCCCTTCGGAAGCGATCTCCGTCACGGTAGGAGACGGGGTGGGGATCGGCGTCGGCATGCCTTCTCCATCCCTCTCCTCCCCGATGAGCTCCGATCCGTTGCCGGTGTAACCCGCCAAAGGCGTAGGCAAGGAAGACGCGGGCGTGAACAGCTCCATGCCCCCCTCCATCCCTCCACCGAACAGGGTCTCATTGCCCGGAACCGGCGGCACTGCTGGTGAGGCAGTCTCGGATAACAGATCCATCCCATCGCCCTTGACACCCTGCATCCAGTCAGCACCCACCGTGGGCGTCGCAGTAAGCCTCGTCTGCCCGTCAGCGACCTGTAGGCCTTCCTCCATCCCTCCGCCGGGCCCGACGAAGTCTACGGCCAGTACGGCTATCAAGGCCACGACGGCAAGCGCCGTAGCAGGACGCAGCCATCCGACGTTCTGAGGTTCAACGAGCGCGGCGACAGTCCCTGTCAACGGACGCAGCCACCCCACTCCTCGAGGTGACAGTATCCCACCGGCCTTCACCTGCTCGGGCGAGAGCGCGAACGACCTCGGAGCCGCCACAACCGGCATCCGGCGCAGCATGTCTACTGTCGTTCGCAGGCCCTCATACTCATGCCTGCAAGCGTCACAGCGCTCCAGATGCCCCCGCACAAGGTCCAGCCCCGCGCCCGCCAGAGTACCATCCATATACTCCGACAGGAGGCCGCGAACCTTCCTACATTCTGCCTTTTCCCTTCGGCCCCACATGATTCTTCAGCCTCTCCTACTTATCAAGACGATACTGGGTAGGAAGAAGTTCCTGCCGCTGCATCATGAAGTCCCTCAGGCGCGCTCGCCCGCGGTTCAACCGCGACTTGACGGTACCCAGCGAGCAGCATGCCACCTCGGCGATCTCCTCGTAGCTGAGTCCCTGAACATCGGAGAGTGTCACCACCAGCCTCTGCTCCTCGGGGAGCCGGGTGAGCCCTTCGCTCAGCACCCGGCCCAGCTCTCGCCGCAGGGCATACTCTTCCGGAGACTCGGAGCCGTTGACAGGAGAGAACGTAGGCGAGTTCAGCAGCATCTCGTCCAGAGACAGTGTGCGTGCCCTCCGCGCGGCCCTGAATCGATCCCGACAACTGTTGGTGACGATCCTCAGTAGCCAGGCCTTGAAGCTGCCACCCCTGAATCCCCCGATGGCCCGGTACGCCGACACGAAGGCATCCTGTGTGACATCCTCCGCCGTCGCCCCGTCGCCCACCATTCTCAACGCAACGTTGTACGCCAACCGCTGGTAGCGCTCCACCAGCAGATTGAAGGCATCGAGGTCCCCCTCCTGACTCCTCAGGACGAGGTCCTGATCCTCAATAGTCTCTATATGATTGCTCTGCATCGCGAGTATCGCCGGCGCAGTGGAACTTGACTGCGGCTTCCTGCGTTATATATACTACAGCTGCCTCAAGACAGACTAGATAATTCTATCACGTCCAACCTGGACGAAGCTAATCCAGCGAATGCATCGTCAATGAAAATCAGAGCCGTTGCCCGCGAAGTCCTCCTCATCGCCGTCATGGCTCTGGTTCTGTTCCTCATTCTTCACTTCATGGTGCAGAACTTCAGAATCGACGGCACGAGTATGTTTCCCAATCTCGAGAACGGCCAGTATGTCCTGGTGAACAAGACGGCCTACTGGTTCGAGCGCGACCCTCAACGAGGGGACATAATCATCTTCGATGCGCCGGATGCCCAGGTGGACCGCATCAAGAGGGTAATCGGCCTGCCCGGGGACACGGTCGAGTGGGACAGGAACGGTGATCTACACGTGAATGGGGAGTTTCTGGATGAACCCTACCTGGAGCACCTGGGGAGCGGGCGAACCGGCCCGACCGGCACTTGGACGGTCCCCGAGGGCGATTACTTCGTTATGGGCGATAATCGGTCGGTGAGCTACGACTCGCGCAGCGGCTGGACCGTCCCGCGTGAGAATGTGGTAGGCAAGGCGTGGGTGATCATCTGGAGTATCAGCGACTGGGGCGGGGTGCCCAACTACCCCCTGGAGGCAGAAACCGCTTTGGGGGCAACCAGCTGGCAGAGGCCCTTGTCTCCGGCAAGCTAGCCGTCAATTGACAACGAATCGAGCGTCCACTACAATTGTGCCCAATTGGCCGGCGACGCGGAGGTTTGGCAAGCATGAAGAGGGACCTGATGGATATCCTGGCCTGTCCCGTCTGCAAAGCGGACCTCGAACTAGAGGTCTCGGAAGAGGACGACAACGAGGTGATCACAGGCACGCTTACTTGCACCAAGTGCGGGGAGCGCTATCCGATCACAGATACGATACCCAACCTGTTGCCGCCGGACCTGCGTGAGTGATACCCAGCCATGCTCGGTGAGCGCCTGGAGGAAGTGGGAGCGAGGCGATGTCGGTAACGACCAAGTTCAAGATCGGCGGTATGCTGATCTCAGCATCTTGCCTGATTCTTGCCGGGCTTTTCGTATGGGGAATCGTCATGGGTGATCCCTGGCGCTTCTGGGCCATAGCCGTGCCGGTCATCATCGGCTCCGCGGCCGTGCTCGGGATCGGCTTCTCGATTGGCCGCCTCATGGCTTCCACCGAGATCGACGAGAGCCCAAAAACACAGAGCGACGAGCAAACGCCCTCCAAACAGTAGCCACACCCCGCTAAGGAATGTAGGCAGCCATCGAGTCAGGCGACTCCCAAACCTCGACACGGCTGATTCGTACTTCGCCCAGCCTACCGGCCAATCCCCCGTATATCTCTGTCGCCAGGTTCTCCGACGAGGGGTTTATGCTATCGAAGGGCGGGACGTCATTCAGGCACACATGGTCGAATCGCCGGAGCAGGTCATCCAGGGCGTCCTTTATCTCCCGGAAGTCCACAGACAAGCCAATCTCGTCCAGTACCTCGGTCTGCGCATAGACAACGACCTCGAAGCGATGCCCGTGCAGCTCTTCGCACTTTCCGCCATAGCCTCTCAGATAGTGTGCTGCGTCGAAGTGTCGCCTCACAGATACTTCGTACATTGCTCCTCCATGCACCTACCCGGTGCGCAGCGTCTCCAGTGTACCCACCTTGCGCACACCACCCGCCTCGCCTGCGCCGACGCTCAGCTCAGCGATCGTCCGTCCCAGCAGCGGATGCACCAGGTCGGGCGCTATCTCAGCCAGGGGCACGAGAACGAAAGCCCGTTCGGCCAAACGGGGGTGGGGTACCGTCAACCCCGGCTCATCGATCTCCCGATCGTTGTAGAACAGTATATCGATGTCGATTAAGCGAGGCCCGTTAGGAAAAATCGCCTGTCGCCCCATTCCCCTCTCGATCTCTTTGGCCAGGGAGAGGAGTCCCTCGGGTAACAGGTCGGTGGTAGCCTCCAGCGTCGCATTGAGGAAACGGGGCTGGTCGGTGTATCCCACCGGATCAGTCTCGTAGACCGACGATACCTTCTCTATACTGACTCCCTCCGACAATCGTCGCAACGCCACTGCCAGGTTCTCAGCCCTGTCCCCGAGATTCGACCCCAGCCCGAGGTAGACCTTGACGCGCGGCCTCTCGGACTCGGAGTCGCTCATGTCGCGCCTCTAACGACAGCGTCGGTCATCTTGGCCACCCAGACCATCTCCTTGACGTCATGAACCCTCACGATGTCCGCGCCGTTCGCTATGCCTATTGCTACCGTCGCCGCCGTACCCTCCAGCCGCTCCTCGACAGGCAGGTTGAGGGTCAGCCCTATGAAGGACTTGCGGGAGGTCCCCAGCAGGATCGGTCTTCCCAGCTCTCTCAACTCGGATAGCCTGCGTACGATCTCCAGGTTCTGTTTGACCGTCTTGCCGAATCCGACTCCCGGATCGATGATGATGCTATACCGATCGACCCCGGCGTCCAGCGCCAGCTGCATGCTGCCCCTCAGGCTCGCGATGAGCTCCGGGAAGAAATCCCCAAAGGTGCCGTCCCGCTGGTTCTGCGAGATGATCACCGGGACGCCGCTCTCGGCAGCCACGCTCGCCAGGGC
>CAZGDV010000134.1:0-6780 GCA_964524995.1 uncultured Dehalococcoidia bacterium | reverse complement strand
CCAGCAGTGAATCGCTCGAAGCGAGCACGGGTGTGAGTGGAGTCTTGATCTCATGAGCCAGCATCCTGGTGAACTCGACCCGCCTCGTCATCTCCGCCTCGATCTGCTGACGCAGTTCGAGTTCGTGTTCGTACAGCTCCTGCAATCTCTCTTCAGACTTCTTGCCCTTTTCGATCTCATGCTTCAGTTGCGTGTTCGCGTTGGTGAGATCCCGTGTTCTCTCGTGCACAACCTGTTCGAGAGAACTCCTGTAGAGGGCCAATTCCTCCTCCGACCGCTTTCGGGCGAGAGCATTGGCAAACACCTCGCCGATGAATCTGAGCCGTCGGGTCAAGTCCTCGGGCCACACGTGCTCCAAACGAAGGGTGGCGAAGCAAACCACTCCGAGAACGGAACCGCCGACGGACAGCGGCACCGTGAGGTGGGACTTCGTGCCGAGCTTGAGAAAGACCTGCTTCACTGTCACCGGCTCGTGCGAGGGATCAGCGCGCTGTGACAGCGTTATCCGCTTCGTGATTGGGTCGTCCGGCAGGTCGTCTACCTTGGAGAACATGATCATCTGACCGCTGAACACCTTCTCGCTTCCCCACGGCAGCCCTTCGGTCGCAATAGCAGTGGGGACAGGTATCGGCTCCAGACCCTCTGCCGCCCAAGAGTGCGTGACGCGCAGTTGCCGGTCACCCTTCACGACCTCGGCGATAGTGGCACGCTCCAGGCCGAGGAATTGGCAGATGAGGCCCAGCGCCTCCTCGATCTGGCTATCTACTTCCGTAGCTAGTACGTTGATGAATCTCGACGAGATCTCCGAGATCAACGTCTCGAATCTCAGTCTCTCCGCCAGTGCGTCTTGTGTTCGTACTCTCATCAGCCCCTCCAAACTCAATCACTCGTCGACGTCTGGTTCGTGTCGGGCCAGTTCGTGCCCATCTGGTGCCGAAGCGCTTGGCGGCGAACACACTTCCAGACGGAGACAGCGGCGTTGGGGGAGGCATACTTCCAACAAACACACCTCACAGGGAGGGCGCGCTCACTAGCCTTGGCCGGGAGCAGTATGCTCCCGGATTGCCCAGGGTGGCGCGGCGAATCGGCACGTATCGCCCGGCGTCAATTCGCCGAGGGCTGTCCCAAGGACAGCCCTCGGCGGTAGCACGATACGATTCTACAAGGGTATGAGTGAGTGCTTTCGCCAGGGCCTCGTTGGCTCCAGCTTCTTGGACAGTCTCTCGAAGGTATTGATCAGGATAGGGCGCGTCTTTCGCGGGTCGATGATGTCGTCAGCCCCCTGGACGCCGGCCAGGTGGGAGGCCGTCGCATACTGGTCGTGGACCTCCTGCATCTTGTCCTGGCGCACCTGCTCGGGGTTGTCGGCGGAGGATATCTCGGCTCCGTACAGTGCGTCGGCTGCGCGTTCGTACCCCTCGACCCTCATGTCGGCGGTGGGCCAGGCGTACACGGCGTCGACGCCCATACGCTCTGTGCCCATCAGCAGGCGGGCGGCACCCCAGCACCGCCTGACGTAGACGGTGATCATGGGCGTGGTTGCCTCGCATATGGCGAACACCGGCTTGGCGGCGTTGCGCTCCAGGCCGTCCCGGTTCTGCTCCTGCTCGATGTCGGGCAGGAAGCCGGGGCTGTCCACCAGGAACAAGATCGGTATGTTGTAGCAGTCGCAGAATCGGATGAAGCGCGCCTGCTTGTCACAGCTGTAGACGCTGAGACAGCCTTCCTGCTCCGCCGGATTGTTGGCTACTATGCCGATGGTCTGCCCAGCCAGCCTGGCATACCCGATCAGCATGCTGGGCGCGTATAGCGCCTGCAGCTCGAAGAAGTGGCCGTTGTCCACGATCGAGGCGATGACGTCGTGCATGTCATATGGTTTGGACACGTCAGCCGGGACGACGTCCAGCAGCTTCTCGTCGGCGCGCCTGGGGTCGTCACCCGTGTCCACGATGGGTGCCTTCTCCTGCCAGTTGGAGGGCAGGAAGCTGAGCAGCTCGCGGCACTTCTCGATGGCCTCCTCGTCACTGTCCACCAGGATATCGTTTGAACCGGTGGTCTCGGAGTGGAGCAGCGCACCGCCGATCTCCTCCTCGGTCACGTCGACGAACGTAACGGCCTTGAGGATGGGTGGCGAAGCCACGGACATGAAGGCTATGTTGCGGCGCATGACGACGAAGTCGGCCATGATCGGCGAGTAGGCCGAGCCGGCGTAGCACGGGCCCAACATCAGGCTGATGTGGGGTACAACACCGGACATCAGAGGCGGGTAGTACATGAATCCCCCGCCCCCGCCCACCGGGCTGCCCCTCACCGGAACCTTGAAGCCGCCCGTGCCAAACAGGTCGTGGATTCGGATCGCGCCCGAGTCGACCATGCCGACCAGGGGTATGCCCTCCTCCATGGCCTGCTCCATGGCCCGGGCCACCTTGGAGTTCTGGATGGTGGACTGCGTGCCAGCCAGCACCGTGAAGTCATGGGCATAGGAGTAGACTATCCGGCCGTTGACCTCGCCGTAGCCCACGATCACGGAGTCCCTGGGCAGCTCCCTCTGGTCGATGTCGAAACCGGTCTTCATCGGCTGCGTCCAGATACCGATCTCCTGGAAGGTCCCCGGATCATATAGCTTCTGAATCCGCTCCCAGGCGGTGAGCTTGCCCCTGTTGTGCTGCTTCTCTATGTCGGCCGGGCCACCGCCCGGCTCCAGCCGCTTTCTGTTCTCCTCGAGCTTCTTCAACAGTTCTCGCATGTCGGACATCCGATTCCTCCTGGACTAAAGCCGAATATTCTCGTGTTTCCTGGCGGGCCTTCCCTCGTCCCTGTCAGCCAGCATCTTGAGGGCCTTGATGAGGAAAGACCTCGTGTCCCTGGGGTCTATGAAGTCCTGGGCCCACTCCCGCTCCAGCGACTTGAACTTCTCTTGCATCTCTGCTGTTCGCTTGGCCTGCTGTGCTGCCTTCTTCTCCTCGTCCTCGATAGCCGCGAACTCGCGCTTGTAGATGATGGAGACAGCGCCCTCGGCCCCCATCAGTCCGCGCTCCACGTTCGGCCAGGCGACATCCAGGTCTCCGCCCAGCGTTGTGCCGGGCATGCCGAGCTGGCCGCCGCCGTACAGCTTGCGTATCGCGACCGTGATCTGCGGGACAGTGGCCTCGACGTTGGAGAACACCAGCTTGCAGCCGTGTCTGATCAAGCCTCTCGTCTCCTCGTCCACCGCCGGCAGGAACGCAGGTGTGTCCGCCAGCCAGATTACGGGTATATTGAACGCGTCGCAGAACCTGACGAACCATGCCATCTTGTCCGCAGCGTCAAGCGTCAGCGAGCCGCCCATGGCCCTGGGGTTGTTGGCGACGATGCCCGCCGTGCGCCCGTCCAGTCGCACGAAGCCGGTTATCAGGTTGTTGGCCCATTGCTTCTTCAACTCCAGGAACTCGCCGTTGTCTGCGACGAGGGAGATCAGCTTCTGCATTTCGTAGGGTTGCATGGCATCGAAGGGCACGAGTTGCAGAAGCTCCTCTTCACGTCGGTTGGGGTCGTCTCCCGTGTCCACTACCGGAAGGGTACTCTTATCGTTGCTGAGCGGCAGATAGCCGAGGAGCTGCCTGCACGTCTCCAGGCATTCCTCTTCCCCCTTTGCCAGGAGGTCGCAGCACCCTGTCTTCTTGGAGTGCACGGACGCATCTCCGACCTCGCCGGCCGTCTTGTCCTCCTGTGGGGGTGCGACGTGCATATAGCTAGTCTTCCGGGTCATGAAGACGAAGTCGGAGAGTTGGGCCGTAATCGCCAGCTCTCCCGAGCAGGGCCCCATGATCACCGCGATCTGGGGGATCACTCCCGAGGCCATCGTCTGGAAGTAGGCGAATGCCTCGGGGGAGTAAAATCGGTAGTACTGGAGAGCATCCTCGATCCTTGCCCCCTCCGAGTCAATGATGCCGACAATGGGGACTCGGGCATGGATTGCCTTCTCCATGACCATCGCGATCTTGCGTGAGTGCATATTGGCTAGAGTTCCACCCATGATGGTGGAGTCCTGTGCCCATACGAAAACGGGGCGGCCGTGCACCTCGCCATACCCCACTGCGACGCCGTCTGCCGCACCCTCCTGGCCGTCTATGGCGTAGCCGGTGGTAAGCGGTGTGCCCCATATGTCCAACTCGGTGAATGTGCCGGGGTCGAGGAGCTTGTCGATCCGCTCGCGTGCAGAGAGCTTGCCCTGCTCGTGCAGCTTCTCGATAGCGGCTGAGCCGCCTCCCTGGCTGAGCGTGTTGCGCAAGTCGCCTATCTCGGCGAGTTTCTGGTTCATCAACTCCAGGTCATCCATGCTGCCTCCTTCAGACGCGTAGGAAAGATTTTATTCTCTGCCGGGGGTCACCGTCAAGTCGGCTACGAGTGATGCCGAACCTGAGGACGTGTGTGCGGCGACCCGTGCTGGTTTGACGCTGAACTGGCGCGGATGGTATACTCGAATTCGGTTCTGTGCCCCTGCACGTGATTCCCCGAAGGCACAAGTGAGAAAGGAGCACCCAAGCATGTCCGGATTCGGCTTCACCGAGGAGCAAGAGCGACTGCAGGAAGAGGTCAAGAGGTTTGCACAGAGGGAGCTGGCACCCGATGCACTGGCGCGAGGCAAGATGGGGCCAGAGGAGCTTCATGAGAATCTAAAGGACATCGACAAGAAGATCGTTGATCTCGGCTGGACGAAGATCAACGTACCTGAGAAATACGGGGGGTATCCGCTAGGACACGTTGAGATCGGAATCATCCACGAAGAGGTGCACAAGGTAGACCCGACCGTGGAGGCTGTCGGGGGCATGGAGGCAACCAGCGCGTTGCTTCAGACCCTGCCCGAGGATGTGCAGGACGAATGGTTCCCCCCGCTCATCAGTCGCGACAAGAGACACTCGTTTGGTTTTACTGAGTCAGCAGCAGGATCGGACGCTGCGGGCATCGTTACCAAGGCGGTCCGCGATGGCGACTACTACGTTATCAATGGTGAGAAGACCCCGCTGCCAGGTGCTACCGTAGCGGATGTCGTATCTATATCGACCAAGACTGATCCGAATGCCGGGTTCAAGGGTGTGAGCCTTTTCTGGATTCCCACAGATACCCCGGGTGTCACGATCCAACATCTCCCTTGGATGGGCAATACCAGCCTCTATCCCAGCTTCGTGACCTTCGATGATGTACGCGTACCGGCCACGTTCCGCGAGGGTGAGGAGGGGATGGGGTTCTACACCGTCATGGGCACGCTGGACTGGCTGCGAATCATCGTCGCATTGACGTGCCTTGCCAGGGCACAGGCCTCGATCCAGGATGCGATGGAATGGTCGAAGGAGCGCAAGACCTTTGGCAGGGCGATAGCGAGCTATCAGGGTGTCTCCTTCGACATCGCGGAGCACTACACCGCGGTTGAGGCGGCAAGGCTGCTGTGCTACCGGACGCTGTGGCTCAAGGATCAGGGCAAGCCGCACACGATCGAGTCCTCGATGGCGAAGTGGTTCAGTGTAGAGGTATCGGTGCAGTGCATCAAGGACATGATGGTGCTTATCGGCCATCCCGGCTACAGCACCGAGCACCCGATTTCCCAGCGACTGAGGGACGTCCTCGGCTATCAGTTGGGGGATGGCCCTCCGCAGATTCAGAAGATGATTATAGCCAGGCTGCTGATCGGCAAGGCTGTGGTCGGATAGTCAGTTCTACCGTTTGCCTTCAAGAAGCGTGATTGAGCGGAGCCCCGGGCCGCAGGCCCGGGGCTCCGCTTCACGATAGCTCAACACCAAGGGCTGAAACGCAGATCAGCCCATTTCACCGAACTCATAGAGTAAGGCGGTGCTGGCCACCAGCCCCGCCGTCTCGGCGCGGAGGATACGGCCTCCCATGCTGGTGGGGATGATGCCGGAGGCGCGCGCCAGCTCTATCTCCTGTATTGAGAACCCTCCTTCCGGACCGACGAAGACGTTGATACTGACCGGGTTCGACTCATTGAGGGGTTGGAGGACGTCCTTCAACCCTGCAATCCTCTCGCCCTCCCACAGTATCAGGCTGGGGCCGGTTGACGAGCGACAGGCCTCGTCGAAGCTGGTGATCGGATGTACGATGGGAAGTAGACCCCTGCGGGACTGCTGAGCTGCCTCAAGTACGATCTTCTCCCAGCGGGCGGCGCGGGTCTGGCTGGGCTCGCGGGCCACGCAGCGTTCCGATATCACGGGTACGAAGCTGCCGACTCCTATCTCCGTGCACTTCTGGAGCACCAGGTCGAAGCTGCTGCCCTTCAGCAGGGCCTGAAACAGCGTTATTCGGGTGGTCGGCTCGTTGGCGCACCGGCTGGTCGTCAGCACCGATCCCCGCACCTCGTCGGCCCGAAGGCTATCGAGGCGGACCTCGCGCTCTGCACCGCTGTTATCCAGAACGACGATGTGGTCTCCTGCCTTCAATCGAAGCACGATGCGCAGCTTGTGGGCCAGCGATCCGGCAATGTGTACGCTGTCGCCTCGGATGCTTTCGGGGGGAACGAATAGGCGGTGTTCGCTCACAGGAGAACCTGGTTCCGCTGGTGGACTCGGTTGGCCGCCGGGCCTGGATCGTAACGATCTGCTCCAGTACCGCGATGCCGCCGGAGAGGTGCAGCCGGTGACCACGCCGGCCGACTGGCAGAAGCGCCGCGCAGAGATCCTCCGCGGGATGCAGGAAGTGATGGGCAAGCTCCCCGGCGACGAGCGACGCGTGCCGTTGGAGGTGGAAGTGGAGGAGGAAGCCGACGCGGGCACGTACGTCCGGCGGCTC
>CAZGDV010000133.1:0-6786 GCA_964524995.1 uncultured Dehalococcoidia bacterium | reverse complement strand
GGCGGGACCGCCCTGCCCCATCATCCACGCTGGGTGGTTCCCAGTCTCCGACCCCCCCCCGCCGCCAGCTCCTCCCAGCGACTCTGCGGAGGGTTTATCTCTCATCTTCTCAGCTCCCAGGGCCAGCACGATATCGTATGCGCCGGAGGCTACTCCGAGACACGCGTGCCGGAATGTGTCACCTCCCGTTGGGCAGGCGTTCTCAAGCCTGGTGACCGGGATGCCCAGCAGGCCGACGTAGGTTGCCAGCGACTGGCCGCTCTGGGCCCCCTGTCCGATGAAGCCGCCACTCCACTGGCCGAACCAGGCCGCTTTGATCTCCTTCGGGTCGAGCCCCTTATCGATGTTGTTCAGGCAGCTGAGATACGCCTCCTGTATCATGTTCTCGAGGCTCTGCTCGAACAGCTCCCCGAACCTGATCATCCCCACCCCGATGACTGCGACCTTGCCTCTCATTGCTGGTCCTCCACGAGTCTGAACTTGTATCCGTACACGTTCAATCCCCTGTCGGTTATCATCTTCCTCAGCACCATCTCAACCTTGGCACCGACCTTGACCTCTTCAGGGGTGGACGCTTCGGTCATTATCCCCAGGTATCTGCCGCCGCCGTCCAGGTCGACCGCGACCGGGATTATGGGAGGTTCGAAGTTGGGGGGAGGGGCCCAGTTGATGCAGAACGTGTGTATCGTACCCGTTCTCGACAGCTGGTATTCCTGCAAGTCGAGACTGCCACACTCATGGCAGATCTTCGTTCGGGGGTAGCTGATGTGCCCGCACTTCCTGCATCTGATGCCGATGAGTCTGAATACCTCGGCGTTGAACCGCCAGAACACTGGCGATGCCGGTGCTGGTTGTGTCATTCTTACACCTCTCTATCATGCCCCCCCGGCGCTGTCCGGCCATCGCGGCTTCACAGGCCGACGATGCAGACGCTGACTAGTGGGGCCAGGGGCTCGTGACCCATATTGTGGGCCAATCCGAGTTCGGGATCCTTGATCTGGCGCTTGTCGGCCCTACCTTGGAGCTGGAGATAAAGCTCATACAGCATGCGTATTCCGGAGGCGCCGATCGGGTGACCGAAGCACTTCAGCCCCCCGTCCGGCTGAACCGGAAGCTCGCCGTTTAGCTCGAATGTCCCCGCCTCGATGTCGTCCTTCACCTTCCCTCTCGGGCTAAACTGGAGGTCCTCCATTGTCACCGCTTCCGTTATCGAGAAGCAATCGTGTACCTCAGCCATGCTGATCTCTTTCCTGGGGTTTGTGATTCCCGCCTCCTTATAGGCAGCGATGCCAGCCCGATAGCTCTCCTCGACGTGTGTGAAGTCGTAGTCGGTGGTGAGGCGGCCGGAGGTGGGGCTGGCGCATATCTGTAGGGCCTTTATGTAAACCGGGTCCTTGCGGAACTCTTTCGCTTTCTCTGCACTGGTGATGATGGCCGCCGCGCCCCCGTCGGAGACACCACAGCAGTCGAAGAGGCCGAGCGGCCAGGCTATCATGGGCGCGTTCAATACCCTTTCCACGGTCAGCACGTTGCGTAAGTGGGCCTTGGGGTTCATGGAGCCGTTTGCATGGCTCTTGACTGATATCTTGGCCAGCATGGTCTTGCCGTCCTGCGGCGACAGACCGTATCGATGGAAGTACTTGGTAGCCATCATCGCGAACATGCCTGGCATGGTGCCCACAGCGTGTGTTTTGGTGAGATTGTCCATGCCCGGCAGTCCACTCATGCCTTCGTCCTTGATCTTCTCGAAGCCGACCGCCAGCACGAGATCATATATGCCTGCAGCTACCGAATAGGCGGCGTTTCTGACCGCATCGTGCCCGGAGGCACAGGCATTGACGACGTGGGTGATCGGGATGTACTGGAGGCGTAGAGGCTCGCTTACGGAGCGGCCGCCGTGACCGCTGAATATGCTCCCTGCCCACGCAGCCTCGATGTCCCCAATATCGACGTTTGCATCAGCCAGAGCTTCCTGCACAGCATCGACGATAAGATCGCTCGGGCCCTTGTCCCACAGCTCGCCGAAGCGCGTGCAGCCCATGCCGACAATCGCAACCCGGTCCTTGATGCTTCCTGACATCTGCAGCCTCCTTCAGCACCTTACCGGTCGGGCTTTCCAGTAGTAGTTGACCAGGCCACGATCGAAGAAGACCTTGCGGAAGGTCATCTCGACCTCCATGCCCACCTTGACCTCCTCGGGATCCCTGTCTGTGAGGTCGAAGAGCATCCTGCCGCCGCCGTCGAAATCGATGAGCACGACGGAACTAGGTGCGTCCAGCGCTGGTGCCAACTGGTCCTGCGTGTAGCTGAAGACCTTGGCCTTCTTCCTCGAGAAGTCGTAGTCGTCGAAGTCGTCCACGGCCCCGCATACCGCACACACTCTGATGGGCGTTGTAGAGATGCCGCCGTTGTCGTACTGGGGGGTGCCGCATTTTCGGCATTTGATGCCCCACAAGCCCAGAAGGTCCTTCCTCTGACGCCAGTTGGCTGCAACGGAGAGGTGTCCTCTGTCGGGTCGCCGGGCTTGGTCCAGCGGGACGATGTCGCGCCACTTGAGAATATCGTTGCATGAACGCATCATGTGCTTGGACTGGAGATGTTTGGCATATCCCCGCCGGTCCCCCAGGCGTTCGATTGCATCCGTCACCTGCAATATGAACGCGTCAGCGCCATTCCCGTGGCTGGCGAAGAGTATCTTATCGCCTGGCTTCGACTGTTCCAGTGCTGAGATCAGCATGACCAGGGACATAGCCGCACCGAGAAGGCCGACAGTCATGAAGAGGCCGCCGGGGTCCAGCATCTGGGCCGGATCGAATCCCAGTTCCCCCGCCACCCTGCCGTGCCTTCGAACGTCTCCGGGGGGATCGAACACGACTCTTGCGAAGTCCTTTGGTGTAGTGCCGGTTCTCTTCATCACTCCATTGATGGCCTCGGGCATGACCTTGGAGTACCCCTCGTCCATCACCATTCGGTCTTCCCAGGAGCGGATGAAGGTGTCGTTCTCGTTGCGCCAGGTCGCCGCCAGCTCATCCGATACCGAGTACGAGTCCAGCACCTCGGCGATTACGTTGTCCTTACCTATGAGAAGGGCACCGGCGCTGTCTCCGAGGGCCTGCTCGGTTATGCCTGATGGCGGGGCCATGCGTGTGTCGGAGGCGGTCACCAACACTGAGCCTACCCTGCCGGCGTCGACTGCGTCAAGGGCAAAGCGCATGGCGGTGGTGCCGGACCGTAGCGAGCTCGTGATGTCTGCGGTCTGTGTATCGCGCCGCAGGTGCAGAGCGAGGGCCATGATGGCCGAGCACAGCTTCTCTTTGTAGGGAGATGTCGTCGTGGCGAAGTAGAGTGCATCGACGGATGCGGGGTCTATATCTCTTATGCAGTCGAGACCTGCCTCCACGGCCATCGTGACACTGTCCTCGTCATAGTAGGCGACAGCCTTCTCTCCCGGTATGGCGAATCCACCCCATGCCTTGAGGAATTCCTGCCGGTCGATTCGATGCCAGGGAATGTAGGCTCCATATGCAGTAATACCTGCCATTTGCTTCTCCTGCAGAGAGACTGGGACACCACCAGCCCGAGGCGGCCTGTGTCGCATACCGGTCTGGTACGCGCAGCTTCCCCTCATCGGCCCCACATGCCGCCCCTTTGAGTTTAGGGCCGAGGGCCGCTCGGGAGTATGGTGTATGGCCCTCTTTGAGATACCCCCGTAGCCTGAGCCGCAGCAAGGGCTAGCACTGTGCCTGGTAGGGGTGACCCCGTGAGCGGAACAAGGCTAGCCCCCTATTTGTGCGCCTCGACCGCGTGTTTATAGGAAGACGCCTTGGCAGACGAGGCGAAGTGTGCTATGTTATGCAAACCCCGAGACTTACCGTTTGCGGTGCGACAATTGGGTGGAAAGGCTGGTCCACGGCCGGTGGGTCCGGCGGAGGTTAGGCCTGATGGAGAAGACCAGAGTTCTCGTGGTGGACGACCAGGCGTTGTTCAGGGATCTGCTGAGTCGGACGCTTTCTGGCGAACCGGGCCTGGAGGTGGTCGGGACTGCCGAGGATGGTGAGACAGCGATCCGTTTGGCCAGAGAAACCAAACCTGACGTCGTGCTGATGGACATCGAACTTGTCGGTGATATGGACGGGATGGAAGCGGCGACTCAGATCAAGAGAGAAACGCCGCAGGTCGGCATAGTCATCCTGTCCGCTCACAGCGAGCGGCGCTACGTGACAAGCCTGCCGCTGGAAGACATACGGGGCTGGGCATATCTTCTGAAACAGACCGTACCGGATATTGCCGCTGTCGTACGGGCTATTCAGGGTAGCAGGGCTGGCATGGTTGTCCTGGACCCCGCCGTCGTCTCGGGTCTGCGTCCCAGGCAGGGCTCCGCCGTGGCCGGTTTGACCAGGAGGAACCAGGAAGTGCTGGAGCTCATTGCACAGGGATTCAGCAATGCGGCGATAGCACAGCGCTTGGGGCTTTCGGAGAAATCGGTCGAGACCTACATCAACGCCATATACCAGGAGCTCCATCTCTCCAAGGAGCCGGAGATTCACGCCCGCGTCAGAGCCACCCTCGTCTATCTGGAGAACTCCCAGAGCCGCTAGAGGCCTTCCACCTCCCCAATCATCAGGTTAGCACTATAGCTTTCACACAAGCGTATTGTATTCTGCCCACGTGGGCTCTTTGACCCAAGTGTGGAAGCGGTGTGTCATGTATCGTGTGGTCGTAGCAGACAACGAACCCGAGTTCCGTGATTGGCTGCGCTCTGTGTTGGAGGCAAGCGGGGACTTCCGGGTCGTGGGTGAAGGAAGCAGCGGGCACGAGGCTGTGTCCCTGATAGCGTCACTGCTACCGGACCTTGTGATCGCCGATATGTACATGCCGGACCCGGATGGGTTGGGTGTGGCCCGTTATGTGCAAGAGAACTGTCCCAACACAAAGGCCATAATCGTCAGTGCCTATCAAGAGCGTGTCTATGAGCAGCTGGCACGCGATGAGGGAGCTCTGGCGTTCATACCGAAGGCGAGGTTCTCTCTGAAGACTCTTCGTGAGGCGCTGAAAGCGGAAGCGTAGCAACGATCTCGGTACCCGCACCGGGACAGCTCCTTATTCGGCACTGACCGCCGGCCACCTCGGCGTAGTCCTGCATCATGAGGATGCCGAGGCCTCTGGATGCACACTCCGGATCGAACCCCTGCCCATCGTCTGCCACCTCCAGCCGCAGCCAGCCATTGGAGCCCAGCGCAAGCACTATCGTGGCCTTGGTGGCTGCCGCGCTCTTCGCAGCGTTGTTCAGGGCCTCCTCGGCGATGCGATACGCCGACAACCTGACCTGCTCGGGGATCAACCTCGGCTCGTTCCGCTCCGCGCGCGCCAGGTCCTGGTCCAGCTTCATCTCGATTGGAAGAGCCGTCTCGAACCGGTCTGCGAGCGACTGGAGCGCCGCCGTCAGTCCTCTACGCAATATCGATGGGTAGAGTCGATGGCTGATCGAGCGTACATGGCTTTCGAGCAGATCGGCCAGTCTCTCCCGGAGATCGGTGAGCTTCGTTGCCATATCAGGAGAACGCGCCTCCCGCTCCAGTTCGGACAACCTGTGCAAGAGGACGATCAGCCGATTCTGTACGGACCCGTGCAGCTCCTGCGCTATATCGCGCCTGACGGACTCTTCCGCGGTGATTATCCTTTGCCGCGACAGCTCCAACTCCTCCGCCTTGGCGAGGGCCGCCGCGTGCTCAATGCGTGCCTGCTCGGACTGCTTTCGCTCCGTTGCGTCGCGGAAATTGACGACTATCGCCCCGACGGCGGGGCTATCGAGCAGATTCTGTGCAACGACCTCCACAGTACGCCACGAGCCATCGGCGTGCGACACGCGTGCCTCCTTGTAGACGACGGCGCCGTGGGACTCAACAAGTTCGGCGAACGCACGCGCGACGTTTGGCATATCGTCGGGGTGTACGTACTCGAACGGGTTTCGGCCCAGGCGCTCGTCCGGCTGGCGTCCCATCATTCGTTCAGCCGAGGGGCTCTGGTAGCGTATCGTCCCGTTTCGATCGAGGATGGCTATCCCGTCAAGAGAGTGGTCGATGAGCGCTCTGAAATGCTCTTCCCTCTGCCTCAGAAGCTGCTCTGCCTGGTTGCGTTCGGTGACATCCCTGTAGTTGACGACCACGCCACTGACGATGGGGTCGTTCAGGAGATTCTGTGCGACTCCCTCCA
Source organism: uncultured Dehalococcoidia bacterium (assembly GCA_964524995.1). GTDB lineage: Bacteria > Chloroflexota > Dehalococcoidia > SZUA-161 > SZUA-161 > CAZGDV01. The sequence continues at coordinate 573 of CAZGDV010000133.1, read as the reverse complement.
CTATGTGCCAGGTTCCGTCCTTGTGCAGGAGGCGTATAGCGGTGGGCACGGGCTTTGATCGGTTCTTGGTCAAGGCGTCAAGAGTCTTGACCGCGATCCTGATATCATCGGGGTGGATGAACTCCAGTGCGTGGTGACCGATCATCTCTTCAGGCGCATAGCCTACTATTCGCTCGGCGGACGGGCTCTCGTAGCGAATCGTCATGTCTGGATTGAGGATGGCTATTCCCTCCAGCGAGTTCTCTATCAGCGCCCTGAAGTACTCTTCACGTTCTCTGAGTGCTTCCTCCGCCATCTTGCGCTCGGTGATGTCCCGGGCGTTGATCACCACGCCGTTGACCGAGGGATCGCCTACCAGGTTGTTCGCTACACCTTCGAGTATACGCCAGGTGCCATTCTTGTGTCTGAAACGGACCTCCACGTGGACAGCCTGACCGGCACTCTTCGCAAGCTCGCCATAGTGGTCAATCACGTTCTGTGCATCGTCGTGATGCAGGAACCCAAATGATCCGCGGCCCAGCAGTTCATCACGGCTATAGCCGAGCATTCCCTCCAGTGAGGGACTGACATACC